>JAEUJP010000158.1 GCA_016793725.1 Myxococcaceae bacterium | reverse complement strand
GTGTCGAACTTGCCGCCCGTCTTCAGCGCGCCGTTCTGGCCCACCAGAAACGCCTTCGCTTCTTTCAGCGTCAGCTTGCCGTCACCGTTCTTGTCGGCCGCCTTCAGCGCGGCCAGCTGATCGGGCTTCAGCGACGAGATGAGCTTGTAGGCCTCGGGGTCGTTGCGCTTGAGCTCGTCGGTCGCGTTCAGGGGGATGCTGCGGTTCGGGTCTTTGAGGGAGCTCGACCAGTCTTGGTCAATCTGGGTCGAACGGGCTGCACCACTGATTCGCGTAGGGCCGACGGTCATGTTGACCGGCATCATCGGGGATCAGACATGTGGGTTTCGAGTTTCTCGAAGCGCGACGTAACCGGCCTCAAACGCGTGAAACCACGGCTCTGCCCCAATGTGTGCATGAAGACTCGCAGGCCACACTGAAGTAGGTACTGCCGCCATGAGCTCACGCGCCTGGGAAGCCCTGAAGCAGCACCACGCCGAGGTCAAAGACGTTCACCTGCGCGAGCTGTTCGCCAAAGACGAAGGGCGCGGCACCCGCTTCGCGGTCGAAGCCTGCGGGCTCTACGTCGACTTCTCGAAGCAGCGCATCACCTCGCGCACGCTCGAGCTGTTGTTCTCGCTCGCCGCCGAGCGCGCGCTCGGCCAGCGCATCGAGGCGATGTTCAAGGGCGAGCGCATCAACATCACCGAAGACCGCGCCGTGCTGCACGTGGCCTTGCGCGCGCCGAAGACGGCCACCATCTCGGTCGACGGCGTCAACGTCGTGCCGCAGGTGCACGCGGTGCTCGGGCGCATGGGCGAGTTCGCCGAGCGCGTGCGCAGCGGCAGGTGGCTCGGCTACACCGGCAAGCGCATCAAGAACGTCGTGAACATCGGCATCGGCGGCTCAGACCTCGGGCCGGTGATGGCGTACGAAGCGCTCCGTGCGTACACGCAGCGCGACCTGACCTTCCGCTTCGTGTCGAACGTCGACGGCACCGACCTCGCCGAGGCGACGCGCGACCTCGACGCGGCCGAGACCCTGTTCATCGTCGCGTCGAAGACGTTCACCACCCAAGAGACGATGATGAACGCGGCGTCGGCGCGCGCGTGGTCGCTCGCGAGCCTCAAAGACGACGCGTCGGTGGCGAAACACTTCGTCGCGGTCTCGACGAACGAGGCCGAGGTGAAGAAGTTCGGCATCGACCCGGCGAACATGTTCGGCTTCTGGGACTGGGTCGGCGGCCGCTACTCGATGGAGAGCGCCATCGGCCTGTCGACGATGTTGGCGGTCGGCCCTTCGGGCTTCGCTCAGCTGCTCCAGGGCTTCCACACGATGGACGAGCACTTTCGCTCGACCCCGTTCGAGAAGAACCTGCCGGTGTTGATGGGCCTGCTCGGCGTGTGGAACTCCGACTTCTTCGGTGCCCACACGCTCGCGGTGCTGCCCTACGACCAGTACCTGAAGCGCTTCCCCGCCTACCTGCAGCAGCTCACGATGGAATCGAACGGCAAGCGGGTCACGCTCGGCGGCGCCGACGTGAAGGCCGGCACCGGCGCCGTGTACTGGGGCGAGCCCGGCACCAACGGCCAGCACTCGTTCTACCAGCTGATTCACCAGGGCACGCGCCTCGTGCCCTGCGACTTCGTCGGCTTCATGAAGTCGCACAACCCGCTCGGCAACCACCACGACGTGCTGATGGCGAACCTGTTCGCGCAAGGCGAAGCGCTCGCGTTCGGCAAGACCGCCGAGCAGGTGCGCGCCGAGGGCGTCGCCGAGAAGCTCGTGCCGCACCGCACCTTCCCGGGCAACCGCCCGTCGACGACGATTCTCGCCGAGCGCCTCGACCCCGCGACGCTCGGCACGCTCGTCGCGCTCTACGAGCACGCGACCTACACCCAGTCGGTCATCTGGGACATCAACGCCTTCGACCAGTGGGGCGTCGAGCTCGGCAAGGTGCTCGCGAAGAGAATCGGCTCGGAGCTCGAAGCAACAGACCCCAAGCTCGAGCACGACTCGTCGACGAACGCGCTCGTGAAGCGCTACCGCTCGCGCCGCGGGTGAAACGTCACTCGCGCGGCTTGCCCAGCTCGGGCTCCAGCAGAATCGCGCAGACGTCGTCGTTGAAGTCGCCAGAGGTCGAGAACTCCTGCGCCTCTTCGATGAGCTCGGCGAGCAGCTTCGTCGCCGGCAGCCCCGCCTTGTGCCTCGCCGCCTCGGCGAGCCGCGCGGTGCCGTACTGCGAGCCGTCGGTGCCCTCGACCTCGTACAGCCCGTCGGTGAACATCAAGAGCCGGTTGCCCGCCGCAAACGGCGCGCTCTGCTTCACCCACGTGCCCTCGTCGACCAGCCCGAGCGGAGGCCCGCGCTTCGTCTCGACCTGCGACGCCGTGCCCGAGCCTGCGTCGATCAGCACCGGGTTCGGGTGCCCCGCCGAGGCGAAGTACACCTGCTGCTCGAGCGGGTCGGCGACCACACACAGCGCCGTCACGAAGATCTGCTGATCTGCCTTGCCGAAGATCGATCTCAGGTTCCGGTTCAGCTGCGTCAAGAACCGCTCGGGCCCCAGCGACAGCACCGAGCTCTCGTCGGCCAGCGCCCGCAAGAGCCCCGTCACCAGCGCCGCCCGCACGCCGTGCCCCATCACGTCGTACAGCACCGCCGCGCACTGCCCCTTCTCGCTGCAGAACTCGGTGAAGAAGTCGCCGCCCACCGGCCCCGCCGGCAGGTACCGGTGCGTGAACGACACCCGCCCGTTCGACCGCGACGCCCCGAACGGCAACATGGCCGTCTGTACCTCGCGCGCCATGCGCAGGTCGGCCTGCATCACCTCGTTCTGCTTCTTCAGCTCGTCGGCCACCCGCGCGGCCTCGAGCTGCATGCGCTTGCGCTCGATCGCGTACGTCAGCGAACGAAAGAGCAGCGCCGGCTCGACGTGGTCTTTCACCAGATAGTCTTGGGCGCCCGACTGCACGGTGCGCAGCCCGAGCGCGTCGTCGTTCTCGCCCGTCAGCACCACGATGGGCAGCTTCGGCGCCGCGGCCATCACCCTCTGAAACGTCTCGATGCCGCGCGAGTCGGGCAGGTTCAGGTCAGACAGCACCACGTCGAAGGTGCGGCCGGCGAGCTGCTTCAGCGCTGCCTCCATGCGCTCGGCGACGACGAGCTCGCTGCCGCTCGTGCGGAGCATGCGCCGTACGAGCCCGGCATAGGCCTCGTCGTCTTCGATGAGAAGAATCTGCAGGGGCGTGGTCATCATGGTCAGTGCAGGCGGTGCGTCTTCTGCTGCTGCATGTATTCGATGACGTCTTGCAGCCGCTCGGCGTTCGTCGGGTCGATGCTGGCCAGCGTGCGGTGCGCCTCGAGAATCGTCTCGCCCCACGCCTCTTCCGAGCGAAACGGCCAGGGCAGGGTCTCCATGTCGCTCTTGTCGAGCGCCGGCACTTCGTCTTTCAGGTCGAACAGGTGCTCGATGCCCAGCGTGTGGAGCTGCTCGCGGCAGCGCGAGTTCGCGCCGAACACCGCGACCCTGCCGCCGCTCGTCTCACGCACCTGCAGCGAGAGCGCCACGATGACGCCCGCGAACGTGCTGTCGACGTAGAGGCAGTCGGTGAGGTCGAGGTCGAACTCGAGGTAGCCCTCGCGCACCATTTCCATCACGAAGTCGCGCAGCGGCTGGCTGTTCATGTGCGTACCGCGACCCTCGACGCGGATCAGCACGTGCCCCGAGGGCGTACCGACCAGAACCCGACCTGCCGCGAGCTGAGCCATGACCATCGGTAATCTCTCGGCGGCCCCAAGACCACCTGAGGCCCGCGACGTCACTGCGCCGTAACGCTCGGCTTCAGCGGCGCTCCGCCGCGCGGTGGCAGCATCACCGTGAACGTCGTACCCCGCCCAACCTCGCTGTCGACCGCGATGTTCCCACCGGCCCGGTGCACGAGCTGCGCGCAGATGCTGAGCCCCAGGCCCGTGCCCTGGCCCTTCGGCTTCGTGGTGAAGAACGGCGTGAACAGCTTCTTCTTCGCCTCGTCGTCGATGCCGCTGCCGGTGTCGCTCACCGAGATGACGGCCTCGCCGTTCTTGCCCGTGCGCGTCTGCACCCGCACCCGCTGATCGCTCGAGTTGCCCTCGGGTATCGCCTGCGCGGCGTTGATCAGCAGGTTCAGCATCACCTGCGCGAGGCTCGTCTCGCTCGCGACCACGCCCGGTACGGGCCCGAGCTCGACCTCGAGCTGCGCGCGCTTGCGAATCTCGGCGCTCGCCATCTTCACCGTGCCCTCGACCACGCCCTTCACGTCGATCTCTTTCAGCGACTGCACGTCTTCTTTGCGCGCCATCTGCCGCATGTCGCGAACGATGTGCGCGATGCGCTCGGCCCCGGCCGCGGCCTCGTCGAGGTGCTCGATGAACTCCTGCTGGTCGTACTCGTCGCGCTCGAGCTTCAGCCGCATCAGCTCGACGTTGCCGAACAGGTACGTGAGCGGCCCGCCGACCTCGTGCGCCACGCTGGCCGAGAGCAGCCCCATCATCGCCATGCGGTCGGCGTGGTGCAGGTGCACCTCGAGCTCTTTTCGCTTCTCGGCGTCGACGAGCAGCCGCCGGGTCACCTCGACCAGCCGCTTCGAGACGAGGTGCCCCGTGACGCCGACCAGCCCGAGCACCACCGGCGTCGAGAGCATGCCGCCGGGCGTGATGCCGGCCTCCAACTGCAGCAGCATGGCGAGCACGGTGCCGCTCGCGACCGTCACCAACGTCGACCGCGAGTCGAGCGCCAGCAGGCTCAGCGCGACGAGCACCGCGAAGATGGCGACGGTGAAGCCCGCGACGGCGCCAGGGCTGGTGCTGCCCGCGAAGCTCTGCCGCTGCAGCGCGTAGATGACGGGCATGTCGAACAGCGCGATGGCGTAGACCGACAGCTCGGCCGCGCGCGTGAACCGGTGCGCGAGCGCGAACGTCACGGCGGCGGCGGCGAAGTAGCCGGTGAACAGCAGCACGTCCCACCCGAAGGCGAGCGCCATGAGCCAGACCAGCGCCACGGCGAAGAGCCTCAGCGGGTTGATGCGGCGGGCGCTGCTCGTGCGTTGTTCGCGCAGCGCCTCGGTGAGGTTCGATGGTGCCACGCCTGCCTCGTGTCGGCGGTCACCAAGACACGCTTCACCCCCGTTGTGGATCGGGGTTGTTACGAACGCAGCGTCGTCACGACTGTTCGGGCTCTGCCGCCGCCCCGCGCTCTTGTGTGCTGAGCCGGTAGGCGTGGTTGCGGGCGCGCATCACGTTGCCGAGCGGGCGGTGCTCGACGAGCGCGTGCCACGGGTCGAATGACGCGGCCTCGACCTTCGCCTGCAGCGCGCGGCCCTCGGGCGACGTGACGTCTTGGGCGGGCAGGGTGAGCGTGCCGATGGTGAGCCACGGGCTGTGCCACTCGCGGTCGTGCTCTTCGATCGGCGTCGACGTGGGGTCGACGTAGTGCTGAATGCGCAGGTCGTAGACGACGGCGTTGGCCTTCACGCGCGAGGTCAGCTCTTCGCCGATGTACCCAGGCGTGCCGCCGGCCTTCGCCGACGGGTCGGGCTTCGCGCGCGCCTCGAGCTTCACCTTCACCGCGTACGGGCCCCAGCTGATGGGCGCGGCCGTGAAGTAGTCGGTGGTCGCGACGCTGGTCATCTTGAAGCCGAGGTCTTTGACGGCGGCCTTCAAGATGGCGAGCGCGCGAAAGAAGCCGACCGCGCCGATGAGCCTGGGCAGGAGCAGCGCCGGCGTCTGCATGCCCTTCACGATGGCGAGAAACTCGTCGGTGTTGCGCATCGCGGTGATGGGGTGGTTGATGAACAAGAGGTCCTGGGTGCGGGCGCTCTCCATTCCCGGGATGACCTTCTTGCCGTCGACGCCGATGACCTTCAGCGCGAAGCCGCGCAGGTCGCCCTTCGGGTCGGGTTGGCTGGCGCCGCTGCCGTTCGAGAGGCGCACCCAGACGCCGTAGCGGCCGGGCCTGGCGCCGAGGCCGTGCCGTGCGGGCTCGGGCAGGTCGGGGTCGATGACGAGCTCGCCCTTCAGCGCCAGGTTCTGCTTGAGGTGCAGGGCGCGACCCTTCTGGGCGCGAGCCCTCTGCAGGCCCTGCAGGTACTCGGCGTAGCCAAGGAAGCGTGCGTCTTCACCGTCGCTGACGACTTCCTTCCACTCTTTCGAGGGGGGCATCTCAAAAACCTCCGGGCGGGGTTCCACATACCGCGCCGAAAGGTGTGTTCATAGACATGACAAAGACGGCTTGGGTGCTGGCAGTGGGGCTTTCGGCGTGTGGCCCGCAGGTCAGCGGGCGGGTCTCGGGCTACGAGCTCGACGTCAACGAGGCGCTGTTTGCGACGGTCGACGACGGCAAGGGCGCGATGGTCGGTGCGGTGGTGGTGCTGACGGATCAGGTCGGCACGTGCGCGTCGCTGCTCGGCACCAAGGCCCCGCCGAACGCGATGT
The DNA here is from genome assembly GCA_016793725.1 of Myxococcaceae bacterium. GTDB lineage: Bacteria > Myxococcota > Myxococcia > Myxococcales > Myxococcaceae > Xiheicaenimonas > Xiheicaenimonas phototrophica. The sequence goes on along the minus strand of JAEUJP010000158.1, from coordinate 634 downwards.
ACACGACGTTCACGCTGACGCGGCAGGCCGACGGCAAGCTGCTCTCGCCCGACGTCGGCGATTACGTGCTCGGCGCGACGACGACCGCGGCGGCGGCAGCCACCGGCGTCTTCATTCGCACCGACGGCAACGGCACGAACGCGATACCCAGCGCGAACCGGGGCGCGCTGAGCGGCCTCGTGCGCGTGACCGGGCTCTCGCTCGACCGCGGCACGATGAACCTGTCGGTCGACGCGAAGTTCGGCGTGCAGGGCGACGCCATCGCCGGCTCGCTGCGGGCGAGCCGCTGCATCATCGACACGCCCTCGCTCACGCGCGGCTTTCTGTTCGCGGGCGGGCCGGGCCCGCAGGGCGCCGGCGTGAGCCAGTCGGCAGACTGCGCCGACTTCGTCGCCTGCTACACCGCGACGCAGACGTCGCCGTCGAACATCGATGCCTACCGCTCGAACGGCTCGTGCTGGTCGAGCGGCCAGGCGACCGCCGACGCGTGCACGAGCGCGTGCCGCACCGCGCTGACGAGCCTGCGCGCGTCGCCGTACGCGCCGGCGGTCTGCCTTCAGTAGCTCGTCGCCCGACGGTCAGCGGTGACGCGCGAGCGTCACAGCCGGACGAAGTACCGGGAACTGCCGTCGGG
>JAEUJP010000157.1 GCA_016793725.1 Myxococcaceae bacterium | reverse complement strand
GTGTACGAGCTGCTCGGCGAGCCCGACATCATCTCGGTGTCAGGCACGGCGCAGAAGCCGGCGGTCATTCGCCAGGGCTGAGCCGAGCGCGTGGAAGCTCCGCGCCTCCGGCGCGGAAACGGGAGCGCAGCGACCAGAAGCGCAGCGACCAGAGGCCCTGACACGCGCCGCGCCGACCCACAGCGCGAGCGCCGCGGCCGGCAGCGCCACGAGGTCGGTGGCGTCGGGCGTGAGCGAGACCCTGCTCAGCGGGGGCAGCCCGCGACCCGACAGCGTCGCGAGCGCGGCGTCGAGCGGCCAGCGCGCGACCCCGAACGCGACGCGGTACGCGTGCGAGCCCGGCGGCCACACCTTCGCGAGCGTGAAGACGACCGCCGTCACGAGCACGCACACCGCGAGCACGTTCAGCGACGGAGCGACTCGGCGACCCGAGCGCCAGCCACCGAGCTCCCACAGCGCCTGCAAGAGGAGCGGGAACACGAGCAGACCTGCGACGTCAGACAGCTTGCCCGTCACGGTGCCCGGCCAGAGCGCCTTGAACAGGTGGTCGTTGAGCCCGAGCAGCGCCGCGGCCGCCAGCGCCGCGGGGTGCAGCAGGCCTTCGCCGGCGACCGGCTGCGCCCTCATGGCTCGGTGACCGTGAACGTCGAGCCGTTCGGCAGGTTGCCGCCGTTGAGCGTCACGCGGCCACACGCGGTGAACTGCACGCGCACGGCCGCACCCGAGTAGCCCGCAGGCAGCGCGTAGCTCGCCGTCGCGCCGTCTTTGCACGCCTGGCCCAACGGGCAGCCGATGAAGAGCGGCGAATCGGTGCCCGCCGCGAACGCCGTGCCGTCGTCTCGCGTCAGCGTCAACGTGCCGCCGTCGGGCGGCGGGCCGAAGCTGCACCCGGCATCAGAGCCGTCGGCGACACACGTGTTCATCTCGATGTTCGCGTTCGCCGCCAGCGCACCCCCCGTCGTCGGGTTCCCTTCCGCGCTCAGGTCGTACGTGAAGTGCGCCTGCGCCGTGGTGTTCAGCGCATCCAACGTCATCTGGGGCGTGGTCACGCAGTCGCTCAGCCCCGGCACCGGCGGAGGCGACGTCGCCACGCAGATGCCCGCCACCACCGCCACCGCCGACACCGAAAAGAATCGCCTGGCCCGTTCGTTCATGGCCGCGCCTCTGAGCAAATGTTTTGCCAGGGCTCAGCGATTTCGCGACGCGCCGTTACGGCAGTGGAGCACGCGCGCGCACGCGGGAGTCGGGCACGCGCGCCCGTGCGAACCGGTGAGAACGATGGTTGGCCGGGTTTATTTCGCATGTTCGTCAGCGCTTGGGTGACGGCGAGGGTCGTGGTGCTCGCCGGCCACGCGCGACCGCTCGCCGCGCCGCTACGGCTCTCGAGCGTTCATGAGCACACGAAGCTCGGACGCGAGCGTGGCTCCTTCAGCCTTCTCGTAGACCCAGACGCCGTGCGACCAGCTGAAGACGTTCGCTGGCCGGCTCGCGTCGCCGTCTTCGTACACCGGCACGACGTGCAGGTGCAGATGGGGGAACGTCTTCGACAGCGGCACCGAAGCTCCGAGCGCAGCGACGAAGATGCGCCGTGGCGACATCAGCGCGTCGAGCGCACGCGACGCCTGCCACGCGAGCCGCTGTATCGCTGCGTAGCGCTCCCACTCGAGCCGCGCGACGTGCTCGACGTGCTCGGGCAGCACCACCATGAGGTGACCGCGCGTGGCCGCGAACCGGTCGACGAGCAGCACGCCGGCGGCGCTGCGCTGAATCACGAGCTCGGCGTCGTGCTCGCCGCTCGCGATGGCGCACATCACGCAGCCGCGGTGTCTCTCGGGCAGGGCCGCAGCGGTGTCGGCGACGAGCCGCGTCGCTTCGTCTGCGCCGAGGCGCCTCACAGCCTCAGGCGCGCCTGCAGCACCGCGATGATGCGGCGCAGGTTTTCGGGCGTGGGCCGGTACTCGGGCGACGCGAACGCGAGCTGCCGCGCGTACTCGGCGAGCGCGCCGCTGCCTTCGCCGCGCCACGCCTGCTTCACCGACGCGAGCCACGAGCACACGTCGGGCACCTTCAGGCCCGCGGCGTCGCGCGACAGCCGCGAGAGAAACGAGATGTCGCGCTCGAGCCGTGCCGAGATGGCGCGGCTCTTTCGCGACCAGCCGGCCACGCGCTGCTCGTCGCCGACGTAGATTTCGCGCCAGGCGCCGTCGCCGCGAAACGTCGAGCAGTGCGTGCCGTTCAGGTCGGCGCTCTCGTTCTCGAAGTGAAACCCGGCGAGGCGGGCCGCGTCGTTCACGGCCTCGGGCGGGCCGCTGCGTGAAGAGAAGCGGCTCAGCACGCTGCCGGGCTTCAGCTCGATGCGAACCAGCTCGGGCCCGTACGACTCACCGCCGAAGCCGAGGCACGTCGCCCACGGGTTCGACCACACGAACCGGCCCTTCTCGAACCGTTCGCTGAGCAACAGCTGCGCAGTGGCGTCGTCTTTCCACTTCGCGAGCACCTCGAACGCGTAGCCCTTGCCGACGTCGGGGCGCTCGGCGCGCGTGAACAAGAGGCCCCACTTCTCGAGGCCGCGAATCTGCTCCGAGGTCGTCCACGTCCACAGCTCGAGCGGCCCTTCGACCTCGGGCGCTGCGCCCGCGCGCGAGGCGACCGTCAGCCCCGCGGCGGCGACTCCGAGCTGGCGGCGGCTGAGCGTCATGACGCTTCAAAGACTAGACGATCGGCACACGCGTTCGCTCGCGCTGACCGGAGCTGCGCGAAGCGCGGCGAAGTCGAAGTGGTCTCGTTGCCTCGCGCAGGCCCCCTGCGACGACAGGCTCAGGGTGAACGGTGGCGAATCGCGACGCTCACATCACGTCGCGGCGCAGCCACCTCATCGCATCCCACGGTTCGGCGGCCACCGCGGCGAGCAGCCCGCCCATCAGCGCACCCACCACCCCCACCGACGTCACGTCGCTGCCCGCGAGGTACAGCCCCGGCACCGGCGAGCGCGGCTTCAGGTGCGGGTTCGCGAAGCGCTCGGGCGTCGGCTCGAGCCCATAGATGGAGCCCTGCGACGGCCGCACGAAGTGGTCGGTCGTGATGGGCGTCGACAGCTCGGCGTACAGCAAGAGCGGCTTCAGCCCCGGCCGGTGCGTGAACAACTGCTCGAGCATGCGACCCTGAATGCTCGCCTTGAACGACTCGTAGTCTTCGCCGCGCTTGCGCCACCGCTTCTCGCGCCACGGCAAGAACGTCTGCCACGGCACGAACGTGACGATTTCGCCGGTGTGCAGGTCGCCCGTGTGGTCGGGGTCTTTCAGCGACGGGAAGCTCACGTACAGCACCGGCGCGCGCGGCTGCTCGGCCCCGGCCGCCACCTTCCACGCGTCGTCTTCACTGTCCCACGTGTCGTAGAACCACTGGTTCGCCGCCGTCGCGCCCGCCGCGCGCACGTCACCCTTGAAGCCCATGTAGAGGCAGACGTGTGCGGGCGCCGGCTTCAGCTTCGCCAGCGAGCCCGACCAGCTCTCGCGCTGCAGCGCTTCAGGCAGCAGCTTCAGCGTGCCGTGCGCGCCTGCGCCGCTGATGATGACGGGCGCGCGCAGCGCTTCGCCGCCCTTCAGCTTCACGCCGACCGCCTTGCCGTTCTCGACGAGCACCTGCTCGACGTCGGCCATGATGCGCGTCCACCCTCCGGCGTTCGCGACCGTGCCGAGCAGCCCCGCCGCGATCTGCTGCGAGCCGCCGCGCGGGTAGTAGCCGCCCCACAAGAAGTGTTTCACCACCAGCGCCTGCATCGCGAACGCCGATCGGCTCGGCGGCGAGCCGTAGTAGCCCCACTGCGCCGCGAACACCGCCCGCAGCTTCGGGTCGTCGGTCAGCTTCTGCAGCACCTCGCGCGTGTGCGCCTTCAGGTGCGGCTGCACCTTGCGCGCGAGCAGCCGCTCGGCCGGCCCCGACAGCGCGTGCGGCAGAACGCGCGAGAAGTAGTAGCCGCGCATGCCCGACGCGATCTCTTTCACCAGCGACAGGTACCTGCCGATCGCCTCGCCCTCGCGGGGAAACGCGCGCGTCAGGTTCTCGCGAAACGCCTCGGGGTTGTCGGGGAAGTCGAGCTCGACGCCGTCGGGGAAATAGAACGAGTCGTAGACGGGCCCCAGCGACGCCCACTCGAGCTTGCCGTCGGTGAGCGCGCGCAAGAGCCGCCCCGGCATGCTGCGCACCGTCACCTCGCCGACCGCGTGCACGCCCACGTCCCACCGCCACTGCTTGCGCGTGAACGTGTGCGTGTACCCGCCCGGCACGTAGTGCTGCTCGAGCACCAGCACCTTGCGCTGAAGCTTCGTCAACAGCGCCGCCGCCGTCATGCTCCCGATGCCCGAGCCGATGACGATGACGTCCCACGGGCCTGGCTTCGCGTCTTTGCTGAAGTACCCTTTGCGCAGCTCGCTCACGGCTCGCACGCTTACCAAGGTGGTTGCCAAGACGACACCGCGTCGCCATGGATTTCCCCCTGTGACGGAAACCCTCTCGGCGCCCCAAACCTCCAGGGAATGCGTTGGAGAATTGCCCTCGGCGACAACGTAAGGTGCGAGCCGTGGGGCGACTCGTCGTGTTCCTCTTCTGCGCGGCCGCATGTGAGCAGCGACTGCAGCTGGTCGACCCACCTCCCGGCAGCTGCACCCCTTCGAACTGCAGCGGCTGCTGCAACGCGCGCAACACCTGCGTCGACGGCGCCGACCAGTCTGAGGCCGCCTGCGGCACCGCCGGTCACGTCTGCAGCACCTGCGGCGCCGGCACCCACTGCCTCAACGGCGAGTGTGTCGTCAAAGGCAGCTGCGGCATCTGCACCGGCTGCTGCTTCGGCTCCATCTGCCGCGCCGGCAACGACACCAGCACCTGCGGCAAGAACGGCGGCGTCTGCGCCAACTGCGGCATCACCCAGCTCTGCATCGCCGGCGTCTGCGCGACGTGTGGCCCCAGCAACTGCGCGGGCTGCTGCGACTCCCTCGGCCGCTGCCTCGCCGGCGATGACGACCTCGAGTGCGGCGTGGGTGGCAGGTCGTGTGACTTCTGCGGCACCACCAAGACCTGCCTCGGCGGAGTGTGCCGGTGACGTCGCTGCTGCTGGTGGTTCTTTCGGTCGCTCCACATCGCCTCGACTCGCGCCGCGAGCCTCTGGCCGAGAGCTGCCCCGACGAGCAGGCCGTGCAGCGCGCGGTGGCCGAGCGCCTCGGCTCGAGCCCGTTCAGCTCCGATGCGACGCGCACCGTTTCGTTGCGCTGGCGTTTTGCGAGTGGGGTCTACTCCAGCGAGCTGATGGTCACGAACGAGGCGGGCGTCACCGTCGGGTCGAAGAAGCTGACCTCGTCGGCTGCCGACTGCTCCGAGCTCGCCTCTTCGACGGCGCTCGCGCTCTCGCTGATTCTAGACCCGCTCTCGCTCACGCGGCCGCCTCCGCCACCGAGCGAGCTGCCGCCTCCACCTCCGCCTCCGAACGTCGACGCCGAGCCGCC
>JAEUJP010000134.1 GCA_016793725.1 Myxococcaceae bacterium | reverse complement strand
ATCGGTCGTGACGTTCACCGATTCGAAACAGACCTTCGCGCCCGACCTCGAACCCCGCGACGAGACTGCCTTCGAACGTCTGCCGGAAGACACATGGGGCCGGGGCGGTGGTTTCTCAACGGGAACATCGGCCGACGAGGCGTCACGATCTGGTGCCTGGCCGACGCCCCTCCTGCCCCTCGTGCTGCTCGCGCACGCCGACGAGACGCGCCGCGGCGCTCTCGCGTGGGAGCTCGGCACCGGCGGCTGTTCCGTCGTCGAGGTCGAAGACGGCTGCGAGCTGCTCGACTACCTCGACCAGCACGGCCCCTGGGTACCGCTCCCCCGGCCCGACGTGATCGTGGCCGAGCTCGACATGGAGGGCTGCAGCGGCTTCGAGGCGATCTGCGCGATGCGCCGCGCCGGCGATCTCACGCCCGTCATCTTCATCAACGTTCACCAGGCCCCCACCGCCGCGATCGCCGCCACCCACCTGCCCAACTGCCGCGTTCTGCACGGCGACATCGAAGGCGGCCTCTTGCGCGCCGCCGTCGAAGAGGCGCTCCGCCGGCAGGCCCACTGACCCTGAAGAAGCAGTCGCCGCATGCCGTTCACACCGCCGCACCGGAGCACTCCCCTGGACCCTCGAGACGCCACCGTCATCGTTTCCCGTACCGACACCCACCGCGCCCAGAACCTCGCGCGCCACCTCCGCGCCGACGGGTTCAAGGTCGTCGAGGCCCGAGACCCCGACGAGCTCGTCGCCTGGTGCAAGGCCTACACGATCGCCGAAGCGAGGCTCCCCGACGTCGTCATCAGCGATGACCTGAAGCCCGTCGAGCAGCTGCGCCGCGACGGTCAGGCCCCACCCTTCATCCTCCTCACCCGCACCGGCGACTGGCGCAGCTTCGTCGCCGCCGAGCGCGCAGGCGCCGCCTACGTCTTCGAGACCTCACCCGATGACGGCGCTCTGCGCTCGGCCGTGTTCGCGCTCACGCGAGCCTGGTGATTTTGTTGAAGTCGTTACTGAACCGTAACGCCAGGTGAGACACGGTAACTCGCGTTGAAATGGATTTTGGGCACGACATAGAAATGTCCCGCCCGTAACCGAAAAAGGATGGCAGCCATGCTCGACATTCTCGTGGTTGATGATGAGCCCTCGATTCTGCTCCCCCTCGCCGGCGTGCTGAGGAGCGAGGGCCACCAGGTCGCCACCGCCTCCGACGGCGTCAGCGCCATGAGCGCGCTCACCGCCCATGCGTTCGACGTCGTCATCTGCGACGTGCGCATGCAGAAGATGGACGGGTTCGCAGTCTTTCGCCGCGCCCGCACCGAGCTGCCGTCGACGCACGTCATTCTCATGACCGCGTACGCCACCGTGCCCGACGCCGTCACCGCGATGAAAGAGGGCGCCCTCGACTACCTGCCCAAGCCCTTCGACATCAACAAGCTCCTCGAGCGGCTCCAGCAGATCGCCAAAGAGCGCGAGCTCGCCAAGCAGATGCAGGCCGCCTCGACCGGCGGCGGCGCTCCCGACAGCGCCCTCACCAAGTTCATCGGCAAGTCGCCCGCCGTCATGCGCCTGTTCGAGCGCATCGACAAGTTCGCCGACTCCAGCGCCTCGGTGCTCATCACCGGCGAGAGCGGCACCGGCAAAGAGCTCATCGCCCGCATCCTCCACGAGAAGAGCCGCCGCTCGAAGCAGCCGTTCGTCGCCGTCAACTGCGGCGCCTTTCCCGAGACCTTGATCGAAGCCGAGCTGTTCGGCCACGAGCGCGGCGCGTTCACCGGCGCCGTCAAACGCCGCGAGGGCCGGTTCAAGGCCGCCGACAGCGGCACCCTCTTCCTCGACGAGGTGCCCGAGCTGCAGCTGCCGTCGCAGAGCAAGCTGCTGCGCGTGCTGCAAGAAGGCGCCTACGAGCCGCTCGGCACCAACAGCACCATCTCGGTCGACGTGCGCGTCATCTCGGCCACCCACCGCAACCTCAAGGCGATGGTCAGCGAGGGCAAGTTCCGCGAAGACCTCTTCTACCGACTCAACGCGCTCGAGCTCACCATTCCGCCGCTGCGCGAGCGCGGCGAAGACCTGCTCCTGCTCGTCGACCACTTCTTGAAGCGCTTCAAGGTCGGCGAGAAGACGCCCAGCATCTCGGGCCGCGCGCTCGCCGCGCTCGCCGAGTACCCCTTCCCGGGAAACGTGCGCGAGCTCGAGCATGCGATCGAGCACGCCGTCGTTCTCGCCGAGGGCGGCGAGGTCGACACGGCACACCTGCCTCCGGAAATCGTCGGCGAGCCGAACGCCGCCAACGGCGAGAAGCGCATTCGCCCGCTGCCCGAGGCGATGCGCGAGTTCGAGCGCGCGTACCTGAAGCGCGTCGTGCAGCAGGCTCGCGGCAAGCGCGGCGAGGCCGCCAACCTGCTCGGCATCTCGCGCAAGAACCTGTGGGAAAAGCTGCGCGGCTACGGGTTCACCGAGGCCGAGCTCTCGCCGCAAGACGCCCGCAAGTAGCTTCGAAAGGCAGCGCGACATGGCTCATCGACAAGCCCGCCCGGCGGCAGACGAGATCTCGGCCGCCGATGCGCGGCTGCTGCTGCGCGTGCTCGCTGCCGTCAAGAAGGGTCACTTCGACGCGCGGCTGCCCACCGACCGCACCGGCGTGTTCGGCCGCGTCTGCGACGCGGTCAACGACATCGTCGAGCTGAACGAACGGCTCGCGAGCGAGCTCGGCAAGATGCAGGTCGCCGTCGCCGAAGAGGGCCGCGTCAGCCGGCGCGCCACCGTCACCGGGGCCGCCGGCGCGTGGTCGGGCAACGTTCAGGCGATCAACGCGCTCGTCTTCGGCCTCGTGCAGCCGCACAGCGAGGTCGCGCGCGTCATTCGCGCCGTCGCGGCGGGCGACCTGTCGCAGCGCGCGCCGCTCGACATCGACGGCCGCCCGCTGAAGGGTGAGCTCTTGCGCACCACCCAGCTCGTCAACGGCATGGCCGAACAGCTCGGCGCGTTCGCGAGCGAGGTGAGCCGCGTCACGCGCGAGATCGGCACCGAGGGCAAGCTCGGCGGCCAGGCCGACGTGAAGGGCGCGGCCGGCTCGTGGCGCGACCTCACCGAGGGCGTGAACTCGATGTCGTCGAACCTCACCACCCAGGTGCGCAACTTCGCCGAGGTGACGACGTCGGTCGCGCTGGGCGACCTCTCGAAGAAGATCACCGTCGACGCCCGCGGCGAAATTCTCGAGCTCAAGCGCACGATGAACGCGATGGTCGACCAGCTCCGCTCGTTCGCGAGTGAGGTGACGCGCGTCGCGCGCGAGGTCGGCTCAGAAGGCAAGCTCGGCGGCAGCGCCGACGTGCGCGAGGTGCAGGGCACGTGGAAGAACCTCACCGACACCGTCAACTCGATGGCGTCGAACCTCACCTCGCAGGTGCGCAACATCGCCGAGGTGACCACCGCCGTCGCGCAGGGCGACCTGCAGAAGAAGATCACCGTCGACGCCCGCGGCGAGCTGCTCGAGCTGAAGGTCACCATCAACACCATGGTCGACCAGCTCCGCTTCCTCGCGAGCGAGGTGACCCGCGTCGGCCGCGAGGTCGGCACCGACGGCAAGCTCGGCGGTCAGGCCGTCGTGAAGGGCGTCGCCGGCACGTGGAAAGACCTCACCGAGAACTTCAACTCGATGGCGGCGAACCTCACCACCCAGGTTCGCGCCATCGCCGAGGTCACTACGGCCGTACAGCGCGGCGACCTGTCGAAGAAGATCACCGTCGACGCCCGCGGCGAAATTCTCGAGCTGAAGAACACCGTCAACACCATGGTCGAGCAGCTCGGCTCGTTCGCGAGCGAGGTCACCCGCGTCGCCCGCGAGGTCGGCACCGAGGGCAAGCTCGGCGGCCAGGCGATCGTGCGCGGCGTCGCCGGCACGTGGAAAGACCTCACCGACAACGTCAACTACATGGCGACCAACCTCACCACCCAGGTGCGTGAGATCGCCAAGGTCGTCACCCACGTCGCGAACGGCGACCTGAAGCGCAAGCTGGTGGTGAGCGCGCAGGGCGAAATCGCGCTGCTCGCCGACACCATCAACAACATGACCGACACCCTCGCGCTGTTCGCCGACCAGGTCTCGTCGGTCGCGCGCGAGGTCGGCATCGAAGGCAAGCTCGGCGGCCAGGCCCGCGTGCCCGGCACCGCCGGCGTCTGGCGCGACCTCACCGGCAACGTGAACCAGCTCGCGGCGAACCTGACCACCCAGGTGCGCTCGATCGCCGAGGTCGCCACCGCGGTCGCGAAGGGCGACCTGACCCGCAGCATCTCGGTCGATGCGCTCGGCGAGGTCGCCGCGCTCAAAGACAACATCAACGAGATGATTCGGAATCTCAAAGAGACCACCCAGAAGAACACCGAACAAGACTGGCTGAAGACCAACCTGACCCGCATCGCCCGCGTGCTGCAGGGCCAGCGCGACCTGCAGACCGTCTCGCGCGTGATTCTCTCCGAGCTCGCTCCGCTGGTCAGCGCCCAGCACGGCGCGTTCTTCGGCGCCGAGACGCGCGAAGACGGCGTCGACATGCTGAAGCTGCTCGCGGGCTACGCGCTGCTCCAGCGCGACGGCTTCATCGACACGGTGCGGTTCGGCGAGGGCCTCGTCGGCCAGTGTGCGCTCGACAAAGAGCCGATTCTGTTGTTCGGGGCGCCGAAAGACTACGTGCGCATCGGCTCGGCGCTCGGCGAGGTGCCGGCCACGAACATCGTCGTGCTGCCGGTGCTGTTCGAGGGTGAGATCAAGGCCGTCATCGAGATGGCCAGCGTGTACCCGTTCAGCGAGGTGCACCTGAACTTCCTGAAGCAGGTGACCGAGAGCATCGGGGTGGTGCTCAACACCATTCAGGCCAACATGCGCACCGAAGCGCTGCTCAAGCAGTCGCAGACGCTCGCCGAGGTGCTGCGGTCGACCAACGAAGAGCTGCAAGAGAAGGCGCAGCTCTTGTCGGAACAGAAGGCCGAGGTCGAGCGCACGAACGACGAGGTCGAGCTCGCCAAGCGCGCCCTCGAAGAGAAGGCCGAGCAGCTCGCGCTGACGTCGAAGTACAAGAGCGAGTTTCTCGCGAACATGTCGCACGAGCTGCGCACGCCGCTCAACTCGCTCTTGCTGCTCGCGCAGAGCCTTTCAGAGAACACCGACGGCAACCTCTCGTCGCGCCAGGTCGAGTACGCCCGCACGATTCACGCGTCGGGCGCCGACCTGATGGAGCTCATCAACGACATTCTCGACCTGTCGAAGATCGAGTCGGGCACCATGGCCATCAACTCGGGGCCGGTGCGGTTCACCGAGCTGCGCCACTTCGCCGAGCGCACCTTCCGCCAGGTCGCGGCCGGCAAGCGCCTCGACTTCGTCATCGACACCGACGCGGCCCTGCCCGAGATGCTCGAGACCGACGGCAAGCGCCTGCAGCAGGTGCTGCGCAACCTGTTGTCGAACGCGTTCAAGTTCACCGACGCGGGCAAGGTCGAGCTGAAGATGTCGCGCGCGGCCGGTGGCTGGGCGGCGACCCACCCGGTGCTCGCCGGCGCGCGCTCGGTCATCGCGTTTTCGGTCACCGACACCGGCATCGGCATCGCGAAAGACAAGCACGAGATCATCTTCGAGGCGTTTCAGCAGGCCGACGGCACGACGAGCCGCAAGTACGGCGGCACCGGCCTGGGTCTCAGCATCAGCCGCGACATCGCGAAGCTGCTCGGCGGTGAAATTCGCCTGCGGAGCGAGCCCGGCAGGGGCAGCACGTTCACGCTCTACCTGCCGGTCGAGTACGTCGGCCAGGCGCGGCCGCAAGAGGTGCAGCCCCAGGTCGTCTGGCCGTCCGGGCATGCGGCTCCGTCGACCTTCCCCCAGCCGTGGGCAGCCACCCCGCCCCGCCCGCTGCCATTGGCGCCCCCGCCGAGCGAGCTGCCGGCCGTCGTGCCGAGCGAAGACGAGCGCGTGAACGTCGCTCCGGGTGAGCGTGTGCTGCTCGTGCTCACCGAGCGACCCGAGTGGCGCGAGCTGCTCGCGGCCACCTCGAGCGAGCTCGGCTTGCGCTTGCTCACCCCGCCGAACGGCGACGCGGCGGTGAAGGCCGCGCGAGAGCTGCAGCCCGTCGCGTGCATCGTCGACCTCGGCGCGGGTGAGCGCGGCGGCTGGGTGGCGCTCGAGCGGCTGACGCACGGCGCCGACACGATGCACCTGCCCGTCATCACGCTCGGCGCGCCGGCCGACCGCGCCCGCTCGTTGAAGCGCGGCGCCGCTCTGCACTGGTCGATGTCGGGCTCGCTCGGAGCGGGCACCGTGCTCGGCGCCATCGAGAAGCTGCGCGCGCCGCACCGGCCGCGCGTGCTCGTCATCGAGCCCGACCCGGCCGCGCGAGAGCGCCTCTGCGAGCTGCTCGGCGGTGATGGCCAGGAGCTCACGGCCGCCGCGAACGTCGACGACGCGCTCCGGGCGCAGGCCACCTCGGCGGCCAGCGCGCTGGCCGTGCGCGCGGGTGCCCTGCCGGAGCAGGCCATCGCCCGGCTGGTGCGCGCGCGCGCCGACGCGGGGTGGCCTTCGTGCACCGTGGTGGCGCTGGCCGAGGGCGAGCTCACTGCGAGCCAGACCGCTGCGCTCGAGACGCTCGCCGCGGGGCACGCGCTCAAGGTGGTGAACACGCCCGAGCGGCTGCTCGAGCAGGTGTGCATCTCGGTGCGGCGCCCGGTGAAGACCCTCTCTGAGAGCCAGCGCCAGGCGCTCGGCCGCGCGCGAGAGAAGAGCCCACGGCTCTACGGGCGCACGGTGCTCGCGATCGACGACGACGTGCGCAACATCTTCGCGCTCACGGCGATTCTCGAGCGGCACGGGCTGAAGATGTACTTCGCCGAGAGCGGCCAGTCGGGCATCTCGATGCTGAAGAAGCAGCCCGATCTCGACATCGTGCTGATGGACGTGATGATGCCCGAGATGGACGGGTACGAGACCACCCGCGCCATACGTGCGCTGCCCCAGCTCGCGAACCTGCCCATCATCGCGCTCACCGCCAAGGCGATGAAGGGCGACCGCGAGAAGTGCATCGCCTCGGGCGCCTCCGACTACATCGCGAAGCCGGTCGACGTCGACAAGCTGCTCGCCATGCTGCGGGTGTGGCTCGACGACGAAGACCCGGCGGTGCCGGTGCCTGGTGACGTGGCGCCGGCCGACGCGCGAAGTGAGGCCCGGTGAGCGACCAGGTCGACATTCTGCTCGTCGACGACCAGGCGGCGGGCCTCTTGTCGCTCGAGGCGACGCTCGAGCCGCTCGGCCAGCGCCTGCACCGCGCGCAGTCGGGCCGTGAGGCGCTGCGTGCGCTGCTCGACCGCGACTTCGCGCTCATCTTGCTCGACGTGGTGATGCCGGGCCTCGACGGGTTCGAGACGGCGCGGCTGATTCGCGAGCGCGAGCGCTCGGCCGAGACGCCCATCATCTTTCTCACCGGTCTGTCAGAGACGGGCCTGCCACGGCTGCGCGCGTACTCGATGGGCGCGGTCGACTACCTGGTGAAGCCGTACGAGCCCGAGGTGCTGCGCTCGAAGGTCTCGGTGTTCGTCGACCTCGCGCGCAAGTCGGCGACCATCGA
>JAEUJP010000110.1 GCA_016793725.1 Myxococcaceae bacterium | reverse complement strand
CGCGGCTGCGTGAAGACGCCATCGAAGAGATGGTCGCGCTGCTCGACCACTACGGCCAGCGCGGCTCGATGCGCGACGTGCTGACCAGCCAGCTGTCGTTCGCGCGCGCGCCGGCGCTCGCCGCCATCTACGGAGTGCCCGAGTGGAACGGGAACCCCGACCAGGCCCCGCGCTTCCCCGCCGGGCAGCGCGCCGGCCTCTTCACCCGCGCCGGCTACCTGTTCTCGGGCTACCCCGACAGCAACCCCATCATTCGCGGCGCGCGCCTGCGCGTCGAATACCTCTGCGACTTTCTCGAGCCGCCCGCCGACATCTCGACGCCCATGGGCTACGTCGCCCCCGCGGTGCCGACGGTTCGCAACCTCACCGTCGCGAAGACCGAGATCGAGGGCACCGCCTGCCGCGGCTGTCACCTCTACAGCGTCAACCCGCTCGGCTTCCCCTTCGAGGGCTACGACGCGTTCGGCCGCTACCGCGCGCGCGAGCCGCTGTATTCGCAGGGCCAGCTCAGCGGCTGGGAAGCGGTGAACGCCGTCACGAAGCCGAACATCGACCGCGACAATCGCAGCCCCGAGGTCGATGGGGCGATCGCGCTCTCAGAGACGCTCGCTTCGTCAGACCGGTTTCACGCCTGCTTCGCGCGCCACGCCTTTCGCTTCGTGACCGGGCGCCACGAAGAGGCCTTCAACGGCGCGTCGACCGAGCCCGCCACGCGCGACGGCTGCGTGCTGCGCGAGATGCAGGCGGCCTCGTCGACCGCGACCATTCACGACGTGCTGAAGCGGCTGGTGCTGTCACCCCACTTTTCGCTGCGCAAGCTCGGCCCGGAGACTTGAACCGATGAAATTCGATCGCTTGAGCCGCCGGCACTTTCTGCAGGGTCTGGGCGGCACCGCCCTCGCCCTGCCGCTGTTGCCCTCGCTGTGGAGCCGCGCCGAAGCGCAGGGCATGCGGCTGCCGCGCTTCTTCGTGTCGACGTGGGTCGGCCACGGCGGCGTGAGCAACGAGAACACGTACCCCATCGACGCGACGGTGACGCTGCGCGACCAGCCGCTGTACGCAGGTCACGTCGCGAAGACGGCGCGGCTCGTCGACTGCAAGCGCACGCACGCGCAGACGGCGGGCTCGCGCTCGCAGACGCTCGAAGACTTCGACGCCGGCGCCGCGCGCATCTCGCCGCTCATCGGCAGCTTCTTGACCGACGCGCTGCTCGAGAAGATGAACGTGCTGCGCGGCATCGACTTCTTGCACTGGGGCGGCCACACGCGCGGCTACCTCGGCAACTTCGTGAACCGCGACGGCGGCAGCGACAACGGGCTCGCGAACGTGCCGGTGCCGACCATCGACCAGGTGATCGCGGCCTCGAACAACTTCTACACGACGGGCGAGCGCGCGCTGCTGAAGGCGCCAGGGCTGTCGTCGACGTGGACTCACCTGTCGAGCGCCCGCTCGGGCAGCGGCGTCGCGCAGAACCCGTACGGGGCGCGCACCGTCGGCGAGCTCTTCAACCTGCTGTTCAACG
The DNA here is from genome assembly GCA_016793725.1 of Myxococcaceae bacterium. Taxonomy (GTDB): domain Bacteria; phylum Myxococcota; class Myxococcia; order Myxococcales; family Myxococcaceae; genus Xiheicaenimonas; species Xiheicaenimonas phototrophica. The sequence goes on along the minus strand of JAEUJP010000110.1, from coordinate 12,325 downwards.
GGGTCACCACGATGCCGGGCCAGGTCGACCCGCGAGCGGCGCTCGTCGACCGGGTGCACGGCGACTACGCGCGGCTCGCTCGCGGGGCGAACGGCCCCGGCAAGCGCCTGTCGAAAGACGACCGCGTTCGCCTCGAAGAGTACATGACGAACCTGTCGAGCATCGGCGAGCGCATGCGCGCGATGCAGACGTCGGGCTGCACGGTGCCGACGGTGACGATGGCCGAGCGTGCCCTGCGGTCGCGCGAGGGCGAGGCCGACTGGGAGTGGACGGGCGCGGCCGCCACGGCGACGCAGCGGGTGGAAGATCAGCGCCGCTCGCTCGAGCTGTTCAACATGCTGCTCGTGCACGCGTTCTCGTGCGGCAGCACGCGCATCGCGCTGCGCCAGATACCCGCGCTGAGAGACCAGTGGGACCCGGCCATCTACAACACGCCGAGCACGTTCGAAGCGTCGCGCACCGACGCGCACGCGATGACGTTTCACAACCACTTCATGGAAGACCGCCAGCGCCACATGATGCGCAGCCAGCGGTTCTTCTTTCAGTACGGGTTCGCCGACCTCGTCGCGCGCCTCGAGGCGACGCAGGTGGTGCCGGGCACCACGATGCTCGACCAGGCGCTCGTGTACTGGTCTTCCGAGAGCGGCCCGTCGACGCACAACGCGAAGAGCGTGCCCGCGATTCTGGCCGGCCGCGCCGGCGGCTATTTTTCGACGGGCAACTACATCGACTACACGAACCGCGCCCGGGTCATTCGGGCCCGCTACGGTGACATGTGGTACGCGGGCCTGCCGCAGAACCGCCTGCTCGCGAACATCGCGCAGGCGATGGGGCTGACTCCGGCCGAGTACGAGCTGAGCGACGCGGCGTACGCGACCAAGTTCCCCTCGCGGGGCGGGCGCGTGCCCGGCTACGGCGACCCGCTCGTCGAGACGGGCGACAACCTCGTGCCGTACCTGCCCGAGGTGGTGAACGACATGAGCACGAAGCTGCCGGTCGTGACGACGTGAGGTAAGCGGGCGCGTGTGCCCGCCGCGCGCGCCACGCTCGAAGTGAAGGCCGTCGCCGGCCGCTCGGTCGTGACCGGGCTCACGAGCGAACAGCCGCTGCGCCTGCTCGCCCCGAGCGCGAGCGACACGGCGGCGTGGGTGTACCAGTCGAGCCTGGGCGGTGGCTTCATCGGCGCAGACGCGCTCGAGCTCGACGTGCGCGTCGACGAGGGCGCGACGCTGTTTCTCTCGTCGCAGGCGTCGAGCAAGGTGTACCGGGCCGCCGATGCCAGGTTCACGCTGCGCGCCGACGTGCGCGGCACCCTCGTCTACTGGCCCGACCCGGTGGTGTGCTTCGCGGGCGCTTCGCTGACTCAAGGGCTCGAGCTGTCGCTGGCCCCTGGCGCGCGGCTCGTCTGCGTCGACGCGTATTCGGCGGGGCGCGTGGCGCGCGGCGAGGTCTGGGCGTTCGAGAAGATGGACCTGGGGCTTCGCGTCGACGTCGCGGGCAAGACGGTGGTGCGCGAGGGCGTGCTGCTCGACCCGCGGCACGGGCCGCTGCACGAGCGCATGGGGGCCTTCGAGGCGTTCGCGACGGCGGTGCTCGTGGGGGTCGAGCCGCCGGCCGACGTGAAGGCGCTGAGCCGCTGGCCGTGGGGCGCGGTGCTGCGTGCGGGCGCAGCGTCGGTCGAGGCGCTGTCACGTGAGCTGCGCGCGGCGCTGGGGCCGTCGGTCGTCAGGCTGCTCGGCGACGACCCGTTCGCGCGCAAGTGGTGAGTATCTTATACAGTGTCATATATGGGTCAGCTCACCATCTACCTGCCGGACGAAGTCGAAGCGCGCTACCGGCGCGACGCGAAGCGCGCGAAGAAGACGATCTCGGCTTACATCGCATCGCTCGGCAAGCGGTACGACGAGGAGCCAAAAGACAAGAACGGCTACCCGCTGTCCTACCGCGAGCTCGTCGGGAGCATTCCCGGCTTCGACAAGATCATTGCAGCGCTCCCCAATGACCCTCCGGAGATCCCAGACCTCACGCCGCTTGTTCCTGCTCGACACCGACGTGTGCAGCGCCATCGTCGGCGGTGATGGCGCGCTTGCCGACCGGTTGATGTCTCGGCCGACTTCACAGGTCGCGACGTGCAGTGTCGTTCGCGCCGAGCTCGACTCTGGCGCTTGGGGCACAGCTGACCCCTTCGGCATGTTGGCGAAGTTCGACCGCTTGCTCGCCCCGTTCGTTTCGCTTCCCTTCGATGATTCCTCCGCAGCGACGTACGGGCGCGTCAGCGCAGACTTGCGACGCGCAGGCCGTGAGATTGGCGTCGCCGACACCATGATCGCCGCCATCGCACTCGAGCACGACCTCACCGTCGTCACCCGCAACGTCCGTCACTTCTCGCGCATCAAAGGCCTCAAGGTCGCCCGCTGGTAGTGCGCCTTCGGCGCAGCCGTGTTAACGCGCTGCGTCATGCGACTCACCCCGCAGGAGCTCGACAAGCTCACGCTCCACCAGGCCGGCTTTCTCGCGCAGAAGCGGCTCGCGCGCGGCGTGAAGCTCAACCACCCCGAGAGCATCGCGCTCATCGCGACCGTGCTGCTCGAGCTCATTCGCGACGGCCGCCCCGTCGCCGAGCTGATGGGCCTCGGCAAGAAGCTGCTCGGCCGCGCCGACGTGATGCCGGGCGTGCCTGCGCTCATCACCGAGGTGCAGGTCGAGGGCACCTTCCCCGACGGCTCGAAGCTCGTCACCGTGCACCACCCCATCTGCGACGTGCACGGCGACCTCTCGCTCGCGCTGTACGGCAGCTTCTTGCCCGTGCCGTCGCGCGCGGCCGCGCCGCCCGTCGAGCCCGTCGAGACTCCGGGCGAGGTGCTGGTCGAGCCCGGCGAGCTCGTGCTCAACGAGGGGCGCCGCGCCCTCACGCTCGAGGTCACCAACACGGGCGACCGCCCGATTCAGGTGGGCAGCCACTACCCGTTCTTCGAGACGAACCGCGCGCTGAAGTTCGACCGCGCCGCCGCGTACGGCATGCGCCTCGACATACCCGCCGGCACCGCCGTGCGCTTCGAGCCCGGCGAAAAGAAGACCATCGGCCTCGTCGAGCTCGGCGGCGCGCGCATCACCCGCGGAGGCAACGCGCTCGTCGACGGCGCCGACGCCGCCACCGCGCTGCAGCGCGCGAGAGAGAGGGGCTTCGCGTGAGCCACACCCTCAAACGGTCTCACTACGCCGCGCTGTACGGCCCGACCACCGGCGACCGCGTGCGGCTCGGCGACACCGGGCTCGTCGCGCGCGTCGAGCGCGACTTCACCACCTACGGCGACGAGCTCGTCTTCGGCGGCGGCAAGGTCATTCGCGACGGCCAGGGGCAGCAGACGGGCGTCGCCGCCGCCGACGCGCTCGACCTCGTCATCACCAACGCGCTGGTCATCGACTTCACCGGCATCGTGAAGGCCGACCTCGGCATCAAAGACGGCCGCATCGTCGCGCTCGGCAAGGCCGGCAACCCCGACGTGATGAACGGGGTCACGCCCGGCCTCGTCGTCGGCCCGTCGACCGAGGTCATCGGCGGCGAGGGCTTCATCGCGACCGCCGGCGGCATCGACACGCACGTACACTTCATCTGCCCGCAGCAGGTCGAGGTCGCCATCGCCAGCGGCATCACCACGTTCATCGGTGGGGGCACCGGCCCCGCGACCGGCACGAACGCCACCACCTGCACCCCGTCGCCCGAGGCCGTCGAGCGCATGCTGCAGGCGACCGACCACCTGCCGATGAACTTCGGCTTCACCGGCAAGGGCAACGCGTCGCGGCCCGAGGGCCTGACCGAGGTGCTCGAGGCGGGCGCGCTCGGTCTCAAGCTCCACGAAGACTGGGGCACGACGCCGGCGACCATCGACACCTGCCTGCGGGTGGCCGACCAGTTCGACGTGCAGGTGACGATTCACACCGACACGCTGAACGAGTCGGGCTTCGTCGACGACTCGATCGCGGCGTTTCACGGCCGCACCATTCACACGTACCACTCTGAAGGTGCCGGCGGCGGTCACGCGCCCGACATCATTCGGGTGTGCGGCGAGCGCTGCGTGCTGCCGAGCTCGACGAACCCGACGCGCCCGTTCACCGTGAACACGCTCGACGAGCACCTCGACATGCTGCTCGTCTGCCACCACCTCGACCCGAACCTGCCCGAAGACGTCGCGTTCGCCGAGAGCCGCATTCGGGGCGAGACCATCGCGGCCGAAGACATTCTCCACGACCTGGGCGCCATCAGCATGATGGCGAGCGACAGCCAGGCGATGGGCCGCGTCGGCGAGGTCATCTCGCGCACGTGGCAGACCGCGCACAAGATGAAGGTGCAGCGCGGGCCCTTGCGCGAAGACAGCGACCGCGACGACAACCTGCGCATTCGCCGCTACGTCGCGAAGTACACCATCAACCCCGCCATCGCCCACGGCATCGCGCGGCACGTCGGCTCGCTCGAGGCCGGCAAGCTCGCCGACATCGTGCTGTGGCGGCCGGCGTTCTTCGGCGTGAAGCCCGAGCTGGTGCTGAAGGGCGGCTTCATCGCGTGGGCGCAGATGGGCGACGGCAACGCGTCGATACCCACGCCCGAGCCGGTGCTGATGCGGCCGATGTTCGGTGGCCTCGGCACTGCGGCGGCGAAGACGGGCCTCGCGTTCGTCTCGGCGGCGGCTGCGGTCGCGCGCGTGGGCCAGCGCTACGGCCTGGCGAAGCCGGTCGTCGCCGTCGGCGGCTGCCGGCAGCTCTCGAAGCGCGACATGAAGCTGAACGACGCGCTGCCGGTCATCGAGGTCGACCCCGAGACCTACGCGGTGCGCGCCGACGGCGTGCTGCTCACCTGCGAGCCGGCGAAGACGCTGCCGCTCGCGCAGAAGTACTTCCTGTTCTGAGGAGCGCGGGTGGATTGGCGACTGCTCCAGCTCGCAGACTCGGCCTTCCCCGCCGGCGCGTTCGCCCACTCGGCGGGGCTCGAGGCGCTGCACCAGGCCCGGCTCGTCTCCGCTGCGTCGCTGCTCCCGCGGCTCAGAGAGCTCACGTTCAACGCCGCGCGCTCGATGTTGCCGTTCGTCGAGTCGCGCGACGACGCCGCGTGCGACGCCTTTCTCGTGAACCACGTCGCGAACCGCGCGAGCCGTGCGCAGGGCGGGGCGTTCGGCATCGCGGCCGAGGCGGCGCTGGGCGTGCCGCGGCCCTCGCTGCCGTTCGGTCACCTGCCCGTGGTGATGGGGCAGATGGTCGGCGCGCAGGCGCGCGAGCTGTACCTGTTCGGCACCGCGCGCGGCGCGCTCAGCGCGGCCGTGCGGCTCGGCATCGTCGGGCCGCTCGAGGCGCAGCGGCTGTTCACCGCGCTGCACCCGACGCTCGAAGCGGCGCTGGCCGAGCGCGGTGAGGCCCGCTCGACGTCGCCGGTGCTCGAGCTCTTTCAACAGCAGCACGACACCCTCTACTCGAGGCTCTTTCAGTCATGATTCGACACGCACACGACGGTCTCGCCGAGCACACGCACGAAGGGCTGCACGGCCCGGGAGCGTTTCACGGCCGCGATCAACCCATCAAGCGCGACTACACGAAGCGCGCGTTCACCGTCGGCATCGGCGGCCCGGTCGGCAGCGGCAAGACGGCGCTCTTGCTCGCGCTGTGCCGGCACCTGCGTGACCGCTACTCGCTCGGTGTGGTGACGAACGACATCTTCACGCGCGAAGACGCCGAGTTCCTGATGCGCAACCAGGCGCTGCCGCTCGAGCGCATTCGTGCGGTCGAGACCGGCGGCTGCCCGCACGCGGCCATTCGTGAAGACATCACGCCGAACCTGCTCGCGCTCGAAGAGCTGATGAAGGCGGTGCGGCCCGAGCTGCTCTTCGTCGAGAGCGGCGGCGACAACCTGGCGGCGCAGTACAGCCGCGAGCTCGTCGACTACACCCTCTACGTCATCGACGTGGCCGGCGGCGACAAGGTGCCGCGCAAGGGCGGGCCCGGCATCACGCAGTCTGACCTGCTCGTCATCAACAAGACCGACCTGGCCCCGCTCGTGGGCGCCAGCCTCGAGGTGATGGACCGCGACGCCAAGAAGATGCGAGGGCAGGGGCCCACCGTGTTCGCGCAGGTGACGAAGGGCGTCGCCGTCGAAGACATCGCGCGGCACATCGTGCACGCCTGGCAGCACGCGGTCGGGTAGCGTTGTCCCAGTCTTTCGCGCTGGGGTGTCTGATGCCGATGAGACACGTTCTGGTCGTGGCCGCAGTGACGTTGACGTGCACTGGCCTGCCTGCGGCACCCGACGGAGGCGGCACGGCCGGCGGCGGAAATACCGCGACCGCCGGGGGGGGCTCCGGGGGGGCGGGCGGAGGCGCCGATGCCGGCTGCATTCCCCTTCCGGGCTGCCCGTGCGACGGCGCTGGCGGAGGCGCGATTTTCTACAGCGACCGGCTCGTCATCGCGTCGCGCGCCTCGGCCGATGCCGGCGCTTCGGTGCAGGTGTGGAACTTCATCAGCGCGCTCACTCCCGACGAGCGCGGCACCGCGCAGCCTCTGCTCACCGGCGTGCCCGTCGCGCTGGTCGGCGGCTTCGGCGCACCACCGTCACACTCGGTCTTCGCGCTCAAAGAAGGTACGACCGCAGCGCAGACGTGGAACGGCAATCTCGTGCCTGGCTGCGACCGCCCTACCGATGTGCCCGCCGTGAGCGCCGGTGCAGGTCGCGCAGACCAGGCCGCAGGCGCCCTCTGGTACGTGCGCAGCCCGGGTGACGTCGCTCGCGTGACGCGGCCCACCGACCCCGCGCCGCGCAATACCGTCTTTGCCAGCGCGGGCGCACCGCTCGTCGACTTCGCGTATGACCGGAGCGGCGATCGTCTGTACGCAGCAGGCACCAGCGGCATCTACGTCTGGCCCGACGCCGGCACGCGCGATGGCGGCGCGCCAGACTTTCAGCTGACGGCCGAGCCCGCGTCCCAGCTCGCGCTCGCTGGAAGCCGCCTGCTCGGCTCCGCGCGCACGGGCACGCTGGCCGTGTGGAACGACATCGCCGCGACGACGGCCGCGCGGCCGTTCGACTTCTCACTCGATGCCGGTGAGGCGACCGCGATTCAGCACCACACGCTCGGGGGCGGCGGGTTGTTCGTCACCGTGCAGCCGACTCCGACGAGCGGTCGAGTGCTCGTCTACAGAGGCTTCGCGAGCACGACGGCCGACCGACCGCCCGACCTCGTCATCGACCACCCGTCGCTCACCGGCGCGCGAGAGGCCGTACTCACCGACGGCCGCTTCGGAGTCGCCGACAGCGGCGTGCTGGTCGTGCTCACCGCCACGGGCGCCTCGATCTTCAGAGACCCGTTCGGCAGCCCCAGCTTCGCGGCAGAGGTGAGCGTGGCTCCGGCTGCACCGGTCGACCTGCTGTACCTGCCGTGAAGCGGCGGCGAAGAAGACCCGTTCACGCGCAGGTGACACCGTGCACGCCCGGGTCGGGTGGCCGCGCTGCGGTCGAGCTGTCAGCCGACGGTTTCGGTGGGCAGCCGCGCGGCGTGTTCATACGCTGAGGGGCGCACATGGCTCTCGATCTCGCGCGCCTGGCGGCCGGCATCGCGCTGCTCTACTTCGGAGCCGAGTGGCTCGTGCGCGGCGCCTCGGGCATCGCCAAGGCGCTCGGCGTTCGCCCGCTCGTCATCGGCCTCACCGTCGTCGCGTACGGCACCTCGATGCCCGAGCTCGTCGTCTCGACGCTCGCCGCCCTCGACGGCAAGAGCGACATCACGCTCGGCAACGTGGTCGGCTCGAACGTGGCGAACCTCGGCTTCATTCTCGGCCTCACCGCGATCATCAAGCCGCCCGAGGTCGACGGCGCGCTCATTCGCCGCGAGCTGCCGGTGATGGTCGGCGCCGCGATGCTCGTGCCGCTCTTGCTGTGGGACGGCGTCGTCACCCGCATCGAAGGAGCGCTGCTGCTGCTCGGCGCGTTCGGCTTCACCGTGCTGCTCGTGCGCACCGCGAAGCAGCTGCCCGAGACCTCGCGGCTCGGCGACCAGGCCGAAGCCGAGCCCGAGGGGCCCGAGCCGAGGTCGAAGTTGTGGGTGCTCGCGATCGCAGGCCTCGCCGCCCTCGTCGCCGGCGGCAAGGTGTTCGTCGATGGCGCCGTCAGCATCGCGCTGTCGCTCGGCATGTCCGAGCGGCTCGTGGGCCTCACCATCGTCGCCGTCGGCACCTCGCTGCCCGAGCTCGCGGCGTCGGTGGTCGCCGCGCTCCGCGGCCAGTCGTCGCTCGCCATCGGCAACGTCGTCGGCTCGAACATCTTCAACGTGCTGCTCATTCTGGGCGGCGCGTCGGTGGTGTCGCCGGTCAGCGGCCAGCTCGACACCCTCAAGGTCGACCTCGGCGTGCTCGTGCTGCTCTCGGTCGCAGCGACCGCCATGATGACCCGACGCCGCCTCATCACCCGCCTCGAAGGAGGCCTGCTGGTGGTCGCCTACGGCACCTTCTTGTTCGCGCTCGCGTTCGCTTAAGATGCTGATTGGGAAAGGTTTTTCGGCCTTGATGCCGTCTTGATGCCTGTGTTTGTACTGTTCGGTCTAGACAACAGGTTGGACCACATGGTCTACAGAGCGCGAGACATGCCACGACCCCGCTTCGCCACCGCCGACGCCGCGCTCCGCCAGAACCTGCTCGACGCCGCGCGCGACGAGTTCGCGAGCAAGCCCTACGAGGCGGCTTCGCTGAACCGCATTCTGCTCGCGGCGGGCGTGAGCAAGGGCTCGTTCTACTACTACTTCGACGACAAGACCGACCTGGCCGCGACCCTCTTCCTCGAGCTCGCGAAGCCGATGGCCACCATCGGTGAGTTCGAGCGGCCGAGCTCGCCTGCCGCGTTCTGGGCCGAGATGCACCGCATCAGCTACGCGCGCCTGAAGGACATCGAGTCGATGCGCACCGAGTACGAGTGTGTGATGCGCATCGCGAGCGCCATCGCGACCGATGAGGCACTGCGCGACCGCGTCATGCCGATGTTCGCGCCGGGCCGCGCCAAGATGATGGAGCTCCTGCAGGCGGGCGTCGACGTCGGCGCGCTGCGCAGCGACCTGCCGATGCCGGCGCTGATGCAGCTGCTCCAGGACGTGAAGATGTCGCTGTTCAAGAGCCTGTACCCCGCCGACCACGTGCTGAGCGAGGCCGAGCTGCGCTCGTTCACCGACCTGGTCATCGACCTCGCGAAGCGAATCTCTGCAAGCCCGAAAGGTGGCACCCCATGAGCCTGCTCGTCACCGTCGCCCTGTTCCTCGCCGCCGACCCACCGCCCGACCTGCCGAAGTGCCCGAGCGGCGAAGACGCGCCCGACGTCGTTCAGCTCATGAAGCGCACCGAGGCGCTGCTCGAGGGCCGCTCTTCGATCGCCGTCATGTCGATGGGTATGAAGACGCCGTCGTACGAGCGCACCGTGAAGATGAAGCTGTGGTCGAAGGGCCGCGACTTCGCGCTCGTGCGCGTGCTCGAAGGTGGCCCGCGCGAGACCGGCATGATGACGCTCAAGCGCGAGAAGCAGCTGTGGAACTACCTGCCCCAGGCGGGCCGCGTGATGAAGCTGCCGAGCGGCATGATGGGCGACAGCTGGATGGGGTCCGACTTCACCAACGACGACCTCGTGCGGGGCTCGTCACTCGCCCAAGACTTCACCTCGACCGTCGAGAAGACCTTCGAGCACGACGGCCGCAAGGCGTGGTTCGTGACGCTGAAACCGAAGCCCGACGCCAAGACCGTCTGGGGCAAGGTCGAGCTCATTCTCGACCGCGCCTCGTGCGTGCCCCTCGAGCAGCGCTTCTTCGACGACGAGGGCGCGCTCGCGCGCCGCATGGCCTACAGCGACCTGAAGCAGCTCGGGTGGCGCACCTTCCCCATGAAGCTGACGATGTACCCCTCAGAGAACGGGCGGCAGACCACCATCACCTACGAGAGCATGGAGCTCGACGTCGACGTCGCCGACGACACCTTCAGCCTGCGTCGCCTGCAGCAGGGCAGAGAGTGAGACGACGCCATGCTCTTCGCCATCGCCTGGCGCAACGTGTGGCGCAACGCGCGCCGCTCGATCATCACCATGTCGGCGCTCGCGCTCGGCGTCGCCGGCATCGTCACGCTGTTCAGCTACCGCGAGGTCGCCAACGAGGCGATCGTCGCCGACCTCACCGCCGGCCTCGTCGGCCACATGCAGGTGCACGCGCTCGGCTACCAGGAGGCGCCCGCCATCGGCCTCACCGTCGAGAACCCCGTGCAGGTCGAGGCTGCCCTGCGCGGCGCGCTGCCCGGCGCCACGAGCGAGCGCCGCGTCATCGGCGCGGGCCTCGCCGGCAGCGGCGATCGCTCGTCGCCCGTGATGGTGCTCGGCGTCGAGCCCGGCGTCTCGAACCTGTACACGCTCGAGGCCGGCCACCCGCCCGGCGCAAAAGAGGTGCTCGTCGGCCGCGCGCTCGCCGACGACCTCGGCGTGAAGCCGGCCGACGAGCTCGTGCTCGTCAGCCAGGGCAAAGACGGCTCGGTCGCGAACGACCGCTACACCGTGGCGGGCACGTTCGTCTCGAGCAGCGCCGAGCTCGATGGCAACGCCGTGGTGCTGCCGCTCGCCGAGGCCCAGAGCTTCTTCGCGCTCGGCGAAGGTGTGCACCAGCTCGTCGTGCGCCTGCCGCTGCAGAAAGAAGACGTGACGCCCGAGACCGCCGCGCTGCGCAACGCGCTCGACCTCGAGACCCTCGAGGCCCTCTCGTGGGCCGAGATGCTGCCGCAGATGAAGGCCAGCATCGACAACAAGCGCAAGAACCAGGGCTTCGTCGACTTCATCATCTTCGTCATCGTCGGTCTCGGCGTCTTCAACGCGATGACGATGGCGGTGTTCGAGCGCACGCGTGAGCTCGGGGTGCTCGGCGCGCTCGGCACCCGGCCGCGGCGCGTGCTCGCGATGGTGCTGCTCGAGGCGCTCTGGCAGGGCGCGCTCGCGTTCGCCGTCGGCGTCGCCGTCGCCGCCGCCGTTCTGTACGGCATCGGCACCGTCGACCTCTCGAGCATGCTCGGCGGCGACGTCATGGGCGTGAAGATGCCCAGCCACCTCGAGCTGAAGCTGCTGCCCGGCTCGCTGAAGGGGGCCGCCGTCACCGCGTTCTTCACCGCGATTGTCGGCGCGCTGCTGCCGGCGCTGCGCGCGATGCGACTCGAGCCCGTCGAAGCGCTGAGGCACACATGAGCACGCTCGCACTCGGGTGGCGCAACATCTGGCGCAACCGCCGCCGCACCCTCATCAGCATGAGCGCCATCGGCGTCGGCCTCTTTCTCGTCGTGTTCTACGCGGGCCTCGTCGGCGGCATGATGGGCAACGCGACGAACGAGCTCGACAACGGCGGCCTCGGCCACGTCGAGCTGTTCGCGAAGGGCTACCGGCCGAAGCGTGACGTGGCGCTCTCGATGCCGGCGCTCGAGACGTTTCGAGAGAGGCTGAAGGTGCCGGCGGGCTCCGAGGTCGGTGCGCGTGTGCTCGCCCGCGGCCTCGCCACCAGCGCGCGCGGCAGCGAAGGTGTGCAGGTGTTCGGCGTCGACTTCGCGGCCGAGCAGCAGCTCTCGGCGCACCTGCGCAGCGTCACGGCGGGCGAGCTGCCGAAGGCCGACGACCTCAAGGGCGTGCTCGTCGGCGAAGAGCTCGCGACGCGGCTCGGCGTGAAGCCCGGCGCGAAGCTGCGCCTGATGGTGCAGCGCGCAGACGGCGAGATGGGGGCCGACCTGTTTCGGGTGCGCGGCGTGTTCCACTCCATCGCGCCGGCGATCGGGCAGCGGCAGGTCTACGTGACCGAGGGGGCGGCGCGCGAGCTGCTCGGCGTCGGGCCCATCGCGCACCAGGTGGTGGTGCAGCTGAGCGACCCGAAGCAGGCCGACGCCGTCGCCGCGAGCCTGAAGGCCGCGCTCGGCGAGGGCTACGAGGTGCTGACGTGGGGCGAGCTGCTCCCGGTGCTGAAGAAGATGGAGGCGCTCACCGAGAACGTCGTCTTCTACATGGCCATCTTCGTGTACCTGCTCGTCGGGCTCGGCGTGCTGAACACGATGTTGATGTCGGTGCTCGAGCGTACGCGCGAGTTCGGCGTGCTGCTGTCGCTCGGCACCCGGCCTTCACACATCGTGCGCATCGTGCTCTCGGAGTCGTTCTGGATCGCGACCTCGAGCGTCGTGCTCGGCGCGGCGGCCGGGGCGCTGCTCACGTGGCAGCTCTCTCACACGGGGCTGCGCATACCCGGCGGCGAGTCGATGCAGCTGTCGGGCGCCACCATCAGCACGCTCATCAAGACGAGGT
>JAEUJP010000097.1 GCA_016793725.1 Myxococcaceae bacterium | reverse complement strand
GGCGGCACGTGCCCGCGGCGCAGACGCCTCCGCCGGTGCAGGCGTTGCCGCAGGTGCCGCAGTTCGCCGGGTCGCTCTGGGTGTTGGTGCAGGCCGCGCCGCAGACGGTGAGCGGAGCGCCGCAGCTCGCACCGCACTGGCCCGCAGTGCACGCCTGGCCGGCGCCGCAGGCGTTGTTGCAGCCACCGCAGTGGCGGTCGTCGGTCTGCGCGTCGACGCACTGCGCGCCGCAGCGCGTCTGCCCGACGGGGCAGGTGTCGCGGCACGCGCCGGCGGTGCACGTCTGACCGGCGACGCACGCGGTGCCGCAGGTGCCGCAGTTCTTCACGTCGCTCTGCAGGTCGACACACGTGTCGCCGCATTGGGTGCACGGCGTGGGGGGATTCGAGACACAACCGACAGCGGCCATCAGAGCGAGGCCGACGAGGGGGCGCATTGCGCGCGAGTGTACTGCATGCCGGTCGCACTACGCTGGAATGCGTGACGTGCGAACACTGCGGAGTGCGCCTCGACGTCGGAGCGCTCGTGTGCCCCGACTGCGGGCGCGAGCAGGGCCGCGCGGCCGCTCCAGCGCCGGCGGTCGCCGAGACCGAGGTGGTGGCGCACGCGCAGCCGTGCGAGCAGCACCCCGACCTGCCGGTGGCCGGCACGTGCCCGCGGTGCGGTGTGTTCGTGTGCATTCGCTGTGCGCCGAAGGCCGCGAGCGGCGGGCTGACGTGCAGCGCGTGCCTCGAGCGGGGCTACGCGCAGTACGCGCCGAAGCCGAGCCCGTTCGGCGGGCCGCTCGTCATACCCATGCTCGGCGTCGGGCTGCGAACGTGCCTGCTCGTCGCGGTGGTGGCGGGCCTGTTGAAGCACGAGGCGCTGCACGTGCCCGATGCGCTCGTCGAAGGTGTGGCGTTGGTGATGATGGGGCTGCAGCTCGCGCTGGGGCTGGTGGCGTTCGCCGGGTTCTTTCGCCGGCGCCGCTGGCTCCCGCTGGTGATGGTGGTGGGCTACGCGCTGGCGGTCGCACAGGCGGTGCTGACGTGGCGCCTCGTGGCGCTGGTGTGGGTGCCGTGGTCCCTCGGGTGGGCCGCCTACTTTCTCACCTCGAAGCGGGTGAAGGCGACGTTCACCGAAGGCTAGACTCGTCGGCCGCGCACATGGCCGGCAGCATCGACCAGCGCTTCGAAGACCTGCAGCTGACCCGCGTGAAGAGCGACGTCGCGCTCGACGCGACGCTCGCGCCGGCAGGCGACGACTACACCGTGCTGTCGGGGCCGCGCACGCCGACCGATCTCGCGCTGACGGGCAGCTACCCGCGGCTGCACCTCGCGACGCCGGGCGCCGCGGCCGACGACGCCGAGCTGGTGCCGGTGCAGGTGCTCGGCGAGGGCGGCATGGGGCGGGTGCTGCTCGCGCGGCAGCAGTCGCTGGGCCGTGACGTCGCGGTGAAGGTGCTGAAGAAGGAGTCGGCGAACGAAGAGGCCGCCGAGGCGCTCGTGCTCGAGGCGCGCACCGCGGGCTCGCTCGAGCACCCGGGCATCGTGCCGGTGTACGCGCTCGCGCGCGACGCGAAGGGGCTGCCCGCGGTGGTGATGAAGCGGGTCGACGGCGTGAACTGGCGCGAGCTGCTGCAAGACGACGAGCACCCCGCGTGGGCGCGGCTGACGAGCGGCGCAGACCACCTCGAGGCGAACCTGCAGGTGCTGATTCAAGTGTGCACGGCGGTCGAGCACGCGCACTCGCGCGGGGTGCTGCACCGCGACATCAAGCCGGCGAACGTGCTGATCGGCGAGCTGGGTGAGGTGTACGTCGCCGACTGGGGCGTCGCGGTGCGCAAGGCGAACATCAGGCCGGGCCCCAGGCGGCTGGTGGGTACCCCGGCGTACCTCGCGCCCGAGATGATGTCGGGCGACGCGACGGCGGTCGACGAGCGCACCGACGTGTACCTGTTGGGCGCGGCGCTGCACGAGGTGCTGACGCAGCGGCCTCCGCACGAGGGCAAAGGCCTGAAAGAGGTGCTCGAGGCGGCGCACGTGGCGGCGGCTCCGAGCTTCGGGCTCGAGGTGCCGGTCGAGCTGGCGGCGGTGTGCTCGACGGCGATGGCGAAAGACCCGGCGCGGCGGTTTCAGAGCGCGCTCGAGCTGCGCGACGCGCTGAAGCTCTTTCTCGCGCACCGCGGCTCGAACGCGCTGGTGAGCGCTGCGCGGGCGCGGCTCGCCGAGCTCGAAGCGCTCGACGCCGAAGAGGGCGACGAGCCGAGCACGGTGTCGAGCGCGGGGCAGGCGCCGTCGCCCGAGGCCGAGGCGCAGCTGCGGCGGTGGTACGCGCTGGTGTCCGAGTGCCGGTTCGGCTTCACGCACGCGCTGCAGCTGCACACGCTGAACGCCGACGCGCACGCCGGCATGCGGCGGCTGCTCGAGGTGGCGGCGCGGCGCGAGGTGAAGCGGGGCGCGACGGCGTCGGCGCGCGCATTTCTGGCAGAGCTGAAGAAGCCTCCGGCCGACCTGGCCCAGGCGGTCGCGGCGCTGCAGGCGCGTGACGCCGAGCGGGCGGCGAACGCGGCGAAGCTGCGCAAGCTGTCGCACGAGCTGAACCCGTCGGTGGCGGCGCCCGAGCGCACCGTGCTGCTGGGTGTGCTCGGGCTCACCATCGCGGTGCTCGCGGTGCTGACGTGGCTGTTGTCCGACTGGTGGTTCGGGGCGGCCGGCCGGTGGGCGGCGATCGCGAACGTGGCGGTGCCGTTCATCGTCTACGTCGCGGCGATGGTGATCGGCCGCAAGGCGCTGTGGTCGACGCGCATCAACCGGCAGCTGTCAGCGGTGGCGGGGCTCGGGTGCGGCTTCACGGTCATCAGCCGGGTGCTCGCCGTGCTGCTCGAGACCCCGCTGGCGTCAGCGCTCGCGTTCGAGTCGGTCACGCTCGCGGGCATCTTCGGGGTCTGTGCGAGCGTCTGGCACTGGAGCTTCGTCGTGCCGGGCGCCGTCATGCTCGGCGTCGGTGCGGTGGGGTGCGGGCTGTGGCCGCAGCACGCCATCAACCTCTACACGCTCGCGACGGCGGCGGCGGTGGGGTCGGCGTTGTTGATGCTGCGCCTGTGGCGCAAGACCGGCGCTGAACTCTTGGTCGCTGCGAACCCGTTTTCGCGCCAGAGGCGCGAGCTTCAGTGAGCGGGCGCCCACCCCTCGGAGGCGGGGACGTGCACGTACCAGCGCCGCTGCTTGAGCGGGTGGTGCCGGTGGCGAAACTCGTGCACCCAGCGGCCGCGGTCGCGGAAGCTGCAGAGGTACTGCCACGACTCGTGCGAGAGCGGGCAATAGGCCTCACGGTCCCAATCGCCGGTCTTCTTCGAGAGGGCAGCCCACGCGACCTCCCACTCGTGCGTGCCTTCTTCGAGAGAGGCACTCGACTGCTTCAGCTCGTCTTTTGTCACTTCGGGCCACAACATGGTTCGTTTCCCATCTCGAACCGACCGAGGGCCACCCTAGCGCAGGGGTCTGACACTAGAGTGCGCGGGGCGCAGATTGGGTTCGGGGGAATTCAACAGACCGCAGATCGGCAGGGCCGCGGCGAGGCCGATTTGGTGGGCCCGCTCTGCACTCGACTGATCAGTTGGCACGCCGGATGACCCCGAACTTTCTGCGGGTATCGACAG
>JAEUJP010000096.1 GCA_016793725.1 Myxococcaceae bacterium | reverse complement strand
CTGTCGATACCCGCAGAAAGTTCGGGGTCATCCGGCGTGCCAACTGATCAGTCGAGTGCAGAGCGGGCCCACCAAATCGGCCTCGCCGCGGCCCTGCCGATCTGCGGTCTGTTGAATTCCCCCGAACCCAATCTGCGCCCGTGCAGCACCGATGTCAGACCCGCATGCGAAGGTCGAGGCGGTCGGTTGGAAAGGCAATGTGTATTTCGGAGACATGTTTGTTGATCCGCGCGTCGAAGAGGCCGTGCTCGAGACGATCGCCGAGCGCGACATCGACTTCGCCGACATGGAGCAGGTTGCACAGCGGCTCGGTCGCTCTCGCTCTCGCCTCTACGTGCAGTACGGCAGCTGGCCGAAGCTCCTCGCGTACACGCACGAGCGGGTGCTGGGGGCGATCGATACGATGTTCGTCGGCATCCCCGGCGATCGTCGCGCGCAGTTCGACGCCTGGTGGCGCCAGCTGAACGAGTTTCTCTGCAGACCGTACGGAGTCGGGTTTCTTCGACTGCGACGCCGCGTCACACCGGGTCAGCCCATCGAACAATTCGAGGTGTCGAAGTTGCCCGAGCTGGTGAAGTGGTCAGGTCCACGCCCGTCGACGGTCGCACCCGCCGAGATCGCCGTGGCGCAGGCGCTGTGGCTGCTGGCGGTGAGCGCCGCTCGCTGCCCTGAGCGGTCCGTCGATTTGCGCGAGCTCGCGTGGTCGCTCACGGGCGCGGCTGCGCCGTCGACGAAAGACGAGCTCGACTTCATGCCGGCCGCGCTCGCCGAACCGCTGTAGCGGCGCTCCGGCGAAGGCGCCACACACAGCCCGGCGCGAGACGGGACGTCTCGTACGGCGCCCCGGCATGGCCCCGCCCCGGCGCGAGACGGGACGTCTCGTCCGGCGCCCCGGCATGGCCCCGCCCCGGCGCGAGACGAGCGAGGCCCCGCGAGACGAGACGTCTACCGGTTCGGCGCCGGCCCCGCCCCGAGCTCGACGAGCAGCTCCTTCGCGCCCTCGACCTCTTCGAGCTGCCACAGCGCATACCGCGCGTCGGCGGTCACGTTGCGCGCGACGTCTGGGTTGTACCCGAAGTCGTTCGCGACGTTTTCCCACACGCGATCGAAGTTCACGCCCACCAGCTTGCCGTTGCCGTCGATGACCGGGCTGCCCGAGTTACCGCCTGTCGTGTCGCAGTCGGCGAGAAACGCCACCGGCACGTCGCCGAGCGTCGCGTCGCGCCACCGGCCCAGCCGCTTCGCGCGCGCCGCATCGAGCACCTTCTGCGGCACCTGAAACGGCTCCTTGCCGGTGTGCTTCGCCAGCATGCCCGCGAGCGTCGTCTGCGGCTTCATCATCACGCCATCGCGCGGCTCGTAGCCCTTCACCCGGCAGAACGACACCCGCAGGGTCGAGTTCGCGTCGGGCGCCACGGGCTTGCCCGCCGCAGCGAACACCGCCGCGCGCCACTGCGGCCGGTGCACCAGCGTCGCGCCCACCCAGCCGTCGACGCGCTCTTTCTGCGCCTTGCGCTCGGCGTCGAGCGCGAACCCCAGCTCGAGCAGCGGGTCTTTGCGCGCCTTCAGCTGCTCCGCCGTCTCTTCGATCATCTTCTTGCGCTCGTCGAGCACCCCGACCTTCGTCTTCGCGTAGATGCCGTCGAGCTTCTTCGACAGCTCTGTGTCGACCGCCGCGATCTTCTGCTCCGCCGGCAGGCCCTGCGCCCGCTTCACCCACGCCGCCGTCGCCGCCTTGTCGGCCGCCAGAAAGAACCGCTTCTGATCTCTCGCGAGCCGCTCGCGCAGCCGCGGCAGGTCGCGCTCCTGGTAGCCCGGCTCACGCTCGAGGTCGGGCTTCGCACGCTCGGTCGACAACCGCGCCAGCGTCACCGCCCAGTCGAGCGCGCGCGACGACTGCGGCAACAGGTCGACCGCGAAGTCGTGCTCCCACAACTTCAGCCGCGCCTCGAGCACCGCCTCGAGCGCCTTCTGCGCCTCGACCGCCTTCGCCGGCGCCTTCGCCAGCACCGCGGCGTCGGCGTCGGCGCGCTTCTTCACCAGGTCGCCGCGCTCGATGCCCGCCAACTGCCCCTGTGCGTTCTTGTGCACGTTCGCGAGCCGCTTCAGCTCATCGCTCACCGCGATGCGCCCCTCTTCGCTGCCCTTCGTCGCCTCTTCGAGCAGCGAAATCTGTTCGCCCGTCCACTTCTCGCGCGCGGGGAAGAAGCGCTCGTACCTTTCCTGCACCTCGCGCGCGAGCAGGCTGCGGTAGCTCACGCCCGGGTACCCCAGCACCGCCACCGCGTCGCCGCCCTTCACGCCCGACGTCGACAGCGGGAAGAAGTACTGCGGCCGGTACGGCTCGCCCTTCGTCGTGTACGCGCGCAAGAGCGAGAAGTCGCCCGTGTGCCGCGGCCAGCTCCAGTTGTCGACCTCGCCGCCGTACTCACCCACCCCTCGCGGCGGCGCCCACACCAGCCGCACGTCGCTCAGCTCGTCGAACACCGTGAGGTTGAACGTCACACCGCCGTCGAACGTCGCGAACGTGCAGCGCGTGCCCGAGGCGCCCTCACCCGGCGCCTCCTTTTCGCACGCCGCCACCAGCGCGTTCTGCACCGCCTCGAGCGCGCGGTACCGCTCGAGGTCGGTCGGCGCCGCGTCGAGCTTCGCCCGCACCTCGGCCGTCACGTCACGAAACGCCCGCGGCACCTGAATGCGGTACGCCTTCGACGCCTTCTCGTCGGCCCGCGTCTTCGCGAAGTAGCCGTCTTCGAACAGGTTCGCGCCCGGCGTCGAGTGCTCGGTGAGAATCGACACCACGCAGTGGTGGTTCGTGATGAGCAGCCCTTCGGCCGACACGAACGAGCCCGAGCACCCCGGCAGCTGCACCGCGTTCGAGAGCAGCCCGGTGCCCTTCTTCTTGTCCCAGAGCTTCGAGAGCGGCAGCTGGAAGCCCTGCTCCTTCACCCACTTCGGCCCCAGCTCCAGCACCTGCGCCGGAGTCCACTTGCCCTCGCCCGCGAAGGCCGACCCACTGAGCACCACCAGCGTCGCCACGACGTGTCTCATGCGGCCCACCTACTACTTTTCGGGTCGCCTGCGGCGGCCTGCGGTCACTGCGGCGCACGCTGACCGCGGCCGCGCGTCAGCGTGTACGCGACCGACGTCACGATCAGCAGCAGGCCCGCCCACAACAACAGCCAATGCGGGCTGCCCGCCGGGTTCTTGAAGAAGCCGAAGTACAACATCCACAGCGTCGAGAGCCCGTAGATGGCGGCCGCCACCAGGCTCACCGTCGACGGCTTCTCGAAGCGGCCCTTCGTGTCGAACCGCGCGCGAAACAAGCCGGTCACCGTGAACGCCGCGAACAGCACGAGCAGCGCGCCGATCGCCTCGAGCTTGCCGCGCACATCGGGCGCGAGCACCAGCACGATCGCGATCGCGCCCTGCAGCAGCACCGAGCGCACCGGCGGCCTGCCGTGTGACGCCTTCAAGCTCGCCGGCAGCACGCCGTCGGCGGCCATGGCTGCATACACGCGCGGGCCGACGAGCATCATCGCGCTCATCGCCGACATGAACAGCAGCACGATGACACCCGAAAAGATGCGCGCGCCGTCTTCGCCGATGAGGCGCGCCATGACGATGTGGCCGAGCGTCACCTGGTCTTTCGTCTTCAGGTACCAGTCGGTGAGGTCTCGTTCGGGCGTCAGGTTCGCGACGAAGACGTAGTTGAGAATCAGGTACAGCACCGCGACCGTGAGGCAGCCGATGATCATCGCGCGCGGCACGTTGCGCGCGGGCTCATGAAACTCTTCGGCCGCGTAGACCGCCGCGTTCCACCCGCTGAACGCGAACGCGATGAAGAACAGGCTGCCCGCGAACGCCCCCACGGGGAAGCCGGCCGACGGCGTCGCCGGCTGCCATTCGGGAAAAGACCAGTGCCCGAACACCACGCCGATGCCGATGAACGCCGCCAGCATCAGCACCTTCACCCCGAACAGCACGTTCTGCACGCGCGTGCTCGTGCGCAGGCCGACCGCGTGCGAGATGGTGAGCAGCACGATCAGCGCCACGCCGAACAGGTTCGGGTTCACCGCGCCGCTCAGCTTGTTCGCGAACGCACCCGCCGCGTACGCATCGACGGCGATCGGCGCCGAGAAGCCGATCAACAGCGACGACCACCCCGCGAGGTAGCCCAGAAAGGGGTGCCACAGCTGCGAGAGGTAGCGGTACTCGCCGCCGCTCTTCGGCATCAGGCGCGCGACCTCGGCGTACGCGACCACGCCGCACAGCGCGAGCAGCGCGCCGACCGCCCACGCGAGCAGAATGTGTGACGGCCCCAGGTCTTGCGCCATGAAGCCCGACGAGAGAAAGACGCCCGCGCCGACCATGTTGGCGATGACGAGCCCGATGCCCGACTTGAGGCCGAGGTGTCGTTCGGGGGGGCTGTGTTTTTCTGGGGCTTCCGCCATTCGCGCGCGCACACCCTATATGAATTTCTCGGACCCCAGGGCGCGTTGAAGTAAGCAACGCGCATGTTTGCTCTCGTCGCACTCGCACTCGCAGCAGCCGATGGTGGTGTCGCAGCCGCAGGCGGCGTCGCGATTCACCCCGAGGGCGGCCAAGACTTCACCGCCGAGGCGAAGCTGCTCTACCGCGTCGTCGCGTGTCAGGGCGACGACCCGCTGCCTTCGCACATCGACGCCAAGATCGTCGAAGAGCACTGCAAGAAGCTGAACAGCCGCATCGAGAAGTACCGCCAGACCTGGGTGCAGGTGGCGTCGCCCTTCATTCAGAAGCTCAAGCCCGAGGGGCTGCCCACGACCGTCGTCTACCCGTTCGGCGGCGGCGACCTCATCTCGGCGCTCACCACCTACCCCGAGCTGACCCAGGTCACGACGATGTCACTCGAGCACGCGGGCGACCCGCGGCGCATTCACAAGATCGACGCGAAGCGCCTCAAAGACAGCCTCGCCGTCATCGACGCCACCTCGGCCGGTCTGCTCGTCGCGAACGACAGCAAGACCGAAAACCTGATGAAGGGGCAGCGCGGCGAGCTGCCCGGCCAGCTCTCGTTTTTTCTCATCGCGCTCGCGGTGCACGGCTACGAGCCGGTCTCGGTGCGCTACATCTCGCTCGACAGAGACGGCAACGTGAAGGGCCACACCGCCGAAGACATCGCGGCGGTCGAGGGCAAAGAGGCGAAGCTGCTCCACTCGCGGTGGACGGCGCCCGACTTCAGTGAAGCGTTCGACAACTACGAGATGGTGTTCGTGAAGAAGGGCGGCGACCCGAAAAAAGACGCGAAGGTGCACCGCCACTTCGCGCAGAACCTCGACAACGATCACGTCGACGCCAACGAGCCCTTGAAGAAGTACCTCGAGGCCCGCGGCCGCATCTGCGCGATGACGAAGGCTGCCTCTTATCTGCTCTGGCGCGACAACTTCTCGCGCGTTCGCGACTTTCTGCTCGGCCACATGGAGTTCATGGTCAGCGACTCGACCGGCGTGCCGAACTCCATCGCCGTGAAGGCCGGCTTCGAGCAGCAGATGTTCGGCAAGTTCACCGCGTCGTTTCTCGGCGCCAACCCCGCCTACAACGCCGAGTTCGTGAAGCTGTGGGCCAGGGCCGAGCCGCTGCCCTTCCGCTACGGGTACCTCGACAAGGCGCTGCAGTACCACATGATGGTGACGAAGAAGCCCGCCGCTCCGAAGAAGGAGTAGCCCGTGGTGGTGCTCGCCGTCGCGGCGCTCCTCGGCCAGGTCGATGCCGGCACGCTCACGCCGGCCGCGTCGCTCATCGCCCAGACGTCACGCCGCGAGCTCGTCGTGCAGCTGCTCGATGACGGCCGTCACGTGCGCTTCGGCACCGACGGGCGCGGCGCCGTGAACACCTGGCGGCCACAGACCTACAAACCCGAGACCGCCCTCACCGTCGTCTACGTGCACGGCTTCTTCGACAACGCCGACACCGCGTTCTGGGGCCACCACCTCGCCGAGCAGTTTCGCGACAGCGCGCGCAACGCCCTGTTCATCGTGCCCGAAGCCCCGTCGTGGCGAACCGACGACGTGGTGTGGCGGGACCTCGACGAGCTGCTCGCTGCCACCGAAAAGCAGGCGCGCGTGACCCTGCCGAAGGGCCCGGTATGGGTCATCGCCCACTCGGGCGCGTACCGCACCGCACAGGCGTGGCTCTCGAACCCGAAGGTCGAGCGCGTCATTCTGCTCGACGCGCTGTACTCGGCCGACGATGACTTCACCGCCTGGGTGAAGGCCGACGGCGCCACCCACCGCCTCACCGTCATCGGCTTCGAGACCGCCCAGCGCACCGAGTGGTTCTTGAGGGCCCACCCCAACGCGGTGAAGCTCGACGACGTGCCGTTTCTCTACGACTTGTGGAAGCCGGCGCTCACCACCGCTCCCGTGCTCTACCTGCAGAGCGAGCGCTTCGGCCACATGGAGCTCGTTACCAGCGGGCGAGTGCTCCCGGTTCTGCTACACAGTCTGAAGTGACGCTGCTGCGGGTCATCGTCTTCGCCGTTCTGCTGGCCATGAAGATGGTGGTGCCCCTCACGCCCGCACCGCACGACGACGCCGAAGAGGCGCTGGGCTCCGAGCCGTCACCCGAGTCGGAACGTGAAGGCGTCGACGACGACTCCGACGTGGTGATCGCGCTGTCGCCCGAGGCGGCCCTCACCATCGAGCGGTACCAGACGCAGTCGCGCGCTGCGAGCCGCCCCGATGACCTGCCCGCCGCTCCCGAAGATCGCCCGCCGAACGCCTGACCGTCGTCTCGACCGACCGTTCAGTCAGCCGTTCCCCCGCCTTCTTCTTCAAAAGAGCACGCCGTGCGCGACGTCTTCAAACACGATCTTCCTGCCTCCATCGTCGTCACGCTCATCGCGATACCGCTCTGCCTCGGCATCGCGCTCGCCTCGGGTGCTCCGATGGCGGCGGGCATCGTCGCCGGTGTCATCGGCGGCCTCGTCGTCGCGCCGCTCTCGGGCTCACGCCTGATGGTCAGCGGGCCCGCGGCCGGCCTCACGTCGATCGTGCTCGCCTCCATCACGAAGCTCGGCGCATGGCAGACCTTCACCCTCGCCGTCGTGCTGGCCGGCGTCTTTCAGGTCGCGCTCGGCGCGCTGAAGTGGGGCTTCATCGCCGACTACGTGCCTCGCTCGGTCGTGAAGGGCATGCTCGCGGCGATCGGCATCATTCTCATCATGAAGCAGCTGCCCCACGCGGTCGGCTACGACCCCGACTACGAGGGCGACTTCGCGTTCGAGCAGCCGGGCGGCGAGAACACGTTCTCGGCCCTCACCCACATGACGAACCG
>JAEUJP010000093.1 GCA_016793725.1 Myxococcaceae bacterium | reverse complement strand
TCACGGTCGGCGGCGGCGTCGGCGCCGGGGTGCACGCCGTCGCGGTGCAGCCGAAGCCTTTGGCCGCGCCTGCGCCGATCGTGATTCGTATGGAGTCTGCGCCTGCGCCCGTCACGCCCGAGCCTGTCGTCGTCGACGCGCCGGCTCCGGTTCCGGCTCCGGTTCCGGCTCCGTCGAAGCCTCAGCCCGTCGCGCCGCCGAAGCGCCCCGACAACCTCGGCGCCGAGCGCAGCTACATCGAGCAGGCCCGCGCCGCGCTGTCTCGTCACGAGGCGGCCGCGGCGCTCGCCGCGCTGGCACAGCACGAGCGCGAGTACCCCGCCGGTCAGCTGACCGAAGAGCGCCTCGCCCTGCAGGTGATTGCGCTCAGCGAGAGCGGCGAGGTCTCTGAGGCGCGCGCGCTCGCGGCGACCTTCCGCGCGAGGTTCCCCGACAGCCTGCTCATGCCCGCCGTCGACGCGGCCGCGCCCAGGTGAGCGGCCCTCAGCGCTTCAGCCCGTGCGCATCGAGCAGCTTGTACAGGTAGCTGCGCGCGATGCCCGCCTCACGCGCCGCGGCCGACGCGTTGCCGCCGTGCCGCTCGAGCAGCGCGGTGAGGTACGACTTCTCGAACGCCGCGATCGCCTTCTCGCGCGTGCTGTGAAAGTCCTCGGGCGCCTTGGGCCCCGCACCGGCGCCGGGCAGCGCGCTCTCAGGCCCCAGCGTCACCGCCCGCTCGACCACGTTCTTCAGCTCGCGCACGTTGCCCGGGTACGAGCGCGCCGTCAGCGCGGCGAGCGTGCTGGCCGACAGCGGCTCTCTCGCGCCGGCCTCGGCGGCGAACCGGTGCGCGAGCAGCGCCACGTCGTCGACGCGCTGCGAGAGCGGCGGCACCTCGATGACGAGCGCCGCGAGCCGGTAATAGAGGTCGAGCCGAAACCGCCCCGCCTGCGCCGCCGCGTACAGGTCGACGTGCGTCGCCGCGAGAATTCGAAAGTCCGACTTGCGCAGCTTGCCTTCACCGACCCGCGTGAACGTCTTCGACTCGAGCGCGCGCAGCAGCGCCGGCTGCAGGTCGAGCGGCAGCTCGGCCACCTCGTCGAAGAACACCACGCCGCCGCTCGCCGACTCGAGCGCGCCCGCGTGGTCTCTCACCGCGCCGGTGAACGCGCCCTTCACGTGACCGAACAGCGCGCTCTGCAAGAGCTCGCTCTGCACCGCGCCGCAGTCGAACACGACGAACGGCCCGCTCGCGCGCGGCGACAGTGAATGAACTGCCCGCGCCACGCCCTCTTTGCCGCTGCCGGTCTCGCCGTGAATCAGCACCGCCGCATCGGTCGGAGCCACCTGCTCGACCTGCGCGAACAGCCTGCGCATCGCCGGTGAGCGGCCGGTGAGGCCGCCGAGCTCTTCGCGCTCGCTCAGCGCCGTCGAGCCGAGCACCGGCAGAATCGCGACGCGGCTCGACCCGAGCTCGAGGGTCGCGCCCAGCGGCAGCTCGATCGCCTCGAGGCGCGCGCCCAGGTACTTCGTGCCGTTCTTGCTGCCGAGGTCGCGCACGCGCACGCGCGCGCCGAGCAGCTCGATGCTGAGGTGCCGCCGCGAGACGCCGCCGTCGGTCAGCTTCAGCTCGCACGCGTCGTTCGAGCCGACCGTCGCCGTGCCCTCGGTCACGACCCGGTCTCGGCCGCGGTCGGGCCCGTCGACGACGAGCAGGCGCACCGGCTGAACGCGCGACATCGTCGCGGTGTGGCCGAGCGTGCTCGTCTTGGGGCCCTCGTCTGCGGTGCTCAACGCCGCTGCTACTTACTTCTTCTTGCGTGTCACCACCTGGCCGATGCCGCCGATGAGCAGCAGCGTGACACCGACCGGCGTTGCGAGAGCTCGCGTCAGCGCGCGTCATGAGACAGCTCAGGGGAACTGCACCCGCACGACCTCGACCTCGCCCTCTTCGATGCGCACCGGCCGCTCGACCGTGCGCCCGTCGGCGCTCTTGAACACGAGCGTGTGTCTTCCGCTCGGCACGGGGAAGCGCGACAGCGGCGTGCGGTCGAGCGCCTTGCCGTCGAGAAAGACCTCGGCCCACGGCGCGGCGTCGGCGGTGAGATACCCCACGCGGAGCGGGTCGACCGACGGAGGCTGCACCGGCTTGCGAGGTCGAGCACGAACGGGCGCTGAAGGCGGCGCGACGAGCGGCGGAGTGAGGGGAACCTCGTCGGGAACAGGCAGCGCTTCCGGCTCGAGCACAGCCGCCACCGGAGCCGGCGGAGGAGCAGGCGAGACGAACGCAGGCTCTTTCACCGGCGCAAGCCACCATGCCGCACCCGCCGCCCCGAGCAGCGCGAGCACCCCAATCGCCACCACCGGCCCGCGCGGCACCCGGTTCGGCTGCGTCACGGCCGCCGGCGTGTGCCCCGCAGGCAGCGACGACGTGCCAGGCCCCGAGCTCGACTCGGCGAACGCTCCGAGCCCCGAGCCGCAGCGCACCTTCAGGTACTCGCCGAGCTCGGGCGCCGTCGCCACCGGCCCGTCGCACAGCGCCTCACGCAGCTCGCGCGCGTTGGCGAACCGATCGCTCGCGCTGCGCGACAGCGCCCGGTGCAGCGCCGCCGCGAGGCCCGGCGTCACGTCGCCCCGCAGCGACTGCACCTTCGGCGGCTGCGCGCGGCGCACGGCCTCCATCGTGTCGGTGTCGGTGCCTTTCAAGAACGGCGAGACGCCGGTGACGAGCTCGTAGAGCGTGACGCCCGCGCTGAACAGGTCGGAGCGCTGGTCGACCACCTCACCCGTGAACGTCTCGGGCGCGAGATACGACATCTTGCCCCGCAGCCGCCCGGGCTGCGTGCGGTGCAGGTTGATGCTCGCCTTCGCGATGCCGAAGTCGGTCAGCAGCACCGCGCCGTCGGTGCTCACCAAGAGGTTCGACGGCGTGATGTCGCGGTGCACGACGCCCAGCGGCTCGCCCTTCGGCCCTCTCAGCGCGTGCGCGTACGCCAGCCCTTCGAGCAGCCCCGTCGCGATGAGGCGCGCGAGCGGCAGCGGCAACCTCTCGCGGCGCTTGCCGAGCTCGTGCTCGAGCTTCGACAGGCTCACGGCCTCGACCAGCGCCATCGCGAGCCACGGCCGCCCGTCGGTCTCACCGACGTCGAAGATTTGAACGATGTTCGGGTGGTTCATGCGCGCCACCAGCCGCGCCTCGTCGAAGAAGCGCTCGACGAACTCGCGGTCGTGCGCGAGGTGCGGCAGCAGCACCTTCAGCGCCACCTTCTTCTCGAACGCGCCCGCTC
Source organism: Myxococcaceae bacterium (assembly GCA_016793725.1). Classification (GTDB taxonomy): domain Bacteria; phylum Myxococcota; class Myxococcia; order Myxococcales; family Myxococcaceae; genus Xiheicaenimonas; species Xiheicaenimonas phototrophica. Next base: position 1,248 of record JAEUJP010000093.1, on the reverse strand, counting down.
CCGTGCGCTTCGCCACGAACACCTCGCCCATGCCCCCGGCGGCGATGCGGCTCAAGGTCTCGTAGGGTCCGAACGACAGCACTCGTGCGAGGCAGATTACTTGCTGCAGCCCTGTAGCGCCCTAGCCTCGCGGCATGGACAAAGTCGCACTCGCGAGACAGCTCGAAGCGAAGCTCAAGGCCCTGCTCGATCAGGCCCGCCGCTTCTCTGACGACACCAAGAGCGAAGCCAAGACCGGCGCCAACCGCGCCGTGAACCTGCACAAGGCCACCAGCGGCCGCCTCGACTCGGCCCTCGCCGCCTACGAAGCCGTCTCGGCGTTTCACCCGCGCCCGCTGCCGCGCGGCGCCCCCATCGGCCTCGGCGCCCTCGTCGAGGTCGAAGACGGCGACGCCGGCAAGACGCTCTTCATCGCCCCCGCCGGCGCCGGCGAAGAGCTCACCGGCCCCGACGGCGACGGCTTTCTGCACGTCATCACCCCCGCCTCACCCATCGGCAAGGCGCTCGTCGGCCGCCGCGTCGGCGACGCCGTCGAGGTGATGGTGAAGGGCGAGCTCGCCGAGTGGGAGATTACGTACGCGGGTTGAAGCTTCGGGTCGCTGCGCTCCCGGGTTCTGCCGGAGGCGCGAAGCTCACGCCCCCGCCGGCAGCGCCACGTCGACCAGCGTCGGCTTCAGCACCCGAACAATCTCATTCGGGTCGAGCTCGACCAGAAACCCGCGGTGCCCGCCGTTGATGTACACGCGCGCGCACTCGAGCACCGACTTCTGCAGGTACACCGGCATCGGCCGCTTCGTGCCGAACGGCGACGTGCCGCCGACCTGGTAGCCGCTGTGCTTCTCGGCGACCTCGGGCCGGCACGGCGACACCGACTTCACGCCCATCAGCCGCGCCAGCGTCTTCGTCGAGACCTCGCAGTCGCCGTGCATCAGCACGATGAGCGGCGCGCGCTTCTCGTCTTCCATCACCAGCGTCTTCACCACGTCGTGCTCGCTCACACCGAGCTCGCGCGACGACACCGCCGTGCCGCCGCGCTCTTCGTAACGGTACGGCCGCGGCACGTACTGCACGCCTTCGGCGTCGAGCATGCGCGTCGCCATCGTCGTCGGAATCTTGTCGGCCATGCCGCCCCCGGTTCTACCAGCTGCACTCGGTCGTCGCCGAGCGCTTCAGCTTCACGTCGTCGACCCACAACATCGCGTTTCGCCCCGGCCGGTTGAGGTGCTGCACGCGCACGTCGAGGCGGTC
>JAEUJP010000012.1 GCA_016793725.1 Myxococcaceae bacterium | reverse complement strand
CTTGCAAGGAAGCCGGGCTCTGACGGTCACGCTGCTCTCGGTGCGTGGCGCCTCGAAGCGCTTCGGCGCCGTTCAGGCGCTCGACGGCGTCGACCTCGACGTCGCTGCCGGCGAGGTCGTCGCCCTCGTCGGCGACAACGGCGCCGGCAAGTCGACCCTGGTGAAGGCCCTCGGAGGCGCCCTCGCCCTCGACGCCGGCACCATCGACGCGAAGGGCGACATCGCCGTCGTCTGGCAAGACCTCGCGCTGTGCGAGAACCTCGACGTCGTCGCGAACCTGCACCTCGGCCGCGAGCCCTCGTTCGTGCTCGACGAGCCTCAGCTGGAGGCCGAGTGCACCACCTTGCTCGCCCGCCTCGGCGTTCAGCTGCCCGACGTGCGCGTGAACGTCGAGACCCTCTCGGGCGGCCAGCGCCAGTCGATCGCCGTCGCCCGCGCCGTGCTCGCGAAGCCGAAGGTCATGCTGCTCGACGAGCCCACCGCCGCGCTCGGCGTCGCACAGACGAAGCAGGTGCTGGCGCTCATCACGAGCCTCAAGGCCGAGGGCCTCGGCGTCGTCGTCATCAGCCACAACCTCGCCGACGTCTTTCAGGTCGCCGACCGCATCGTCGTGCTGCGCCTCGGCAAGAACGTCGCCGCATTCGACCCGAAGGCCGCCACGCGCGAGGCCGTCGTCGCCGCCATCACCGGAGCGGCGTGATGATCGAGCGCTGGCGCCGCGGCGAGCTCGGCGCGCTGCCCGTCGTTCTCGGCCTCGTCGTCGTCGCCGTCGTCTTTCAATCGCTCAACCCGAACTTCCTCTCGCCCCGAAATCTCACCAACCTCGGCCTGCAGATCGCCGCGATGGCCACCCTCTCGTGTGGGCTCGTGCTCGTGCTGCTGCTGGGCGAGATCGACCTCTCGGCCGGCGCCGTCAGCGGGCTCGCGGCTGCCGTCATGGCCGTCAGCGGCCTTGAGGGGCCGCTGGGGCTCGGTGCCGCGCTGCTCACCGGTGCCGCTGTCGGGCTCTTTCAAGGCGGGTGGATCACGCGGCTCGCCGTGCCCTCGTTCGTCGTCACGCTCGCGGGCCTGCTCGCCTGGCAAGGCGCCCAGCTCGCCGTGCTCGGCCCCACGGGCTCGCTCAACCTCACCGACCCCTTCATCACGTCGCTGTGTTCGACCTTCTTGCCGGCGTGGGCCGCGCTGGCCGTCGCCGCCCCGGTGCTCGTGCTCGCGAAGGGGCCCTGGCGCGCCGCGCTGCTGTTGCTCACCGTCGGCGTCGCGGCGCTGTTCGCCTTCGATCGCGGGCTGCCCCTCGCGCTGCTCATCGTCATCGGCGTCATCACGTGCACCGACCTGCTCGTTCGCCGCACCCGCTTCGGCCGCCACCTGGTCGCCACCGGCGGCAACCTCGAGGCCGCCCGCCGCGCCGGCATCGACGTCGGGCGGGTTCGCGTCACCGTGTTCGTGATCGCCTCGACGCTCGCCGCCCTCGGCGGCGTGCTCGCCGCGTCGCGCCTGCTCGCGGTCAACCAGTCTTCGGGCAGCGGCGATCTCTTGCTCAACGCCATCGCCGCGGCCGTCATCGGGGGCACCAGCCTGTTCGGTGGTCGCGGCTCGGTGTGGTCGGCGCTCTCGGGCTCGCTCGCCATCGGCGCCATCTCGAACGGTATGGATCTGCTCGGCCTCGCGTCGCCCGTGAAGTTCGTCGTCACCGGCGGCGTGCTGCTGCTCGCCGTCACCGTCGACTCGCTCGCGCGCCTCAGACGGCGAGCGCGGTGAACGCGTGGCCGTGCTCGAGCGCGTAGCGCACGGCCCGCTCGGCCCCCAACACGCGAAACACGAGCTGCCCTTCGTCGCGTGACACGAGCTTCGCGTCGGTGAAGTCGAGCCACACGCCCTTGCGGGGGTACTCACACTTGAAGAGGGTCTCTTTCGCCGAGAACACCGCCGTCGCGATGGCCAGGTCTTCACCGAGCACCCGCCACTCGTCATCGTCGATCGCCGTCACCCTCAGGTCGGCGAGCGCTTCGTTCGACAGCACCGGCTCGACGTCGATGCCCAGCCCGTCGAGCCTGCCCGCCGCTGCGGCCGCCAGCGCCTTCGTGTGCGTGATGGCCCCTGCGATGCCCATCGGCCAGCTCGGCGCGCGGTCATCGCGCCGCCCGACCTCACCCGTCACCCCGAGCAGCGCCAGCACCCTCGCCGCACACCACCGGCCGGCGATGAACTCGCGCACCCGCGAGGCCTTCGCCTTCTTCAGCTCCGGCGGCAGCGGCCACTCTGACGGCGCATCGGCCAGCGAAACGGCGACTGCCCGCGCTTCGGCGGGCAGCACGCGCTTGAAGACCGCCTCCGCCTCGTCGCTCGTCACGCAGGGCGAGAGACTAGCGCAGCCGCTCGATCAGCCGGCCCGTCATCGACACCGCGGGCTGCGTCAGCTGCGACATCTCGATGCGGCCACAGCCGAGCACCTTGCCCTCGCCGCCCAGCCGCTGGGTCGTGAAGTCGTCTTTGTTCTCGCGCACGACCACGTAGCGGTCGACCACGTCGTTCGACAGCCCCGTGCCGATCGACCACAGCTCGGTCGTGAACGTCAGCGAGCCCTGACCCAGGTCGTTCGCGAAGAAGTTGCCCACGTCGCCGAGGTGAAACGGCGTCATGTCGAAGCGCCCGTGCGTCGACATCGTCGGGTTCCAGTGCTCGCCCTCACAGCTGTCTTGCAGCGACAGCGCGTGTGCGCCCTGCGGCACGTTGCCGAACACCAGATCCATCGTCACCACGCCGCGCTCGACAGCGAAGCGGCCCGAGCCCCGCACCCCAGAGCCGTTCATCGGGTCGATGCGCACCTCGGCCGTCACCGGCATCTCGGGCTGCTTCGAGCCGGTCGTCGAGGTCGGCGACGTCATCGACGACGCCGTCGGCGCCGTGCCCTTCGGTGCCCTCGTCGCCGACGACGTCGGCCGAAACAGCTCTTCGTCGTCTTTCGGGTTCATCGTCGCGCAGCCAATCAACAACGCCCCTGCCATCACCATCCGCCTCATGTTGTTGCCCTCCTCCACGAAGGTCGCTGCGTCAGGCAGCGACCGATCTCCGCGAGCGCCCCTCGGCCAGCGCCGAAGCGAGCCTCGAAATACCCTCTTGCATGTGCTCGACCGCGACCGCCGAGAAGCTCAGGCGAAACGCGAGCTTCGAGTGTGCGTGCGGCTCGGCGCGAAAGAGGGTGCCCGGGTCGAACGCCACGCCGCGCCCCAGGCACCGCGCGAGCAGCCGCTCGTCGGTCTCGGTCGCCTCGGTCTCGACCCACACCGAGAACCCGCCCTCGGGCAGCCCGAACCGAATGCCCGGCAGCTGCGGCAACAGCTCGAGCAGGCGCTCGCAGCGCGCGCGGTAGTGGCGGCGCAGCTTCTCGAGCCGCTCGTCGAAGCCGGTCTGCGTGATGAGCCGCTCGATCATCGCCTGCGCGAGCCCGCCGGCCTGCAGATCGCGCCGCGCCTTCGCTTCGCGCAGCCTCGCGCGCCACGGCTGCGGAGCGACGAGCCAGCCCACGCGCAGCCCCGGTGACACCGTCTTCGAGAACGTGCCGATCGAAAACGTCTTGTGCGGCGCGTCGGCGAGCAGCGGCCGTCTCGGCCGACCGTCGAAGTACAGGTCGGCGTACGCGTCGTCTTCGATGATGATGCCCGCGGTCAGCGCCTGAGCCCTTCGCGCGGCCGACATCGACCACCCGTACGGGTTGTGAACCGCCGGCATCACGTACCAGACCGCCGAAGTGCGCGTCGAAACCACGTGCAGGCCCTTCGCCTCGAACACGTCGAGCGCGCCGGGGTACGTCGCGCGGTCGACGTAGATCTCGCTCGCGCCCAGCACCTCGAGCGCGAGCGACAGCCCGTCTTGGGCCCCGTTCGTGATGTGCACGTCTTCGGCGTCGACCCGCGCGCCGCGCGCCTTCAGCCGCTCGGCGATCAGCGCGCGCAGCTGCGGCCGGCCCTCGGGCCAGTCGTACTGAAGCGGCGCTTCGCCCATCGTCGTCGTCGCCGCCTCGGCCGCCAGCGCCAGCTCGGCGCGGGGGAAGGTCTCGGCCGCCGGCAGCCCGCCCGCGAACGAGATGATGCCGCGCTTGTGCGCCGCGGCGCGCAGCAGCTTGTCGATGCCCTTGGGTCTCACCGTCTCACCGCCCCGACCGCGTGCCAGGGGCGCGCCTGCCGCGCGGCGCGTGCTGCTTCTGCCTCGCCAGCGCGCGGCCGCTCTCGGGCCGGCTCGGAGCCCCCCCGTGCTTTCGGGGCTGCGCCGCAGCGCGGCGGCGGCGCGACGGAGTGAAGCTCGCCGGCACCGGCGCCTCTTGCCGGGTCAGCTCGGCCACCTCACGCTGCACGGTGCCCAGGCCGTCGCCTGGCGCCTGCGGCTCGCGAAAGGCCTCGACGATCTTCGCGTTGAACGCGGGCAGATCTTCTGGGCTGCGGCTCGTCACCAGGTTCTCGTCTTCGACCACCTCGGCGTCGACCCACGCCGCCCCCGCGTTGATGAGGTCGGTGCGAATCGACGAGAACGACGTCAGCTTTCGCCCGTCGAGCTCGCCCGTCTCGGCGAGCACCTGCGGCCCGTGGCAGATCGCGGCGATCGGCTTGCCCGCGTCGAAGAACTCCTGCACGAGGCGAATGACGTCTTCTTCCCGCCGCAGCGTGTCGGGGCTCAGCACACCGCCCGGCACCAGCAGCGCGTCGTAGTCGTCCGACACCGCGTCGGCGATCAGCCGGTCGACCCGCACCTCGCCCGCCCAGTCACCCGCCCGCCACCCGCGAATCATGCCCTCGTGCAGCGACAGCACCTCGGCGCGCGCACCCTCACGCTCGAGCTCCGCTTTCGGTGACGTGAGCTCCGACTCTTCGAACCCGTCGACCGCGATGATGGCTACCTTTCGACCTTCGAGCTTGCCCATGGCCCCCTGCTCGAGTGCACGCCGCATACCGACGGGCATTCGAGGAGTTGCGGGGCGTGCTCGGCGCCGCCGTGCCCCAGGTGGGGCGCGGTGGTCAGCTGCGGCAGTACCGGTGCACCGTCTCGAGCAGCCGGTTCAGGTCGATCGGCTTCTTCATGATCAGCACGCCGCTCGGCGCGCGCGACGGGTCTGACGTCGAGATGATGACCGGAACTCGCGACAGCCGCGGGTCGGTCTGCATCTTCTGGTACACCTCGACGCCGCCGACCTCGGGCATGATCAGGTCGAGCACCATCGCGCACGGCGGGTCGTTCTTCGCCAGCAGCGACAACGCCTCGGCACCGTTCGCCGCCGTCGCCACTTCGTAACCTTCGTCTTCGAAGACCTCTCGCAGCGACTCGCGAATGTCGGTCTCGTCGTCGACGATCATCACCTTCATCGAACCGCCCGCGGCAGCGTCACCCTGAACGTCGTGCCCGCCTCTGCCGACGACTCGACCTCGATCGCCCCACCGTGCGCCCGCGCGATCTGCCTGCTGATGTGCAGGCCCAGCCCCAGCCCCTGCGACTTCTCGTTGCGGTTCTGCGTGCCGTTCATCGGCTCGAACAGGCGCTTCAGCCGCTCGGCCGCGATGAGCCCGCCGTTGTGCACCGAGGCGCTCAGCACCTTCGCTGCCCGGCCGTCGAGCTTCACCGTCACCGGCCCACCTTCACCGCCGTGCTGCACCGCGTTGCCCACCAGGTTCGAGAACACCTGCGCGAGGCGGTCGCCGTCGAACTCGCCCACGGTCTCACCCAGCACCTCGACGTCGATCGGAGTCTCGGGGTTCGCCTCGGCCAGCTCGCCCACCGCCAGCTCGAGCACCGGCTTCACGTCGATGAGCTTCACGTGCATCGGCAGGCCCGCCCCGACCCTCAGCCGTGCGAAGTCGAGCAGCTGGTCGATCATGCGCGCCATGCGCCCACCGCTGCTCATGATTCGGCCCAGCGGCCGGGTCATGCGCTCGTCGCTGCTCCGCTTCATCAAGAGCTGCGCCGCCGTCATGATCGACCCCAGCGGGTTGCGCAGGTCGTGCCCCAGAATCGCCGTGAACATCTCGTTGAAGCGCACCGTCTGCTGCAGCTCGTCGTGCGCGAGCGACCGCGCCGTCGCCGCCGCGATGTGGTTCGCGATCGCCTGCACCAGCCCGGCCTCGCGCGGCCCCAGCGTGTACGCCCGGTCGAAGTAGAGCATGAACTTGCCGAGCAGCTTGCCCGCAGAGACCAGGGGTATGAAGCCGAGCGCGCCGATCTTCTCGCGCTCGAAGAGCTCACGATATTGCGCCAGCGCCGGCTCGGCCGCCGCGTCGTTCACCCACCACGGCTGCGGGTCGACCGCATCGCGTCTCCACGGTGTGTGACCTTCGACCGCCGCGCGGTACGCATCAGACAGGCCCCGCGAGGCGCGAAAGCGCATCACACCCTCGGCGTCGAACACGAGAATCGCCGACCGCTTCGCGCCCAGCGCCTTCTCGATGACGTCGAGCGTCGCCGCGAACATGTCGTCGGCCTTCTCGGCCCGAATCACCGTCTGCGCGAGGCTGAACAACAGCTCGGCGTGCCCACGGCTCACCCGCTCGTTCTCGAGCAGCTCGAGCCGCTCGAGCGCCTGGCTCGCATAGCGGGCCACGAGCTGCACGAACGGCTTCACGTCGCCTTCGAACTCCGTCAGGCCCTCGAACGCGAACGCCAGCGTGCCGCGCGGCTTGCCGCGCACGTGCAGCGGCACCAGCGTCGCCTGGTACTTCGGGTCATACGTGTACTTCGCGACCAGGTGCGGGTACCGCGCGCCGAGCGCACTCACGTCGGGGAACCACATCAGCTCGTCGTTGCGCAGGGCGTCGACCAGGGGAAATCGCTCGGCCGAGTCGATGTGCACGTGCTCGAAGTTCTTCACGCGGTCGGGGTAGCCGCGCATGCGCACCACGTTCAGCTGCCCGTCGTCGCCGAGCACCCACAGCCCGGCGCTCTTGGCTCCGACCGCCTCTTGGGCCTGGTCGACGATCGCCTCGTACACCTGCTCGGCCGTCACCGCGTTCGCGATCGCCGCCGTCACCTTCAAGAGCCGTTCGTTCTTGCGCGCCGACGCCGCGGTCGCCTCGCGCAGCCTCACCTTCTCGGTGATGTCGTGCACCAGCGCCGTGATGCCCAGCACCTCGCCCTTCTCAGACCGGTGGGGCGTGTACGCCACCTCGATGTCACGCGGCCCGCCATGGCGGTACTCGGCCCGCCCGATGAACTGCACCGCCGTGCCGGCCAGCGCCGCCTCGAGCTTCGATCGAATCAGCCCGTACGCCGCGTCGCCCAGCACCTCGCGCATGTGTGCACCGATGAGCGCCGCGGGCTCGAGCCCGAACCACTGCCGGTACGTCTCGTTCACGAACCGGTACCGGTGCTCGTGGTCGATGTACGAGACCAGCACTGGCATCGCGTCGGTGATGTCGCGCAGGCGCCGCTCACTCGCTTGCAGCGCCGACATCGCGAGCTCTTCGTAGACAGGCATGGGCTTCGGCTCGGGAGCCGACGTCAGGGTCGCGCGTTCCATCAGGTTCGCATGCCAGCTAGCCACCCGCGCGGCCTCGAGCAAGGCCGCGCCCGGTTCGTTACCAGATCGTGACGATCAATCGAGTTGTTGATATCGATAGTCTCAATCTATGAATCCGCACCCCTTCACCCTGCGGCAGCTCCAGTACGCGGTGGCGGTCGCCGACGCGCTGTCGTTTCGCCGCGCCGCCGAGCGCTGCCACGTGTCGCAGCCGTCGCTCAGCGCCCAGCTCGCACAGCTCGAGGGCGTGCTCGGCGTGCGGCTGTTCGAGCGCGACCGCCGGCGCGTGCTGCCGACGACCGCGGGCCGTGACCTGGTCGATCGCGCGCGCCGGCTGCTGGTCGCCGCCGACGAGGTGCAGGCGGCGGCGTCGGGCTTCATCGACCCGCTCTCGGGGGTCTTGCGGCTCGGCGTCATCCCCACCGTCTCGCCCTACCTGTTGCCCGACGTGACGCCCGCGCTGCACCGCACGTTCAAGCGGCTCAACCTGCGCTGGCTCGAAGACAAGACGCACGCGCTGGTCGCGGCGCTCGACGAGGGCCGCGTCGACGGTGCGCTGCTGGCGCTCGAGGCCGATCTCGGCGACGTCGAGCACGAGGTGATCGCGATCGACCGCTTCGTGCTCGTGAGCCCGCCCGACCACGAGCTGGGCCGCGGGCAGGGCCCGGTCACGGCGGCCGAGCTGCGCGAGCAGCCGGTGCTCCTGCTCGACGACGGCCACTGCTTTCGCGCCCAGGCGCTCGACGTGTGTACGAAGAGCCGCGCCCACGAGCTCGAGTTTCGAGCCACGAGCCTCACCACCCTGGTGCAGATGGTCGCGGGTGGCGCGGGCCTCACGCTGCTGCCGTCGCTCGCCGTCGCCGCCGAGCTCAAGCGCTCGAAGCTGAAGGTGCGGCCCGTGAATGCCCCGGGGGCTCAGCGCACCATCGCGCTGGTGTGGCGCAAGAAGTCGCCGCTCGCCGCGCCGCTCAAGCAGGTCGCGGCCGTGATTCGCGACGCGTGGCCCTGAGCGAATGAACCCTGCGCGACCCGGCCCCGAAGTGGTACGCGCAGGGTCGCGCCTTGAGCCGTCAGCCGGGGTGGCTGGGGCGCGCAGTGAGAAGGGGTGCCAGCGGCACGCCGCACGCCCTCAGGAGCGACAGCACCGTCGTCGCCACCAGCGGCGACGCGCCCACGAAGTAGCGCTGCGGCATCGCGCCCGGGAACGCCGACTTCATCTCTCTCAGCCGCGCCAGATACGGCACCTCGGCGAACCGCTTCGCGAGCCAGCGGGCCTGCGCCGACAGCAGCGGCGAGCACCCGGCCGCATCGAGCTCGGCGAGCGGGCAGAACCCCAGCGACAGCTCGCGCGCGCCCGTCGCCGCGAGCCGCTCGGCCAACATCGCCACCGCCGAGTAGTAGACACCCCACAGCGACGTCTTGCCGAAACGCAGCAGGTTGAGCAGCCAGCCCTTCGCGGCGCCCCGCTCGAAGTAGGGGTCGACCGCCGCGTAGCCGAGCGTCTCGCCGCCCAGCTGCAACAGAAACAGCTGCGCGAGCCCGTCGTCGACGTACGACAGCGGCCGGTTCAAGAACTTCATCTCGACCGACACCGCGCTCTTCTGCAGGTACGCCGCGTTGATGTTCTCGAGCCGTGCTCGGTCGGCCTGCGATGGCTTCACCTCGGTGAGCCGCAGGCCCGCCTTCTTCGCCTTCTTCACGGCGCTCTTCACCTTCGCGTCGGCGTCGACGCGCTGCTCGAGCGAGATGACCTTGTCGATGCCGATCGGGCAGATGCCGTAGCGAACGCCGCCGAGGTCTTTCGCGAGCTGGGCGACGTCGTGCAGCACGTAGAAGAAGACCGGCCGTCTCACGGCGCGATAGAAGGCCGAGATGAGCGCTCCGCGATCTGCGGGAGCACACACCGGCGGCCCGAGCGTGAGCGCGAAGCCCGCAGCCCGGGCGTACGCCACGTACCCGTACGATGTGTCGAAGTACTGAAGGCCGGGCTGCAGCGTCGAATACGAGATGGGGTCGACCCCGTGTGCACGGAAGAGCTCGGCCCGCATCGCACGCTGGGCGTAGCAGACCCTCCTTGCCCGATCAGCCCTTCGATGCTTCGTTCGTGAACCCGGTGCCGAAGTCGAAGCAGAAGCGCGTGAAGGTGAAGGTGCCACCGCTGGGGCCGGTGAAGCGTGCCCTGCGCTCGCTCTTCTCGAAGGCGACGCGCCTCATTCACGCTGCCGCCGGCGATCGCTGGTGGTCTGCGGGCGGCGTCGTCGTCGACGGCCGTGCCGTCGCCATCATTCGCCAGAAGAAGAAGTGGACGTTGCCGAAGGGCCGCATCGACTCGGGCGAGAGCGTCTCGCGCGCGGCGCGGCGAGAGGTGTTCGAAGAGACGGGGCTGCGCGCCGACGTCACCGAGTACCTGGGGGTCGCCGAGGGGCTGCGCCACGACACACACTGGTTTTTGATGCGGCTGATCGCTCAAGAGGGGCGGCACGACGAGCGCGAGGTCGACGAGGTGAAGTTCGTGAAGTCGGGCAAGGCGAAGAAGCTGCTGCGCTCGAAGGTCGACAAGGTCGTGCTCGAACGCGCGATGAAGGCCCTGGCGGGGCGCCCCCCGAAGGACCCGCGAATCGAGTAGTGCTAGACGGCTCGTCATGGCCAACCCCACCGTGACGTTCGAGACCTCGCTCGGCAACTTCACCGCCGAGCTGTTCGCCGACCAGATGCCGCTCACGTCGGACAACTTCATCAAGCTCGCGAAGAGCGGCTTCTACGACGGGCTGCACTTTCACCGCGTCATCAAGAGCTTCATGTTGCAGTTCGGCTGCCCGTACTCGAAAGACCCGAAAGACCGCCGCGCCGGCACCGGTGGCCCGCCGTGGGGCGACATCAAAGACGAGTTCACCGCGAAGCTGTCGAACGAGCCGCTGACGCTCTCGATGGCGAACACCGGCGCGCCCAACTCGGGCGGCAGCCAGTTCTTCATCAACACCGTGCACAACGACTTTCTCGACTGGTTCACGCCGGGTCAGTCGCGGCACCCGGTGTTCGGCAAGGTGACCTCGGGCGCCGACGTCATCAAGAAGATCGAGACCACACCCACCGACGGCAACGACGCACCCAAGACGCCGGTGAAGATGATCAAGGTCACCGTCGCCGGCGCGTAGGCCACCCGTGAAGCGCCTGGCCCTCATCGCAGCGTCGTTGCCGGTTGTGGTGATGGCCCATGTCGTCGAGTTCGACCTGCAGCTGCCGGCCTACGTCGGCAACTACCCGAGCGACGGCGGCATCTATGCTCTGGAGTGGACCGACGTCATCGCCCCAGGCCCCAAGGCGAGCGTCACCATTTTCGGCACGCGCGCCGCCTTGAGCCCGTTCGATGCGCCCGACGGCTCGGTCATCGCTTCCGACATCTCGCCGAGCTCGCCCGTCAACGTCTTCGATTGGGACACGACGACCTTTGAAGACGGCTGCTGGCAGCCGTACGCCATCATCGACGACCCCATCGAAGGCCGCAGCATCACCCGCGGCGAGGGCCGCATCACCGTCGCGAACGGCGGCAACGTGCCTCCGGCCATCTGGGTCACCACACCCCGCGCCGCGCTGCCCGGCCCCGACCGGCGCCTCGCCCTCGAGTGGGCGCTCGACGAGCCCGATGACCCGAGCCTCGTCTCGGTCGTGTGGCGCGCAGGCGACGGCGAAGAAGGCACCCTCGTCGCCGGCCTGCCGCTGTCGGCAGGTACCCGCAGCGCCACGTACGCGATCGACGTGCGTCGCCTGCCGCCCAAGCCCATCTTCCTGCGCGTCATCGTCAGCTCGGGCGACGCCGGGTGGTGCGACGCGTGGTGGGGCGGGTTCGTCACCGGTCGGTCAGACGAGCTCGTCGACGGCGGCACCCCCAGCGATGCCGGCATCGGCACGCACGATGCCGGCTCAGGCGACGCAGGCTCGTTGCCGCCCGACGCCGGCGAGCCGCCGCTGCCCGCCGACGCGGGCACCGAACCATCGATGAAGGCGCCCGGCTGCGGGTGCAACTCTGCAGAAGGCTTCGCCAGTCTCGCGATGTCGATC
>JAEUJP010000910.1 GCA_016793725.1 Myxococcaceae bacterium | reverse complement strand
AGCCGCTCGACAGCTTGGCCATCGAAGAGTTCAGCGACATTTCAGTGCCGAACAGGTTGCGTTGAGCGTTGAGTGATGAAACGTTTGTCTTAATCGACATCCCCATGGTGGTCTTGTGTCCTTTGGTGCTGCGGGTTGGTTGAAAAAGGGCGGGGTCGTTGTCGTCTCAGCCCTCGAAGACTCTTTCGTCGCGCCTCTCGCGGCCATTAAGGCCCACAAGGGCGTCGATGTGGGCGCTCAGCCGGCGCCCGATCAGCGACCGCGCGTACAGGCACGCGATGGCCTCGCCGTGCAGCCCACCGACGCTGACCGAGGCGTGCCGAATGTCGAGCTGGCCGCGCACGCCGACCGGCCACGCCGAGAGCAGCGTCTCGGCGGCGGCGCGAAGCTCGCGCGAGCCGAACGTCTGGCCCTGGTGCATCACGACGAGGCCACGCGTCAGATCACCGCGCACCTCGAGCGTCGCCGGCGGCGCCGTCTGAACGCGCCCCGACTTCAGGTGCTTCGTGATCGCGTCGTCGAGGTGCAGCACGAAGCGGGGGCGCTCGTGGTGCTGCGCGCAGATGCTCATCGCGCCCTGCAGGTGAGAGGTGAGGGCATCGAGCGAGACGTGCTCGCTGAACGCCCAGCCCTTCGACCGGTAGCGCAGCCGCGCGCGATCGCCGTCGAGCACCGCCTCGCACTCGACCGTCGGGCCCAGGGGCTGCGTGCTCTTCGGCGCGGCGACGCGCTCGAGCGGCACCGCGCGCCGCGGGCGCTCGAGGTACCGGCCCGTCTCGTAGCTCTTGAAGCGGCCGCCCGCGTACACGAGCGTGCGCCCGTTCAGGTCGAGGCTCAGCGCCTCGCTCGCGTTCGCGGCGGCGCGCCAGGCGAGCTGCGAGAGCCGAATCGCCTCGAGCTCTTGAGCCTGCGAGCAGCCGACGACCTCGACCTGGTGGCCGTTCGCCGCCGAGGCGATGACGTGCTTCAGCGTGGCGGTGGCGTCGAGCTCGCGCATGCGCGGCTCTTTGCCGGTGCGCAGCCGCAGGGCGAGCGACGAGCCCTCGTGGCCGAGCGCGAACAGCACGGTGGTGCGCGCGCGCTCTGAGCCGAGCCGCTGCGCCAGCTTTTTCCACTGGGGCCCCGTGATCCACGCGTCGGGCACGAAGCCCCACAGCGCGTGCGCGAGCAGCAGCGCCCGGGCCCGCGCCTGCAGCAGCGTGCGCGCCTTCGCGAACAGCGCGCCGCCCGGCAGGCACAGCGTCACCATACCGGCCGCGACCTTCACCTCGAGGTGCGGGGCCTTGCGGCGCGTGACCTCGCCCGAAGCGAGGCGCAGCGCCGGCAAGAGGCTCTGGGGTATGCCGCCCGGCAACAGCTCGCGCTTCAGGTGCGAGCGAAACGTCGGGCGATCGAACAGCGGCGTCTTGCGCAGCTTGCGCACCAGCTCGAGGCGGAGCAGCTCGAGCTCGGCGAACGGGTCGGCCTTGGGGGCTTCGAAGGCAGGTGAGGTTCCGAGCATCAGGCGAACCCGGCAGTAAGAGGTGGGGGCATGCGGTATCCACGCGGTGCGCTGCTCTTCGGTCACGACGGCCGCGCGCATGGCCAAGGTCAGCCAGCGCCCCGGCGTGCCCGCGCGCACGGCGCCGAGCGCGCGCAGCCGGCCGAGCTCGGCGGGGCTCAGCGTGCCGGGGCGAAGCAGCTCGAAGCGCACGCGCAGCTTCAGCTTCTCGAACAGCTCGGTCGCCGCGGCGCAGCGCTCGCCGATGCGCGCCACCAGCGACGTGCTGATGGCCTCGGCGGGCTCGACGAGCACGCGCGCCGTACCGTCGTCGTGCAGCACGAACATCGACGCGGCGAGGCGGCGCCCGCTCTGGTGCGACAGCGGTACTGGCAGCGACAGCCTCTTGGCCAGCGCCGCCCACCGCTGGGTGGGGCGCACGCCGGCGGCGCCGGGTGTGTCGGCCTTGAGCCCGCGCGCTTCGAAGCTGCACGCGAGCACGGCAGGGGCGAAGTCGAGCGCGGTGCGCTCGGGCTCGGAAAGAACGCGCCGAAAGACCCGCCACCGCCTCTTCAACGTGACGAGGTCTCGCGCGTGCGCGTCGAGGCTCACATTTTACCCAAGAGCGACAGCTTGCCGGTGCGTGACACCGACTCGATGGTGGCCTCGAGGCCGCGCTCGGCGAGCGCGAGGCGGCTCGCCGCTTCGAAGGGGTTCGCCTCGACCTCGTTCGAGAGGTGCTCGGCGGTCTGATCTTGCAGGGCGCGCGTCGCGAGGGCCGCGACGTCGAGCACCGCCGAGTGGGCGCCCGCCTTCGAGCGCGCCTGCGAGACCTGCGTGATGCCCTGGGTCAGCGTGTCGAGCGTCGCGCGCAGCGTCGTGGTGTCGTTCGCGGCCAGCGCGGTCGACAGCGTCTGCAGCGTGGCGAGCACGTCGACGCCGCCTCCCGCGCCCTTGATGGCCTGACTCGCGTCGATGCTCGCGTCTTGCCAGACGCCCTTGGCGACCTCGACCTTGCGAATGTTGCCGTCGCCGCCGAAGTTGCCCGCGGCGTCGAAGGGAGCGGCGTTGTCGCGGAAGCCGCCGAACACGTAGCGGCCGGCGACCTCGCGGTTGAGCGAGGCGACGACGCTCTGAAAGAGGCCGGTGACCTCGGCTGCGCCGCCGGCGCGTTCGGCCGCGCTGTAGGTGTCGTTCGAGAGCTGCACGGCGAGCTCGCGAGCGCGCGACAGCGACTCGACGACGTCGCCCAGGCCGGCATCGACGCTGGCGAGCTCGTCGTTGGCGCGTCGCACCGCCGCGCTGACGGCGCCGTGCATGCGGCCTGCGGCGTCGTGCGAGACCGAGAGGCCGGCGGCCGACGGGTCGTCCCACGGGTGGGTGACGCGCATGCCCGACGACAGCTCGTCGATCGCCTTTGCGCGGGCGGTGCGGGCCTTGTTCATGGCCAGGGTGCCGCTCGCGAACATCGCCTTGTCGGTGACTCTCATTTACGGGCCTCTAGGCTTTCAGCTGCATCAGCGTGTTCAGCATCTCGTCGGTGGTCTGAATCACCTTCATCACCGCCTCGAAGCCGCGCTGCGCCTTGGTGAGCTCGACGATCTCTTCGTCGATGGAAACGCCCGACACCGACTCACGCAGGCCGGTGGCGTAGTCGAAAATCGCCGCGTCGGCGTCGGCCGCCGCGCGCGCCTGGCCCGCCGCCGCGCCGTAGCTCGCCACGATGCCCGCGAAGCCCTGCAGCGCGTTGAGGCCGTTCGACAGCGCCGCCGTCTCGGTGCCGATCAGCAGCTGCAGGTTGTTGCCGTCGCCCGGCAGCGTCGTCGCGCTCGACGAGGCGGCGAGCAGCGAGGGGTTCGCGAGCAGCGCCGCGTTCACGGTGATGCGGCCGGCCGCGCCGCCCTGCGCGCCGGCGTCGAACAGGTCGCGGCCCGTCGAGCCGTCGAGCGCGAAGCCGCTTCGGTGCACTGTGTTGACCGAGCCCGCCCAGTCGAACGCGAGGGTGTCGAGCGCGGTCTCGGCGGCTTTCAGCGCGCCGTCGCGGGCGCTCAGCATGCCGCCCCACTCGCCGCCGAAGGTCGAGACCGAGACCTGCCCGGTGCCGTCGGGGCGCGTGAGGCGAACGCCGAGGTGGCCGCCGTTCGTGGCGTCGGGCACGGTCGAGAGCTGGCCGGCGAGCTCGCCGTTCACGATCGTGGTGCCGCCGGGCAGGGCGAGGTTGACGTCGCCCTCGGCGGTAGGAATCGCGGTGGCGCCGACGAGCTGGCCCAGGCGGTCTTGTACGGCCTGGCGGGCGTCGAGCAGATCATTGGGCTCGGCGCCCGAGCCGCGCGCGACACGAATCTGCTGGTTCAGGTTCGCCATCTGCGTGGCGAGCTCGTTCACTTCGCTGACCTGGCTCGACAGCCGGGTGTCGATCGAGTCCCGGGCGCCGGCGATGCCCGCCGCGGTGCGGTTG
This sequence comes from Myxococcaceae bacterium, assembly GCA_016793725.1. Lineage (GTDB taxonomy): Bacteria > Myxococcota > Myxococcia > Myxococcales > Myxococcaceae > Xiheicaenimonas > Xiheicaenimonas phototrophica. The sequence continues at coordinate 2,285 of JAEUJP010000910.1, read as the reverse complement.
AAGGCGAGGGCGAGCGCGCGCGACTGGCCGATGGCCGACTGGCGCAGCGAGAGATCGCCGGGGTTCTGCTGCAGCGCGCGCATCGACGCGTAGAAGTCGGCGAGCTGCGAGCCGATGGCCCCCGACGCCTGTGGGTCGAGCGCGGCGAGCGACTCGAGCGCGCCGGCCTGCGCCTCGTTGCGCGCGCGGGCCTCGTTCGCGAGGGCGAACTGGCGCTCGGCGCCGAAGTCGCGCGCCTGGCTCACGCTGTTCAGCGAGACGCCGCGGCCGAAAAACGAGCCGCCCAGGCGGTAGGCGGGCAGCACGGCCTCGAGGTTCGCGCGCTGCCGCGAGTAGCCGGGCGTGTTCGCGTTCGCGAGGTTGTGGCTGGCGGTCGAGCTCGCGGCCCGGTGGGCCGAGAGCGCGTTGGCGCCGAGAGAGAGGAGTGAAAAGAGATCGCCCATGGTCAAACCACCGTCGACACGAAGGCAGGTGCATCGGTCGCGCCAAGGTGGGGCGCCTTGGTTTTGACGGCACGAATGACGTCGAGGGAGCGGCGCACGATCTCGGCGTTGGCGCGCGACATCGCGCGCACCTCGGCGGCCTGCTTCAGCACCTCGGGTGACACGGTCGGCGTGGCAGACAGCAGCTGGCCGAGGCGAAGGGCGAGCGCTTCACCCTCGGTCGCGAGCTCGAACAGCTTTCTCGGCTCGAGGCTCCGAACGGCGCTGCGCTCGCGCTCCGCGTGCGACTTCATCTGCGTGAGGAGCTCGAGCAGTGAGTTCATGGCTTGTTCAGGGCAGCGCGAAGTCGCGCTTCGAGCTCGGCCTGCTCGACGATGCGGTTCGCGATCTGCTGTGCGTTGGGCTGGTACTGGCCCTTCTTCACGGCCTGGGCGATCTGCTCGATGCGAGCGGCCCGGTCGGCGGGCAGCGAGCGCTGCACCTGTGCGATGGTCGAGGCCACTGCTTCAGTTTCTGCCTTCGAGACCCTTTCGACCGGAGCGGCCGGCCGGACCACCGGGCTCTCGCTCGCGGTCGTCGTCGGTGCAACAGCCTGAAACTTGGGTTCAGTGACTTTCATAATGCCTCTATTCATTTGCTTCGGCACGAAGCCGATAGGCCTTAAGGGCAGACGATGGATCACTGGCGCGGCCGTTGATTCTCAGCTCCAGGTGCAGGTGGGGGCCGGTGCTCCTGCCACTCGACCCCACCTCACCGATCTTCTGACCGGGCTGAACGACGTCACCCGGCTTCACGTCGAGCGCGCTCGCGTGGGCGTACAAGGTGTGCACGCCGTTGCCGTGGTCGATCTCGACCGCGTTGCCGTAGCCGCCGCGCTCGCCCGCGCTGATGACGGTGCCGCCGTACGCCGCGACGATCGGGTCGCCCAGCTTGCCCGCGACGTCGACGCCGTCGTGGCGCGACGGCTGGCGCGTGAACGGGTCGCTGCGCACGCCGAAGCCCGACGTCACGCCGGGCGTCTGCTGCGGCGGTGGAGCCGCGCTCGACTCGGGCATCAGGTGAGAAGACCTGGCGATGGCCTCCGACAGCACGTCGGTGAACACCATGCCGGCCATGCCCGACATGCCCTTGTCGAGCCCCGCGCTCTGCAGGAGCTGCTTGAAGACGAAGGCGTCGAGCGACGCCTGGCCGTTGGCGCCCTTGGGGTCGAGCATCGACATCAGAGAACCTCGATGTCGGCGTCGAGCGAGCCGACGGCCTTGAGCGCCTGAAGAATGGCGACCAGATCTCGCGGCGAGGCGCCCAGCGCGTTGATGGCCTTCACCACCTCGTCGACCGAGCTCGTCGCCGGCACGCCGACGGCCTTGCGGTTCTCTTCTTCGACCTCGCCGAACGAGTTGCGCACGGTGGCGGTCTGGCCGGCCGAGAAAGGCGCGGGCTGCGCGACGGCGCTGGTGGTCTGAATGGTCACCTTCAGGCCGCCGTGTGCGACGACCGCCGGCTTGAGCCGCACCTGGCCACCGATGACGACGGTGCCGGTGCGCTCGCTGATGCTGACCTTCGCGCGAAGGTCGGCCTCGACCTCGAGGGCCTCGAGCTTCGAGAGCAGGGCGACGGCGGTGGTGTCGGCCGGCGTCTGCACCTCGACGGCGGCGGGGTCGAGGGCCTTGGCGCTGCCTCCGCCGAGGGCGGTCTCGATGGCGGCGGCGATGCGCTGGGCGTTCGTGAAGTCGGGGCGCTTGAGCGACAGCACGAGCGGGCCCTTGCCGAGATCGGGAATCACGCTGCGCTCGACGGTGCCACCTTCGGGTACGCGCCCAGAGGTGAGCGAGTTCTTCTGCT
>JAEUJP010000888.1 GCA_016793725.1 Myxococcaceae bacterium | reverse complement strand
AAGAACGGCGGCGGCGTGGCCATCACGCTCTCGGTGACGTACTTCACGCGCGCGCTTCGCGAGACGGCGCTGCTCTACAAGAGCAACCACGTGCTGCGAGAGCTGGGCCTGGCGCCCCACCCCATCGGTGAGCCGGGGCTGCGCGGCAAGCTGCGCGACCAGGCGAAGCTGGCGGCCGCGCTGGCGCAAGAGGTGGCGGCGAAGCGGCAGCTGCTCGACTTCAGCTCGCCGCGCTACGCACCGGCAGAGCCGACGGGCTGAAGAACTTCGCGAGCGCCGGGTACAGCACGCGCGACGCAGCCCCGCCGACGACGGCGCCGACGTGCCCGCCGGGCACCTCGAGCAGCTCGGCGTTCTTCACGGCGCGGTTGAGCCCCAGCGCGGCCTCTTTCGGGCAGATGGTGTCGCGGGCCGCGGCGATGGTGAGCACCGGGCACGTGATGTTCGCGAGGTTCACGGCGCGGCCCGCCACGCGGTGCTCGCCCTTCACGAGCTGGTTCTCTTGGTACAGCTCTTTGATGTAGCGGCGGTACGCGGCGGCGGGAAACGCGATGTTGTCGTTCGCCCAGGCCTCGAGCGCCTTGAACCCATCGTCCATTCCGCGGTCGAGCACGCCGACCAGCTTCGCGAGCTGGGCCGTCGGGCGCAGCATCACGAACCCGCCCTGCATCTGCTGCGGCGCAACATTGCCGGCGTCAGCGACCGCGTCGGCGTCGAACCAGCGCTTGTCGGCGACGAGGCCCAGGTACCCGGCCTGCGAGAAGTCGAACGGGCCGAGCAGGTTCGCGAACGCGCCGACACCCTCGGGCTCGAGCGCGGCGTAGATGCCCGCGACGGTCGCGCCCATGCAGTAGCCCATCAGCGACAGCTTCTCGTGGCCTGTCTCGCGCCGAACGCGCCGGGCCATGCGCGAGAGGCGACGCACGACGTCGTCCCACTCGAGGTAGCGGTCTTCGTCTCGAGGCGCGCCCCAGTCGAGCAGCCAGACGTCGAGGCCCTGGGCGACGAGGGCCCCGGCCAGGCTCGCTCCCGCCCTCAGGTCGAGCACGTACCAGCGGTTGATCATCGACGGCACGAGCAGCACGGGGCGGCCCTGCGGGGCCGTTGGTGTTGCACTGCGAAATCGAATCAGCGACGCGCCGGCGTCGGTGCAGACGACGTCTCTCGGGGTGGGAGCGAGCAGCGGGTGCATGGTCAGCTCAGCGCGTCGGTGACCAGCTTGCGCGCGTCGGCCTGCAGATCGGCCCAGTACTTCACGTTGGCCTTCACGAGGGTGTTGTACTCGTCCATCGCCTTGAACGACTGCTCGACCCACTTCGCCTGAAGGCCAAAGACCTCGTCGGCCGTCTTCTTGAAAAACTCAGCTCCAAACTTGTTGTCCGTCATGTGTGGCTCCTGTGTTCGCCGGGTCGTTCATCGACCGAAGCGCAGCACAGGGTAGCCACCGCGACCCGGGCGTCAAGGAAATTTTGTGCACCGCAACAAAACTAACGGGTTTTCCGACGCGGGCGCAGCGAGCGCTTGAGCTCTTCGAGCTCGCGGCGCAGGTTCTCGACGTCGTTGTTCGCGGCGGGCGGTGGGGGCGGCGCAGCTCCCGCGGGCTGCGACGGCGAGATCTGGCGCATCAGCGCGCCGGCGAACGGGTTCAGCGCAGCGAACGGGTTGAACGCGCCGAGCGACGACGCGCCCGACTTCACCTGCAGGTACATCTCGAGCGCGAGCTGCACGTAGCGGTTGAAGAACTCGGCGAGGGCGTCGTCGCCGAGGCGAATCAACTGGTGCAGCAGCCCGACCGGCAAGAACGCGCCGGCGCCGCGCCCCTCGATGATGAGCTGCGTCAGCGTCTGCTGCGTGAGGTCGGCCCCCGTCTTCGCGTCGACGACGGTGACGTCGGCACCTTTGCGAATGCGCTGAGCCAGCTCGTCTTGCGTGATGTACGTGCTGGCCTCGGTGTCGTAGAGGCGGCGGTTGCCGTATTTCTTCACGAGCATGGTGCGTGACCCCTAGCCCGGCCCGTGCTGCATCGCAACATCGACCCTTGACAGCACCGCCGCCCATGAGGCATTTCGTGTTGCGTCGCAACATGACCGCCCTTCCCCTCACGACCGCCTGCGGCATAAGAGGCTCGCCCGCCATGCTCCGTTTCCCGGTCTTCGCCCTCATCGTCGTGCTCGCCGCCTGCTCGGGTGGCTCTGGCCCCGAGTGTCGAACGGGCGCCGACTGCGCGAGCGGCACCTGCACCCGCGACGGGCTGTGTGCCGTCGGCGGCGCCGGTGGCGGGTCTGCGGGGGGTGCAGCGACCGCGGGAGGAACCGGCGGCGGCACCAGCACCGCCGGCGGCAACGGCGCGGCGGGCGGCACGACGGCGACCGCGGGCGGCATGGGCACTGGCGGGGGCCTCAGCCCCACGTGCCTGCCGAACCACGACGGCACCATCACCCGCATGGAGGTGCCCCTGCAGGTGGGCCTGCACGCGACGTTCAAGGTGGCGACGGGCGTGACGTTCAGCTCGGCGCCGGTGAACGACGGCGGCACGCCGACGTGGGACATGACGAAGGCGCTGAGCGGCGACCGCAACGTGCTCGCCGAGACGCAGCCGCTCACCGGCAAGTGGTTCGAGAGCGAGTTCCCCGGCGCGACGTACGTGACCCAGCTGGCCGCCGACGATGACCTGCTCGGCGTCTTCGAGGTGAAGACCGACGGCCTCTACCTGCGCGGCGTCGCCGACCCGCAAGACTCGCTGCTCGCCACACGGCTGACGTACACGCCGCCCGCGAAGCTCGTCGCGTTTCCCCTGCGCGCCGGCGACAGCTGGAGCACCACCTGCACGGTGCAGGGCACCTACAACGGCTCACCGTGGATTCAGTACGAGACCTACGCCGCCGACGCCGACACGCGCGGCGTGGTGAAGACCCCGTTCGCCGACTTCGACGCGATTCGGGTGAAGACGCGGCTGACCCGCACGGTCGGCGGCTTTCCCAACGTCACGCGGTCGCAGGCGTTCGTCACCGAGTGCTTCGGCACCATCGCGACGCTGCGCTCACAGCTCAACGAGACCAGCGAGGAGTTCACGTCGCAGGCTGAAGTGCGAAGGCTCTCGCCGTGATTCGGCCCGCTGCCGCGCTGGCGCTCGCCGCGGCGGTGTCGGGCTGCCTCTCGTGGCACGTGGGCGCGCTGCCGGGCGAGCCAGCCGACGCGACGTTCGTCGAGGTCGACGGCGCGCGCGTGCGGTACCTCGACGTCGGCAAGGGCGAGCCCGTGGTGATGCTGCACGGGTTCGCGTCGAGCCTCGACACGTGGGCGCCGGTCATCGCCGAGCTGCAGAAGACGCGGCGCGTGCTGGCGCTCGACCTGAAGGGCTTCGGGTGGAGCGACAGACGCCCCGGCGGCGCCGACGACTACGCGCCGCAGGCTCAAGCCGAGCTGGTGCTCGCGGTGATGAAGGCGCGCGGCATCGAGAAGGCGGCGGTGGTCGCGCACTCGTGGGGCAGCTCGGTGGCGCTGCGGCTCGCGCTCGAGCACCCCGAGGCGGTCGAGCGGCTCGCGCTGTACGACGCGTGGGTCTACGACGCGCAGCTGCCGACCACGTTTCACTTTGCACGTGCGAGGGGCGTCGGCGAGCTGCTCTACGCGTGGACGTACCGCGAGCGCGCCGAAGAGAAGCTCGCGTTCGCGTTCTACGACGCGGCGGCGGTCGACCAGCGCGTGATCGACGGGGTCGAAGAGCAGCTGTCGCGGCCGGGCACGACGGCGGCGGCGCTCGCGGCGGTGCGGGGCCAGCGGTACGACGAGATCGAAGAGCGCTACGGCGAGGTGAAGGTGCCGGTGCTGCTCGTGTGGGGGCGCGAAGACCGCATCTCGACGCTCTCGGTGGGCGAGCGGCTGTCGAAGCAGCTGCCGCGCGCGCGCCTCGTCGTGTACCCGCAGTGTGGCCACTTCCCGATGTACGAGGCGAAAAACGCGTCGAATGCCGAGGTCGTGCGCTTCTTGGCGGAGCGCACCCCATGACGCGCCGAAGCGCCTCCGCTGGCCCTGAGCGGAGGAGCCCGACGGGCTCCGAAGTCGTAGGGGTTCGCGAACCGCATCGACGGAGCGCTGCGTCGCGACTCCGCTTCAGCGTGAGCGGCCTCGTGTTGCTTTTCACCGCCTCGACGTCGTTCGCGAGCGGCCTGATGGACCACGGCGAAGACCTCTACGCGCGAGAGAAGTTCGAGGTCGCGCTGAACGGCTACCTGCGCACGCGCGGCGAGCTCTTGCACAACCTCGACCTCGACCGCGGCACGACGCCGTCGGGCCGGGGCCTGTACGCGACGCCGCTCGGCGACCCGAACGGGCAGCTGCTCGCGGTCGCCGACCTGCGCGTGCGCACCGACCTCGCGGTCTACGCGCCGTTCGCCGCGGTCGCCGTGAAGCTGCGCGCCGATCTCATCGACGACCTGGTGATGGGCTCGACCCCTTCTCTGAGCCCCGGCACCGGCACGTCGCCCACGCCGGCGACGAGCCCGGGCCAGCTCCCCACCACCCTCTTTCGCCTGAAGCGCGCGTACGCCGAGGCGCTGACGCCGCTGGGCCTCTTGAGCGCCGGCCGCATGGGCGCCCACTGGGGCCTCGGCCTGCTCGCGAACGGGGGCGACTGCCTCGACTGCGACCGCGGCGACGCTGCCGACCGCATCGCGTTCGTCACGCCCGTGCTCGGCCACTTCGTCGCGGCGGCGTACGACTTCACCGCGGTGGGCCCGCTGTCGACGCGGCAAGACCAGATTCGTGGCCTCGTGCTCGAGCCGAGCGCGAACGTGCACTCGATCTCGTTCGCGCTGATGAACCCGCGCACGCCGGTCGCCACCGAGCGCCGCCGCCGCGCCGGCCGCACGACGGTCGAGTACGGGGTGCTCGCCTCGCACCGCTGGCAAGACCAGGACGTGCCGCAGAGCTACCTGAACGTGCAGGGCACGGCGCTGACGAGCTCGCAGGTGGTGCCGCGCGGGTTTCGCGCGACGGTGTTCGACGTGTGGGCGCGCGTGACGGCGCCGATGCTGCGCGTCGAGCTCGAAGGCGCGCTGGCGTTCGCGACGGTGGCGCAGCCGTCGCTGATACCCGGCGTGCTGCTGCGCGACCCGGGCACGTCGCTGCAGTGGGGCGGCGCGGCCGAGATCGAGGTGGGCTCGCCGACCACGCGCTTCTCGGGCGGGCTTTACGGCGGCGTCGCGAGCGGTGACCCGGCGCCGGGGTTCGGGGCGTACCCTGCGGCGGGCGTGAAGCCGGTGCGGGGCGAGCTCGACGCGCCGCAGGCCGACTTCCCGCGTGACACGCGGGTCGACAACTTTCGCTTCAACCCCGACTACCGGGTCGACCGCATTCTGTTCGCCGAAATCGTGGGCACCGTGACCGACGCGCTCTACGTGCGGCCGTGGGCGCAGGCGCGGCTCGTCGACCTGGGGCCGTCGTCGCTGAAGCTGCGGCTGTCGGGCACGTACACGCGCGCCCTGTTCGCGTCGTCGACGCCGGGCGGCGACGAGAACCTGGGCCTCGAGCTGCACGGCAGCCTGCGCTGGGAGTCGCGCGACGGCTTCGACGCGCTGCTCGAGTACGCGGTGCTGTTTCCGTTCGCCGGGCTTTCCAACCCCGCGCAGGGGCTGCAGGCGCAGCCGGCGCAGCTGCTACGACTGAGGCTCGCATGGGTGTTCTGAAGAAGGTGTCGCTCGCGCTTCTGTGTTGCACCGCAGCATGTGGGCCGAACCGCACGTACCCCGAGCGGCTGCCGTACGAGCCGGCGCCGTCGCAGACGTTGACGTGCCTGCCGAACCTCGACGGGCGCATCGAGGCGAGCGAGCTGCAGGCGGCGTTCGGCGTGCCGCAGTCGGTGCTGGCGTCGCCTCCGAACGTGCGGCGCACGGTCGACCTGAACGGGGTGGTCGACTCGGCGGGCCGGCGCGTGTGGGACTTCGCGACCGACTTCGCCGACGACCGGGTGGCGAAGCTCGAGGCGGCGGCGCTGCAGGGGCAGTGGTTCGCGGCGTCGTTCCCGGGCGGCGAGTACGTGGCGCCGCTCGATCTCGGCGGCACGGTGCTGGGCGTGTACTCGGAAGACGGCGAGAACCTCTTGCTGCACGGCGTGGCGAGCGCGGTCGAGAACCCGCCCGAGGGCAAGACGTTGATGCCGTACCTGGCTCCGGTGGCGCTGTACCGGTACCCGCTCGAGCTCAACAAGACGTGGGTGAGCGCGGGCGAGACGCGCAACGCGACGCTGCGGGGGCTGCCGTACGCGGGGCGCGACACGTACTCGACGACCATCGACCAGTCGGGGCGGCTCGAGCTGCCCGACCTGACGTTCACGCAGGCGCTGCGCGCGCGCACGCAGATCACGCTCGAGCCGGCAGTCGGGCCGAGCATCACGCGCCGCCAGGTCTCGTGGCTGTTCGAGTGCTTCGGCGAGGTGGCCCGCGCGGTCAGCGTCGACGGCGAGACGAACGACAACTTCACCACCACGTCCGAGCTGCGAAGGCTCGGGCTCTAACGAGAAGAGGCACACCATGATCGGTTGGGAACAGTGGAAGAAGGGCTTCGACGTCTGGGAGCAGCGCACCGCCGAGCTGCTCGAGACGGTGATGAAGAGCCCCGCGTTTCTCGAGCCCGTCGGCGGCTTCTTGACCGCGACGATGAAGGCGAAGGCGATGGGCGACAAGGCGTTCGCGCAGTGGTGGGGCATGTGGGGCCTGCCGACGAAGCGCGATCAAGAGCGGTCGCTGCACGCGCTCAACCAGCTGCAGAGCCGCCTGATCGACCTCGAAGAGCGCCTCGAGTCGATGAACCCGAAACACTGAGGAGCTGCCCGTGGATGTGACGCCCTACCTGGAAATCAAGCCCGCCCCGCGCGTGGTGTTCGACGCGCTGCCCGAGCGCCGCACGCGCGTGCGCTTCATGCTGCCGACGCCCGACGGCGACTGGCGGGCGGTGACGTGGGGCGCGTTCGCGACGCAGATTCGGCGGTGCGCGCTGTTTCTCGCGTCGGCGGGGCTGAAGCCGGGCGACCGGGCGGCGATCTTCGCGCCGAACTCGGTCGAGTGGCTCTCGGCGGCGCTGGCGATTCAGTCGGCGGGCGGCGTGATGGTGCCGATCTACCCGGCGAACACGGTGCCGCAGGCGGCGTACGTGGCGAACCACTGCGACGCGAAGGTGCTGTTCGTCGACACACCCGCGCTGCTGATGCGCGTGTTCGAGGCGTGGGGCGAGTACGCGCAGGTGGTGCGCATCGTGACGCTGGCCGAGAAGCCGATCGAGGCGGGGCCGCTGCTCGAGAAGATGCGCAGCGAGGGGCGGCCGTGCCCGCAGGTGGCCGAGGTCGAGAAGAAGCTGGTGCCGTGGTCGCGGGCGCAGGCGCTGGGCGCCGCGCGCGACGGCGAGGCGCCCGACGACTTCGAGCGCATGCTCGGCGCCGTGTCGCTCGATCAGGTCGGCATCATGCTCTACACGAGCGGCACCAGCGGCAACCCGAAGGGCGTGCCGCTCACGCACCGCATGACGGGCGTGAACTCGCACGACTGGCTGAAGAACAACGCGCCGGTGCTGAACGGCAACGACGTCGACGTGCTGTGGCTGCCGATGAGCCACATCTTCGGCTTCGGTGAGGCGTGCCTCGGCAACACGCTGGGGTTCACGACGTACTTCGCAGACCCGGCGACGGCGCTGCAGCGGCTGAAGGAAGTGCGGCCGAGCGTGTTCATGAGCGTGCCGGCGCTGTGGGAAAAGCTGGCCGGGCAGGCGGGTGACAGGCCCGGAGCGCTGCAGGAGCTGACGGGCGGGCGGCTGACGTTCTGTCTCTCGGGCGGCGCGGGGCTGAAGCGCGAGGTGAAAGAGCGCTTTCACTCGGCGGGGCTGCTCATCATCGAGGGCTACGGGTTGACCGAGTGTTCGCCGACGCTGACCTTGAACGCGCCGGGCGCCTTCCGCTTCGACTCGGTGGGTAAGCCCTTCCCCTCGGTGCAGCTGAAGCTCGCCGAAGACGGCGAAATTCTCGCGAAGGGCCCCAGCGTGTTTCACGGGTACCACAAAGACCCGGCGGCGACGAAAGAGGCGTTCGACGAAGGCGGTTGGTTCAAGACGGGCGACGTGGGCCGGTTCACCGATGACGGCTTCTTGCAGATCGTCGACCGCAAGAAAGACATCTTGGTGACGGCGGGGGGCAAAAACGTGCCCCCGGCGAACATCGAGCTGAAGTTCAAAGACGACCCGTTCATCGCGCACGTGGTGGTGTACGGCGACGGCCAGCGTTACCTGGTGGCGGGCGTGTGGCTGAACGAGCCGGCGGTGAACGCGCACCTCGACGCGAGCGGGGTGGCGCCGGCCGCGAGAGGCGAGGCGAAGAAGGTGCTGGTGCAGCGGCGCATCGACGAGGTGAACACGCAGCTGGCGAGCTACGAGACCTTGAAGAAGTTCGCGATCGTCGAGACGCCGCTGACGGTCGACGGGGGCCTGTTGACCAGCACCTTGAAGGTGCGGCGCAAGCAGGTGTACGCGACGTTCAAGTCGACGTTCGAGGCGCTCTACACGTGAAAGGTCTGCCCCGACTGCTGAGCCTGTGGAAACGACCGAAGCCGGTCGTCGGCGCGACGCCGTGCGACGTGATGCACGCCGAGAACAAGTGGCGGCTCTTGCGGTACCGGCCGGCAGCGGGCGGGCCGAAGCACGCGACGCCGGTGCTGCTGGTGCCGTCGCTCATCAACCGGCACTACGTGCTCGACCTGATGCCGGGCAAGTCGTTCGCCGAGTGGCTGGTGGCGCAGGGCCACGACGTGTGGTGCATCGACTGGGGCGCGCCGACGGCCGAAGACCGGTGGGTGACGTTCGACGACGTGGTCGAGCGGGCGCTGGGCCGGGCGCTGCGCAAGCTGCCGGCGAAGCCGCACGTCTTGGGCTACTGCATGGGCGGCACGCTGGCGGCGATTCACGCGGCGGCGCACCCCGAAGCGTTTCAGAGCTTCGTGGCGTTGGCGGCGCCGGTGAAGTTCGGCGACGACGGGCTGTTGTCGTTGTGGACGCGGTCGAAGTCGTACGACGTGAACGTGGTGCTCGAGGCGTTCGGCGTGATTCCCTGGCAGCTCTTGCAGGGGGCGTTTCACCTGCTGCGGCCGACGTTGAGCCTGCAGAAGCTGGTGACGCTGCTCGACCGCGCGTGGAACGACGAGTTCCTCGACGGCTTTCTGGCGATCGAGACGTGGGGCAGCGACAACGTGTCGCTGCCGGGCGAGTTCTACAAGACGTACATCGGCGAGCTGTACCGGGGCGATGCGCTGATGAAGGGCACGTTCAGGCTGGCGGGGCGGCCGGTGCAGCTCTCGGCGGTGAGCTGCCCGACGCTGGCGGTGACGTTCGCGAACGACAACATCGTGCCGCGCGCGAGCGCAGCGGCGCTGGTGGGGGCTCTTGGCTCGCGCGAAAAAGAAGAGCTGCACCTGCCGGGCGGCCACGTCGGCGCGGTGGTGTCGAAGCACGCGGCGAAGACGTTGTGGCCGACGCTGTCGGCGTTCTTCGTGAAGCACGGGGCGGGCGCCGAAGCGCAGCCGGTGCGACGCAAGAGCAGGCCGACGCACCTGCGGTCTTGATCGTTCTGGCGGCCTCGAGCCACCAAGAGGTCATGGACGACACGACGCCTTC
>JAEUJP010000884.1 GCA_016793725.1 Myxococcaceae bacterium | reverse complement strand
GCACCTCGACGAACGAGGGGCCCTGACACGATGGTCAGGGGCGCCGGCGCCCCAGATCAGGGCCTGAACGCCTCCCAGCGAATGCGGCGCGTCGGGTGGCTCGACGACAGCTTCAGGTCTTCGAAGTCGACCGCGCGCCCGTTCACGCGCACGCGCCCCGTCTCTTTCGCGAAGCAGCTGTCGCAAGCCTTCAGGTCGGCGACCGGCACCTCGGTGAAGCCGGCCGTGCCCGAGCCCGACGCCACGCGCTCGGCCGTCAGCTTCGTGCCGTCGACGAGCGTGAGCTCGGCTTTCTGCCCGACCTCGAGCGCCACGCGCACGTCGAGCACACCCTCGCGCGTGGCCTCGGTCACCACGCTCGGCTCGGTCGCCGGCGCCAACGTCTGCACGTCGCCGTCGAGCAGCGGCAGAATGTGACCGGTCTTCAGAAACAGCGGTGTCTCCAGAATCGGCGCAGGTACCATCACGCGCGCGCCGCCGTCGTACACGGCGCCGTGAAACCACTCGACGTACTTGCCGGGCGGCAGCCACAGGTCGCGCATCGTGACGCCGCGGCGCACGACGGGCGCCGAGAACAGCGCAGGGCCGAGGAAGAAGGTGTCTTCGGCCGTCCACGTCTGGGGCTCCTTCGGGTACAGCAAGAACGGCGGGCGCATCAGCGGCATGCCCGTCGCCTTCGCCTCGCGCGCGAGCACGCGAAAGTACGGCGCGAGCCGCGTGTGCAGCGACGCCATCACCCGATAGACGTCTTGCGTCTCGCCGTCGCTCCACAACGTCCACTTCGTGCGGGGCTCGGCGAAGCTCACGCAGGCGTTCTGGTCCATCATGATGGGGCTCACCGCGCCGAGCGCGTACCAGCGCACCAGCACCTCTTTGTTGCGGGGCTCGGCCGGGTCGTTGGTGATGCACTTGAAGCCGCCGACGTCGCTGCCCCAGTACGGCACGCCGCTGAGCGCGAGGCCGAGGCCGCCGCGCAGCTGCGCCGGCATGCCCTGGGTGTCGTCGAAGGTCGACTCGGGGTCGCCGCTCCAGACGGCGGGGGCATAGGCCTGCGTGCCGGTGAAGCCGCTGCGCACGAAGAAGAGGTAGTCGTTCGGCTTCACGCGCTCGAAGAAGTCGTGGGCGGCCTTCGCCGAGAGCACGGGGAAGGCGTTGTGCACCTCGTCGCCGCGGCGGCCGTCGTGAAAGCGCGACGACCTCGCGACGTACTCGCCGAAGTCGTGCATCCACCCGTCGTAGCCGAGGTCGACGCCGCGCTGGAGCAGCGTCTCGTACCAGGCCACCGCCGCCGGGTACGTCAGGTCGACGGCCGAGATGTAGAGCGGCGCGCCGCTGATGAAGAACGTCGTCTCGGGCTCGCCGTTCTGCTTCTTCTCGAAGTAGCCCGCGTCGGCGCCGAACGCGTAGTCGGCGGCCGCGTTCATGTGTGACGCGGCGACGTACGGGTTGTTGTAGCCGATGGCCTTGAAGCCGTTGTCGTGCATCGTCTTCGTCCACGCGCGCAGCTCGGTCTCGATGCCGAGGTGCGAGAGCGCGGGCAAGAAGTGCATCGCGTCGTCGCACGCGGTGAGGGGCAGGCCGGCGTCGCGCATGGCCGACCACTCGGGCACGCCGTTCACCTGCGAGCCGCGCCCGACGCGGCGGCGAGGGCCCCAGACCCACGGGGCGGGCTCCATGGGGCGGCCGGTGTCTTGCGTCCACAAATTCAGCACCTCGACCGGGTCGGCGGCGTAGACGGTGAGCGGCAGCGTCGTGCCGTTGACCACCGCGCGCCACTCGCCGGGGCTGGTCTTGCCGAAGTCGAGCTCGGTGCGGCGCGTGGTGTCGAGCGACAGGCCGTAGCCGGCGCTCGACTGAAAGAACGGCACGGGGAAGTAGGTCATCGACGGGCCGTTCGGAAACGGGTTGTCGTCGCTGTACGCCTTCTTCGACTCGCCGCCGCCGAGGCCCGCCTCTTCGGCCCAGCTGTAGAGCAAGAGGCCGCGGTGATCGAACGACGCGTAGCGCTCGCCCGAGCCGAACACGTGCTCGTCGGCGCCGAGCACGAACGGCACGGCGAGCTTGTTGAGGCCGGCGGCGGTGCTCGCGGTGGTGACGCGAACGCGGGCGCCGTCGAGCTTGACCTCCATCGTGAAGGTGTCGCCGAACGCGAGCTTCACCGAGGTGGGCGTCTGCTCGACGAGCCTGGCGTCGGGCGCCTCGGCCCACTCGCCCTCTTTGGCGCGGTACCCGTCCCACCCCGGCAAGAGCTGCGAGATGAACTCGGGCGTGTCGCGCGTCGCGCGCGGGCGGCCGTTCGTCTTCAGCACCACCTCACCGCCGGGCCGAATCACCTCGAGCGAGAAGGGCTGCACGACGACGTGCGCGGTGACCGCGTCGTTCGTGAGCGAGAGGTCATTCTTGGCCGCGCAGGCGGCGGCCACGAGCAGGGCGAGGGCGAGGTAGCGAGGCACGGCGCGCCTTCTATGGCGGGTCGCGCGCCGAGGGCCAGCGCCCGCCGGTGGTCGGCGCCCAAAGCCGCACTTCTGGCGCACTTCGCTCAGCTCAGCCCTCTCGAAAGAGCAGCTTCACCTGCCCGACGTGAATGACGTCACCGTTGCGCAGCCGCTCGCAGCGCACGGGGCGCCCGTTGAGCCGCGTGCAGTTCGTCGAGCCGAGGTCGTTCACCCAGAACGTGCCATCTGAGGCCACGATGCGCGTGTGCCGGCGCGAGACGCTCGACGACTGCAGCTGAACGTCGGCCTCGGCGGTGCGCCCGAGCAGGGTCTCGCCCTGCAGCGTGACCTCTCTCGGGTCGGCGCCCTCGAGCACGATGAGGCGCGCGTTCGGCACCTGGCCGAGGGCCGACGCGAGCAGCGCGCTCGCGGGCGTGGCCGTGCCGAGCGACTGCTGGCCGCGGCGGTACGCGGCCTGTGCGGCGGCGTCGGGCCGCTGCTGCATCAGCGTGGCGTCGTCGATGAGCTGCTCGAGCGCTTCACCGAGCTCGAGGTCGTTCGACGCCGCGGGCGCGTTGCGAATCTCTTCGATGACGCGGTCGAGCTCGGCCTTCGCTTCGTCGAAGCGGCGGGCGTCGGCGAGCTGCGCCGCGTGCGCGCGCACGTGTTTCGCCGTGCAGCGCAGGCGCAGGCCGTGGGCCTTCGCATCGAGCGGGCCGGAGGTCGCGGCGATGTCGGCCGTCACCTCGCGCTCGATGACGTGCGACGGCCGCTGCTTCAGCACGAGGCGGCCGAGGGTCGCGGGGCCGTCGTCGAAGAAGCCGTCGAGCTTCAGCACGAACGCGACGGGGCGGCGCTGGCCCGCGAGAAAGTCGGGCAGCGGAGCGCCGAGCACACGCTCGACGGTGACCTTGCGGCGGGGCTCGAAGTCGAGCGTGACGCCCTCGGCGACGACCTCGGCGTGCGAGCCGACGGCGCGGGCGAGCTCGACGCGGCAGAGCTCCGGAGCGGGCACGTGTGCGTAGGTGCCGCGGCCGGCCTCGGCCAGCGAGATGAGCACGTCTTCGGCGTGGTCGGCGCCGTAGCCGAGCGTCGAGACGTTCAGGCCGAGGTCGCGCACGACGGCGGCGAGGGTGCGGGGGGTGACGGCTCCGGCGTTGGGGAGGCCGTCGGTGAGCACGAGCACGCCCTGGCGGGCCTCGGGGTTCTTTCGACCGAGCAGCGAGGCGGCGTGGCGCAAGCCCGCCTCAACGTTGGTGCCTCCGTCGGCGTGCAGGCCGCGCACGGCGTTGCGGGCGTCGGCGGGCGCGGCGAGCGGCAGCAGAATGCGGGCGGTCTGCGAGAAGGCGACGAGGCCGACGCGGTCGTACGGCTGCAGCTGCTGGAGCAGCAGCTCGACCGACGTGACGAGGTGGCGCAGCTTCTCGCCCTCCATCGAGCCCGAGGTGTCGAGGGCGAGCACGAGCTCGAGCGGCGCGCGGGTGGCGGCGGCCGGCGGAGCGACGAGCTCGGCGACGAGGTGAACGGTGGTGGGCTGGCCCTTGGCGAGGCGCGGCCGGTCGAGTGAAGCGGTGAGCGTGAGGGGGTCGTTCATGATTCGAAGCATGACGACCGACGCGCACCACCGGGGACGTCGGCAACGTTGCGCAATAAAGGGGACAGGCTACTTTTCTGCGCAACCGCGCACGAAGTGTGCCGCGTTGCGCAGAAAAGTAGCCTGTCCCCTTTATTGCGCAGGTGCCGCCACGAGCCGCACGTTCGCGGCCGGCACGCGCTGGCGGTTCTTGCCGAGCACCTCGGGCACGACCAGCGCGGCGAGCCAGGCGAGCTCGCCGGTGCAGAACGCCTTCAGCTTCTGCGCCGTCTTGCCGCGCAGGTTCTTCAGGTCTTCGTCGTCGACGTCGTGACCGCGCGCGAGGTCGAGCAGCGGCCTCGTCTTCACCTCTGCGGCCCACTCGCGCCCGAGCAGCGCTTCGCTCCATCTGGCGAGCGCCGCGTGCCCGTCGCGCCCCGCCTGCGCCCAGCCGTCACCCGTCGTGCGATGCGCGGCGAGGAAGCCGAACCAGATGAGCTCGGCGGCCGACAGCGGCAGCTCGACGTCGCCGACGGTCGCGCGCCCGGCTTCGAGGTCGACGACGAGCTCGGCGGGCGGTGCGCCTGCGCTGATCAGCACAATCTGCGTCTCGCCCACCGCCACCACGTCGCCCGGCCCGCATGGCGCCACCCTCACCCGCTCGCCGTTCAGCCGCGTGCCGTTCGACGAGCCGAGGTCATGCACCTGCCAGCCGGCCGGCGTGGCGATGAGCATCGTGTTTTTGCGCGACACGCCCGAGTCTTCGACGCACAGGTCACACTCGGCAGACCGCCCGATGATGACGCGACGGTCGAACGCCGAGTCGAAGCTCAACGTGCGGCTTTTACCGGTTGCGGTACGAACCTCGACCGTGAGAACGGTGCTCACCGGGCTCGAGTATCGCGCCTTCGAACGGAGAAAAGAATTCATGGGGAAGGTGCTCAAAGCCGTCGCAGCGCTCACCGTCATCGGCCTCGGCGTGTTCATCTGGCTGAAGACGGGCACCGTCGTGCGCGAGGTGAAGAAGCCCGGCGAGCTGAAGGCCGACGGCGTCACCGTGAAGACGCGCACCGACGACGCGCTCGACTACAGCGTCGCCATCTACATCGGCGCGCCGGCCCCCATCGTGTGGGCGCTGCTCGTCGACGCGAACGCGTACCCGCAGTGGAACTCGACCATCGTGAAGCTCGACGGCACCATTCGAAAGACCGAGCGGCTCAAGCTCGTCGCCAAGATTGCGCCCGAGCGCACGTTCGACCTGAAGGTCACCGACTTCCAAAAAGAGAAACGTATGGTCTGGGAAGACGGCGACGGCGCGTTCGCCGGCGTGCGCACGTTCACGCTGATTCCGAATGAGGGCGGCGGCGTCACGTTCGCGATGAGCGAGACGTTGTCGGGGCGAATGTTGCCGATGATCGAGGGCTCGCTCCCCGACTTCACGCCCGAGTTCAACGGCTTCGCGGCCGACTTGAAGAAGGTGGCCGAGAAGATTGCGCCGCCGGGGTGAATGGCAGCGCGCGCGACGGGCACGAGAGCTGCTAAGCGCGAGCCCGAATGCGTTACCTGACCCTCTCACTGCTCTGCGCCTGCGCGTGCGGCCCGAAGCTGGCCGACAAGGCGGTGCTGCCCGTCGGCAAAATCGTCACGACCGACACCGACGGCGGCAGACTCGAAGAAGACGCGGGCACGCCCGACGCCGGCATCGTGTGCCGCCAGCCACTCGCGGCCGATGCGACACGCGCCGAGCGCGGCCGTGTGGCGCTGCTGAGCACGGGGCTCACCGGGCCGCTCGTGCCGATGCTCGCGATGCAGAACCTGTGGGTCGTCTGGGGCACGGGGCAGCCGGCCGACTACTGGGCGGCGTTTCGCGCGCGGTACGGCTTCGGGCTGAACGAAGGCGTGCGCGCGACCGGTGCCGATTCGTCGACGCTCGACTGTCTCGCGTGCCATCAAGGCAGCGTCGCAGGGCAGTCGTACGTGGGGCTGGGCAACCCGCGCTCGGACCTGACGTTGCTGCAAGAAGACCTGGCGCAGCTCGCGATGATGGGCGGCTTCCCCGCGCCGACCTACACGCGGCTGCGCACCGGCGCGCGCGGCGTGAACGACGCGATGGGGCTCGGGCTCGAGCTGTCGCTGCAGTACGGCACGCCGCCGGCGCCGATTCGCACGAACCTCGGCTACCAAGACCCGCCGGCGTGGTGGGGCCTCAAGCGCAAGAGCCGCATGTTCACCGACGGCTCGGGCGACATTCGGGCGCACCGCAGCATGATGGCGAC
>JAEUJP010000832.1 GCA_016793725.1 Myxococcaceae bacterium | reverse complement strand
GCACGTGGTTCTGCAGCAGCGCGTTCGGGCCGGGGCCGTCGGTCGGCACCGGGCTCGGCGCCGGGCCCCACGGGTTCGCCGGGCCTGCGATCAGAAACGCGAAGAACGTCGCGACGGCGCACATCATGCCGAGCGACAGCTGCATGTAGCGGCCGTGCTCGCCCCGGTGCAGCCACGCGAAGGCGAACAGGTAGGCGCCCATGATGGCGCCCCAGAACAGAATCGAGCCCTCGAGCGAGCTCCACAGCGAGACGATGGTGAAGATGGTTGGCGTCGAGTTGCTGCCGACCTGCGCGACGTACTTCACCGAGTAGTCGTGCTGCAGCAGCGCCGCGACCATCACCAGGTTCGCGAGAATCATGGCGCCCGAGAACCCGTAGACCGCCCGCTGCACCCACGGCAGCGCCGACTCGCGCCGCGTCATGCCCGTGTAGATGCCGACGATCGCGCCGAACGCGGCGCAGAGCAGGCCGAAGAGAACCAACCCGTAGCCGAGGGTCGCGTTCATGTGGCTCGTACAAAAAGGGGACAGGCTACTTTTGGGTCGCCGCGCTCGAGCTGCGAGTGCTCTTCGCAACAGTGCCTTCTCGGGCGCGGGGACAGGCAACTTTTCGTGCGCATGTCGAGCTCGACTCGTGGCGGGGCGGCGTACGAAAAGTAGCCTGTCCCCTTCATTTGTTCGCCTGCGGCTGCTCTTCGAGCAGCGACTTCTGCCAGTCTTTCTGAGACTCGCCGGCCTTCGGCGGCCGGTATTCGTTCGAGTGGTTCACCATCAGGCGCGTCGTGTGGAAGACCGCGTCTTTATCGTAGGTGCCCTCGACCACCACACCGATGTTCTCGCGAAACATCTGCGGGGGTATCTCGTCGGAGCTCACCTGCACCGCCTTCGCGTCGGCCTCTTTGCCGTCGGCGACCTTGAAGTCGAGGTGCGTCTTGCCCGCGTTCCACTGAATCGAGCCCGCCTGCACCATGCCGCCGAGCCGAATCGTCGGGCCGATGGCCTTCTCGCCCTGGGCGAGCAGCTGGCTGGGGCTCCAGTAGTAGACGAGGTTTTCGCCGAGGTTGCCCCAGGCGATGAAGCCGAGCGCGCTCGCGGCGAGACCCAGGGCTACGATGGCGACCAATCGATTTCGAGATTCAGGCTTCACGTCACTCCTTCCGCCGGCGCACCCACAACGATGTGGCGTAGAGGACGATTCCCAGGAGGGTCAAAACATAAGACGCGGTGACGAATTCCCACCCGCCTTGAATGTGACCGACGCCGACACGCGACGGGTCGGCCTGGGCGAGGAGCAGTGAGAGCGCGCTCATACCGCCACCTTTGCCACGTCGTTCGACGAAGGGGGAGGGCCTGAGAGCGCCTCGGGCGGAGCGACCTCACGCGCGAGCGCCGCCCGCGCCACCTTGTAGCGCTGGTAGGTGAACGTGATGAGCAGGCAGAGAAACGCGCACGCGGCCCAGCGCAGCGCGAACACCATCTGCGGGTCGACGGTCTTCGGGGTCGACTGCACCTGGTGCAACGACTTCATCCACACCACCGAGAAGTAGACGGTGACGGGGATCACGATGCCGAACGTGCCGAGCGCGGCCGACCAGGTGGCGCGCGTGTCGGGGTTCTCGGTGAAGCGCCGCATCGCGAGGTAGCCCGTGTAATAGATGAGCATCACGGCGGCCGAGGTCAGGCGGGGGTCCCACGTCCAGTAGACTCCCCAGGTCGGCTTGCCCCAGATGGCGCCGAGCGTGACGCCGACGATGCCGAAGTAGAGGCCGACCTCGGCGCTCGCTTCGGCGAGGGCGTCGGCCGTCCAGCTCTTCTTCATCAGGTAGGCGAGCGAGCAGCCGAAGTTCAAGGTGACGCCGAGAAGGGCCATCCACACCTGGGGGACGTGGGCGTAGATGATGCGATAGACGTCGCCCATCTCGCGCTCGGGCGGCGCCCAGACGAGGCCCAGGTACGCGGCGACCGGCAGCATGATCGCCGCCTGCACGGCCATCACCTTCCACCCGATCTCGATGAGGTCGCGCTTGAAGCAGATGGCGATGAGCAGCCCCGCGGGGAGTATGAGCAGCGCGTTGGCGAGCCAGTTCGGCATTCAGATGTCCTCGGTGATCCGCGGAAACAGTACCAGCCCCAGCGCCCAATAGATCACGTTCAGCACACCCAACATTCCCGTCCATGAGCGCATCTGACCCATCGGATCACCTTCGAAGATGAGCGCCGTCGCCCCCACAGACGAGATGATCACGGGAACCAGGACAGGGAAGAGCAGAATCGGCAAGAGCACGTCGCGCGCCCGCGCGTTCGACGCGATCGCCGAATAGAACGTGCCCGCCGCGCTGATCGCCATGCTCCCGATGCCGATGATGCCGAACAGCGCCCACAGGCTCATCTTCACCTTCAGGTCGAACACCGCGATCGACAGCGGCGCCAGCACGATGCCCAGGCCCCACAGCAGCACCGTGTTGCCGAGCGCCTTGCCGATGAACACGGCGCGCGCGTCGATGGCCGCGAGCTTCAGCCCCTCGAGCGCGTGGTTCTCACCCTCGATGCGGAAAGACTCGCTGAGGCTCAAGATGCTCGCGAAGATGATGGCGAGCCAGAAGTAGCCGGCGGCGTGCTGGCGCAGCGCGGTCGTGTTGGCGCCGAGCGCGAACGAGAACAAGAGCAGCGTCGAGATGGCGAAGAAGACGAGCGCGTTGAGCCGCGCGCGCGTGCGCCACTCGATGAGCAGATCTTTGCGCAGCACCACGAGCGTCGCGGCGAGCAGCCCCGGCGGCTTGCGCGTCGCCGGCGAGTCTTGCAGCAGCGTCACCTAGGCGGCCTCCAGCGTGCGGCCCTCGGCGAGGTGCAGCCGCGTGTCGGTGAGCGACTGGCCCTGCTCGATGAGGTGCGTGGCGAGCACGACGGTGGTGCCGCCCGCGCGCAGCTCGCGAATGAAGCCTTCCATCACGGCGATGCCCTCGGGGTCGAGCTCGCCGAACGGCTCGTCGAGCAGGGCGAGGTCGGGCTTCTTGAGCAACAGCCGCGCGATGGCGATGCGCTTGCGCATGCCGGCGCTGAACGTGCGCACCGCGTGGTCGGCGCGCTTCGTCATGCCGACGCGCTCGATGACGGCCCTGGCGGCGGCGGGCGGGTCGGCGACGCCGAGCAGGCGGCCGAGCACCACGAGGTTCTGCTCGGCGGTGAGATCTTCGTAGAGATAGCTCGCGTGAGAGAGCAGGGCGACGCGCCGCCGAATCGCCTCGCGGTCTGAAACGGCGTCGAGGCCGAAGAGGGTGAGCTTGCCGAACGTGGGCGCCGTCGCGGTGCCGAGCAGCTTGAGCAGCGTGCTCTTGCCCGAGCCGTTGTGGCCGGTGAGCAGCAGCGACTTGCCCCGCTCGAGTGAGAAGGTGAGGCGGGCGAGCGCCCAGCGGGGCCCGTAGCGCTTGCTCACGTCGGCGATCTGGAAGGCGGCCTCGGCCAAGTCGGGCCGCAAGGTATCAGGCAGACCAGGGGTCGACGAGAACGACTCCACAGTGGGTGAAGTCGTCGAGATTGCGGGTCGCTAGCGCGGCACCGAGCGAACGCGAAATGGCTGCGATCTCTGCATCTGCACGCGTGATGGGGCGGCCAGCGCGGCGGCAATCGACCTCGATCTCGGCGAACGCCCGGGCTGCATTCGAGTCGAATGGCAGGAGCTGGTCGCCCAGCTCGTCAAAAACACCCTGGGCTGCAGCTTCGAGTGCCGCCCGGCGCCTGCCGCGCGGGAGCAGGGCGAGCCCCGTAAGAATCTCGCTCTCGGTGATCGCGGTCGTGAAGAGTTCGGCGAGCGGTTGTCTCGCGTACCATGCGAGCACTGCTTCAGAAGGCGCAGGCCGCATGAGCTCAGCCAGCACGTTGGTGTCGAGGACGATCACTTGAAGTCGGGGAGCGGTCTCGATTCGCTGCGCTTCGGCCACTCGATGTCGACGTAGCCAGCGGCCTCGAAACGACGACGAATCCGGTCGACGAGCTCCTGCCCGGTGGGTTGCCCGCCGGCGAGCGACGCCTTCAGAATCTCGCGAGCCTCTTCTTCCATCGAGCGGCCGTGCGCAGCGGCGCGCAGACGAAGCTGGCGCTTGAGGCGAGGGTCCAGCTTTCGAATCGTCAGGCTCGCGTGCTGCGTCATGTCATGAACGTAGCCACTGATTGCACTGCAATCAATGCCATCAACGTCGGGTTCGCTCGAGCTCGGCGCAGCGCCGGCTCAGCGCGAGGTAGTCGGCGGGCGTCTTCACGCCGTCGGCACGCACCGGCACGTCGTCGTCGGTCAGGTCGAGCGCACGCTTCACGCGTTCGACCTCGAGCCGTGCGAGCTCGGCCTCGATGTGCGCCTGACCCACCAGCGCGCCCATCGACCTCACGTACTCCATCGTCGAGCGGTGCTTCTCGACGAGCGTCGGTCGCGGTGGGCCCAGCCGCGGCGCGAACACCAGCACGAACGCCAGCCCGCAGAACGTGAGCTGCGCCAGCACCGCGAGCAGGTTCGCGCTCAGGTCGGGCTTCTGCTTCGGCGCCTGGTGCAGCTCGTCGATGACGACCGGCCCCGGCAGCGACGCCCAGAACGCCGCGTTGTCGTCGAGCTCGAGCCGCGAGGCCTGCGCGAGGTCTGCGCCCGCCCCGATGAACACCTCGCCCGCGCCGAGCTTCACCCACCACAGGCTCTTGCCCTTCGTGAGCGGCACCGCGCCGTCGAGCGTCGTCATCACCGTGTCGTCGGCGAGCACGCGCAGCTTGCCGAGGCCGGGCAGCCGCGTGACGTCGTCAGACGTGCCGAGCAGATCGTCGCCCACGCCATCGCGCGCGAGCGGCGGGCCGCGCTCGAGCTTCAGCCACCCGTCGAGCTCGACCTGCGCGTGCGAGCGCCGCGGCTGCAGGTAGACGAGCGTGCCACCGCCGTTCACGAACGCCTCGAGCGCCTCGCGCTCTTTCGCCGACAGGCCGTGGCCCGTCGGCGCGGCCAGCACCACCGTGCCCTTCGCCGGCAGCTCGAACGCAGTCTCGACGAGGCGCACTTCGCGCCCCGACTCTTCCAGGTAGCGCTTCAGCAGCTTCACCCCGCTGGGGCCCGGGTTCTGCGCCGACGGCACCGGCGAGTCGGGCACCGTCTCGGGGCTCGCGAGGCCCGCCGCCAGCGCCAGCGCCAGCAGCGCCGCGTACGGTAGCCACGCGCGCTTCATACGAGCCTCTCGATCGCCACGATGAAGCCCCTCGCCTCGTCGGCCCCGACCGCGCCCATCGAATAGAACACCCGGTCGTACCAGCCGAGCTGCGCGCTCACCTCTCGCACCAGCCCCGCATCGGCCCCGCGCCCCGGCAGCTCGGCGCACAGCTCGCGGTTCGTCTTCACCCGGTTCGGCCGCGCCAGGTTTCGCCGCTCGAGCGACGACAGCAGCGCCAGCAACGCCTCACGAATCGCCGCCCGCGGGTCCGAGCCCACCAGCCGCCGCGCGTTCGCCAGGTGCTCGGGCGCGGGCTTCAGGTCGAGCCGCTCGGGCTCAGCGGCGACCGCCGCCGGTGAACCCGCCCCGCGCACATTTCGCAGCCGCACGAACCGCAGCAGCGCGAACAGCGCGACCGAAAACGCCAGCGTCAGCACCCCGAACGGAGCCGCCTTCGCGAACGTCGCCGCCTCGCGCGTCTGGAACACGCGCTTCAGCCACGCGAAGAACTGCTCCCACAGCTGGGCGATCACGTTCGAGTTGCGGTTCCGCACGCGCGAGAACTCCGGCTCGCTCAGCGCGCGCTCGAGCGCCGCACGATCGGCCACCGCCGCCGGTCGCTCGGCCAGCACGCAGGCGTCGTCACCGTCGGGGCACGCCGCCGTCAGCGCGAGCAGCACCAGCCCCACCATCAGGCCGCCGCCTTCAGCTGAAGCTCGAGATCGAGGCCTTCACGACGTACGCGCAGGTCGACGTAGAAGATGACCTGAAACGCGACGTACAGCGGGTACATCACCGCGCCCGCCGCGAGGTTCAAGAGCTCGGCCGGCACCAGCAGCACCGCCGGCACCTCACCGGCCGCCGGGTCGAGCAGGTTGCCGTACATGCCCTGCAGCACCAGCACCGGCACGCTCGAGATGAGGCTGATGAGCAAGAGCAGCATCGCGACGACGGTGATGAGAATCATCAGCCGCATCTTCACGAGGCCCATCAGGCCCGGCCCCACGCGCCCCGACGTCAGCGCGCCCGTGCGCCGAAACGCGCCCAACGGCCCGACGGCTTCAGCCGCCACCACCGGCCCCCAGAGCGCGAAGCGGAGGAAGAACCACATCATCCACCCCAACATCGTGAGCGCCATCAGCAGCATGCCGACGATGAGCAGGGCCGGGCTGGCCAGCAGGCCCGCCGCCACGCTCAGCCCCAGCGCCGGCAGCTGCGTCAGCACGAACACCACCAGCGCCCACGCCGCCGCGATGAAGAACAGCCCCACCAGCGTGCCGAAGCGCCGCCCCGCGTGCTTCACGCCGTCGACGAGCTTCGCCGGCTCGCCCAAGAACGTCGGCAGCACCCAGTGCGCCGCGGCCGTCGTCACGAACAGCGTGCCGAACATGAGCAAGAGCAGCACCGCCGTCGTGCCGACCAGCATCGTCGGCGTGCGCTCGCGCAAGACGTCGGGGTTCTGTGCCGCCGAGCGCAACATCGTGACGAGCTCGGTCAGCGACGAGCCCTGGCCCATCAGCGCCTGCCCCCCCTTCAGCGCGGCGTACTGCAGCACGTTGAACCCGAAGAAGAGCGGGTAGAGCCGCCGCCAGTGCGCGCGCCAGAACGTCGCCGACCGGTCGACGATCTCACCGAGCGCCATCGGCCTCAGCGCCGGAGCCGTCATCTCACTTCGCCGCGAGCGACGTGCAGATCGCGATGATCGTGTCGGCCTGCGCGCGCGACAGCTTCGGGTTGCCCATCGGCTTCTGCCCGCACGTGAAGCCCGGAGCGATCGACCAGTTGATCACATGCGGGTCGAGCCCGTTCTCGCTCTCGACCAGCAGCACCCGCAGGGTCGGCTTCTTCTCGTGCAGCAGCACCGTCGCCTTGAACGTGATCATCGACTCCTGCATGGCGAGGCCCTGCTCGTCGGTCGGCGACGTCTGGTCGCGCTCGAGCAGGTTCACCTGAATGCCGTCGGCCAGCGTGAGCCGCGCCACCGCGCCAGCCGGCTTCCCGTCGGAGTCGGTCATGTTCCGCACCGTCGTCTGCGTCTTCGGCGGCAGCCTGAGCACGCCGTCGAACTTGAACCTGCCCGACCCGCCGAACGCCGAGAGCCTCTTCTTTTCCCACTTCGTCGTGTCGATGGGCGTCAGGGCAGGCTCGGCCGACAGCGTCACCGCGAGCAGCAGCGAGATCATGGCCGCAGCATAACCTTCGCCGCCGCAGCCGGGTCGGCGGCCCGCAGCACCGATGAGATGACCGCGTGACCCGCCGCGCCCGGCACCCGCGCCGTCACGCCGCCGAGCGCGAACGCCGGGCAGGGCAGGGCGGCCGCGATGCGCTGAAAGCCGTCGACGCCGAGCGGCACGGCGTCGCCCTTCACGAACACGGGGCTCACCAGCGCGAGGTCTGCGCCGCCCGCGCGCGCCGCTTCTTCCAGCGAGTGCACCGCCACGCTCACCCGCTCGACGCGCCCGCGCACGTCTTCTGGCCACAGCCCGTACGCCGGCAGGTGCAGCCAGGCTCCGAGCGCCAGCGCCACGTCGAGCCGCCGGTTCACGAAGAGCGGAGTCGAAGGAAACCGCTCACGCAGCTTCACCGCCTCGTCGAAGAACTGCCGGCCGGTCGCCTCGGGGTGCCGGTGCTGAATCGCGATGCCGGGCCCCGCCGTCAGCGCGGCCGCCAGCCGGTCGAGCAGATCGGGCAGCGACCAGTCGGTGATGAGAATCAGCTCAACGGCCAACGAGCCCCTCGAGCGGGCTCGACGCGGTCGCGTACGCCTTCATCGGTATGCGGCCGGCCAGAAACGCCTCGCGCCCCGCCTCGACCGCCTTCTTCATCGCCGAGGCCATCAGCGCCGGCTCTCGCGCGCCCGCGATCGCGGTGTTCATCAGCACGGCATCGCAGCCCAGCTCGAGCGCGACCGCGGCGTCAGAAGCCGTGCCGACGCCGGCGTCGACGATGACCGGCACCTTCACGGCCTCCATCACGAGGCGCAGGTTGTGCGGGTTGCGAATGCCGAGCCCCGAGCCGATCGGCGCCGCGAGCGGCATGACGGCCGCGCAGCCGGCCTCTTCGAGGCGCTTCGCCACGATCGGGTCGTCTGAGGTGTACGGCAGCACGGTGAACCCTTCTTTCACCAGCCGCCGCGCCGCGACGAGCGTCTGCTCGACGTCGGGGAACAGCGTCTTCTCGTCGCCGAGCACCTCGAGCTTCACCCACTTCGAGAGGCCGAGCTCTTCGGCGAGGTGGCACGTGCGCACCGCGTCGTCGGCCGTGTAGCAGCCGGCCGTGTTCGGGAGCAGCTTGATGCGCGCGGTGTCGATGAACGAGAGAATCGACTCGCTGCCGGCCGCCTTGAAGTCGTGGCGCCGCACCGCGACGGTCACGAAGTCGGCGCCCGACGCCTCGTGGCACGCCTTCATCACCGCGAACGAGGGGTACTTGCCGGTGCCGACGATGAGCCGCGAGCGAAACGTGTGACCCGCGACGACGAACGGTTTGTCCTGCGCCATCAGCCGCCTCCTACGAACGTGACGATCTCGATCTGATCGCCGGCCTTCAGCTTCACCTCGCCGTGCCGCGCCCGCCGCACCACCTCGGCGTTCACCTCGACCGCGACCCGCGCACGCTCGATCTTCAGCGTGTCGAGGAGCTCGCTCAGCGTGAGCCCGTCGGCGATCTCTTTCGGCTCTCCATTCACGTGCACCTGCATCGTTGCGTTAAGACGTATAGTCCCGCTCGCTGATGCGCCGCATCCTTCATCTCGTGCTGTCGTTTTCGCTCGTGCTCCTCCCGCTGCCCGTCTTCGGTGCCGGCAAGTACGACTCCGCCAGCTCCAGCGCGAAGAAGAAGAAGAAGAAGAAGAAGTCGTTGAAGAAGGCGAAGCCCGCCGAGCAGGAAGAGGCGCAAGAGGCCGAGCGCGCGCAGAGCGAGCCCGAAGAAGAGTCTCAGGGCAGCAAGCGCAAGAAGAAGCGCCGCGGCGACGCCAGCGCCGAGACCGAAGCGGCCGCCGAAGCGGGCTCCGCAGAAGAAAAGCCGGCCGAGACGAAGACTGAAGAGACCGCCGAAGCGCCGGCGAAGGCAGAACCCTCAGAGAAGGCCGAGAAGCCCGAGAAGAGCGACAAGCCCACCCAGGCGGCCGCCGCCAAGACGCCGGCCCCCGAAGAAGACGACGACGTGAGCTTCGAAGACAGCCCCTCGAAGGTGTTCGAGGCGCTCAACAAGGCCGTGCCTCCGCGGCGCTACGCGTACGTCATCGGCGCCGTCGTCGGTGGCGTCGGCCTCGTCTTCGCCTACCAGGCGCAGGGTGAGGCCAAGCGCGCCGAGACCATCGTGTCTGCCCTCGAAGCGCAGCGCGCCGTCAGCAACGCACGCGCGTCGGCCGCCCTCGCGAACGTCATGTACGGCCTCGCCGGAGCCGCCGTGCTGCTCGCCCTCGTGCTCGAGTTCATACCCGAGCCGATCGCCGAGAAGGCCGCGCTGACCTTCCGGTTTTGAGCGCTGCGCTGGTGCGTCGGCACACCACTGTGCACGCGCAGCAGCACGCGCGTGACGGTGCAACCGCGCGAACCCCGAAGGCATCGGCGCGCGGCACGGAGTGTGCGATGGTCGAGCCGGTTTGCGCTCCCTGGCACTTCTCTTTGCGCTCGCGGTCGGCACCTCGAGCTGCCTCATCACCACCGACAACCTGGGCGGGCGCGGCTGCCGCAAGAACGAAGACTGCCTCGGCGTCGGCGGCTACATCTGCGCGTCGATCGCGAGCTGGCCGCAGCGCGGCTGCGACACCGACGAGAGCGACTGCCTGTGTGAGGTGCGGTTCCCTCCCGAGCCGGGGGGCATCACCATCGACGGCGGGGGGCCGGTCATCCCCGACGCCGGGCCGCCTCCCGACTTCTGCA
>JAEUJP010000782.1 GCA_016793725.1 Myxococcaceae bacterium | reverse complement strand
TCACGCCACCGTTGCAGGTCTCGGCCGGGTCACAGTCGCCGGCCGAGGCGCGGCAGGAGAACGACGAGCCACGTCGGCTGTCGAAGCAGTCGCGCGAGACGCCGTCGCAGGTGTCGGCCTGATCGCAGTCGCCAGCACTCGCACGACATTGCGTGCCGGCATCGGCGACGCGATCGACGGGGCAGGTGGGCGCGACACCATCGCAGCGCTCGGGCGCGTCGCACAGCTGGCCACCGGTTCCACGGCACAGTGTGTTGGCCGGCAGTACGACGTCGACGCCACCGTCGGGCCCGCACGTGTTGCTCGTGCCGTCGCAGGTCTCGGGCACGTCGCAGCCCCCGTCGACCGCGG
The DNA here is from genome assembly GCA_016793725.1 of Myxococcaceae bacterium. Classification (GTDB taxonomy): domain Bacteria; phylum Myxococcota; class Myxococcia; order Myxococcales; family Myxococcaceae; genus Xiheicaenimonas; species Xiheicaenimonas phototrophica. Next base: position 3,937 of record JAEUJP010000782.1, on the reverse strand, counting down.
CGCGGCAGAGCGTGCCGGGGCCACGCTTCTCATCGTCTGGGCACATCCCACCCGTGCAGCGCTCTTCAGCGTCGCAGAGCCCCGCGGTCGCGCGACACAGCTGGTTCATGCAATCGGGGTCTGCGCAATCGGTCTCGGTGTCGTTGTCGTTGTCGAGGCCGTCGAAGCACGTCGACCCCGGCCCCTCGACGTTGCTCGGAATGCCGCCGCCGGCAGTTGCCGAGCCGCCCCCCGCGTTGCCGCCCGTGCCGCCGGCCATCTGCCCCGAGCCGCCACCGGTCATCTGCCCCGAGCCGCCACCCGTCATCTGCCCCGAGCCGCCGCCGGTCATCTGCCCCGAGCCGCCGCCGGTCGCCTCGCCGCCGCCGCCGGTCGCCTCGCTACCGCCACCGGTCATGCCGATTCCCCCCGCGGCGCCGCCATCGCCCGCGCTGCTCCCGCCTCCCTCGCCCGTGTTGCTGCCGCCGCCCTCACCTTCCCCACTCCCGACCGTGCAGCGGCCCGCGATGCAGATCGAGCCGGTCGGGCAGTTGTCGTCTGAGGCGCAGGGGCCCAGGGTGTTCGGGAAACAGGCCGCGAGGGCCAAGGCGAGAGGTGCCGCCAGCCTGAGGGGGTTCGTGCGCATGGGGGTGACCCCGGAGTCTGCACGCTCGGTGCCGTTTGTGAAGCTCAATGCAGACCGTGGCTTATGAGGTCACAGCGACGGGCTGTCGCACGACACGGCAGGGACTCTGGCGCGCCCTAGAGATCGAGGCGGTAGCCGCGCGAGCACCGCGCCCCGCGCACCTGCGCGTCGTCGCGCACGAAGCCGTGCTTCTCGTAGAACGTGATGGCAGCGGTCATCTTCTCGATCGTGTCGAGCACGAGGTGCCTCGCGCCGCGGGCCCTGGCGTGCGCCACGCACGCGGCGAGCAGCTGCGTGCCCACCCCGCGGCCGCGCGAGGCCTTCGTGAGGTACATCTTGCGCAGCTCGAAGACGCCTGAAGCGACTGGCGCGACGCCGGCGGTGCCGAGCAGCGCCCCGCCCTCTTCGACCACGAAGAAGGCGCCGCCGCCTTCGGTGTACGAGCCCGGAAGGTGAAACAGCTGATCGTCGGTGACCGCGCCCTTGCCGAACTCGAGGCCGAACTCGGCGAGCGTCTCGCGCACCAGGGCGACGACCTGGGGCACGTCGGCGGCCTTCACCTCTCTCAGCTGCATGGCCCTCTTTGCCATATAGGGGCGCCCATGATCACGGGCGTGCTGCCGCTGCGGTTCGAAGACGTCGCGATGGACGGGCGGGTTCGCCTCGAGTCGCTCACCGCGTCGCTGGGCCTCGTGTGGCGCGACGAGCTCACGAAACACCCACTGTACCCCTGGGCGATGAGCGAGGGCATCATTCCCATCACCACCCGGTTCGTGCTCGAGGCCGGCGACGGCCCGTTCGCGATCGACGCGCCGGTCGAGGCCCGGGGCACGTGGGACATTCAGCGCAGCGTGGGCGTGGGCGGCGCGACCCGACACTTCCTGCTCACGCTGCGCACCGAGCTGCACGCGCCGCTCGGCCGAACGAACCTGCCGCCGCCCGACGACGCCGGCACCCGCGCGCGGGTCGGCAGCGTGCTCGCCGAGCACGTCTTCACCCGCCCGTTCGAAGAGGGCGCGAAGCGGCGCGTCACCGAGCTGGGCGAACACGGCGTCTCGGCTCCGGTCGTGCCGTGGGCCGAGCCGCAGGGTGCGCTCGAGCTGCCGCCCGACGCGAAGCCGCTCGGCCCGCTCGAGCGCGCGGGCGAGCCCTGCCGCTTCGGGCTCACGCACACCGACAGCAACCAGCACGTCAACTCGCTGGTGTACCCGCGCCTGTTCGAAGACGTGCTGCTAAGGCGGCTGGGGCGCGGCGACCTGCTCGCACGCCACCTCGACGTGCGGTTCCGCAAGCCGTCGTTCGCGGGCGACGTGCTCGAGGTGCTGCTGCAGCCGTACGAGCGCGAGGGCCGGCTCGGCGCGGCGGGCGTGTTCGTCGAGCCGGGGGCCGAGCCCAAGACGGGGCGCGTGTTCCTCCGCATGGAGCTGCAGTGACCCTCGCGCTGCTCACCGCCCTCGTGGTGGCGCAGGCCGACGGCGGGCTGCTGGCCGACGGTGGCGTGCCCCCTCCCCCCGGCTGGCTCGCGTGGAAGCCGGCGCTCTCGGCCGACGACTACGCGCGCAAAAAAGAGGGCTGGTACGTCACGGGGCTGCCCATCTTCAACTACGACCCGAACACAGGCGTGGGCCTGGGCGCGCGCGGCTACCTGTTCTTCGACGGCAAGCGCAGCGACGAGCTGTTCGCGTACGAGCCGTACCGCCACCGCATGTTCGTGCAGGCGTTCTTCTCGACGAAGGGCCTGCAGTACCACGTGCTCGACTACGACGCGCCGTTCTTCCTCGGCACGCCGTTTCGGCTGCGCGCCGAGGCCGGGTACATCAGGGCGCAGACGACGCCGTACTTCGGCCGCGGCGAGGCGACGCTGCAGCCCCTCACGTTCAAGGGCCGCACGTACGCGTGGTTCAACGACTACGAGCGCGCGGTGAGCGCGGTGCAGCCCGACGGCACGACGTACGGGCTGTACGACTTCGTCGACGCCGAGAAGCCGTACCTCGACGTGCGGCTCGAGCGGCAGTTCTTCGAGGGCCGGGTGCGGCTGCTCGGCGGCCTCACCTTCTCGCGCGGGGCGATGCGCTTCATTCAGCCCGGCACGATCATCAACGCGTACGACGACGACGGGCGAAAGGTCGAGGCGCCGCTCGGAGCGTCGCGGCTCGCCGACGACTGCGCGACCGGGCGGCTCGTCGGCTGCGGCGGCGGGTGGGACAACCAGCTCACGCTGGGCGTCTCGTACGACACGCGCGACTTCGAGCCCGACCCGAACAGCGGCGTGTTTCACGAGGCGTCGATTCAGGTCGCCACGAAGGCGATCGGCAGCGAGTACGACTACGTGCGGTTCACCGGCGCCCTGCGCGGGTACTACAGCCCGTTTCCCGAGTGGGCCGACCTGGTGCTGGCGGGCCGCTTCACGATGATGCTGCAGACGAGCGGCGTGCCGCTGTTCGCGATGCAGCAGATACCGTTTCTCGAGACGTTCACGCTCGGCCTCGGCGGCAACCGCACGCTGCGCGGCTACCGCTCGATGCGCTTCGTCGCCGCGAACATGGTGTTCACCAACCTCGAGGCCAGGTGGACGTTCGTTCGCTTTCAGGCCCTCTCGCAGCAGTGGGGCCTCATCTTCGCGCCGTTCTTCGACTCGGGCAGCGTGTTCGACCGCGTCGACCGCATTCGCCTCGGCGACTGGAAGTACTCGGCCGGCGCCGGCCTGCGCATCTCGTGGAACCAGGCGACCATTCTGATGTGCGACGTGGGTTTGAGCCGCGAAGACTGGGGCATCTACCTCAACTTCGGCCACATCTTCTGACGGGCTGCCTTTCCAGCCCGGGCTGCGCCGCCCCTCAGGCCGACGAACGGTACTGCTGTTCGTCAGCCACATGCGCGGGCGCTGCGCCCTCGCCGTCAGAAGTTGATCGGCCCCGGCAGCTTCTCGAGCTGAAGCTCGACGTCGACGATCTTCTTGTCGGGGTCGACGTTCGTCACCGGCAACACGTTGACGTTGAAGCCCTTCGCCGATGCGCGGTCGCGCAGGCGATCGATGTCGCGGCGCAGCGCGGCCCGCGAGAGCACCCCACCCGGCTTCGACTCGAAGCCCTTCATCACCTCTTTGTCGGGCCCCAGCGCCACGCCGCTGAAGGTCAGCTTGCCGATCTTGAAGATCTCGCCCTCGACGATCGTGAACACCAGCTCGACCGCTCCGGGCGCCTGCAGCTTCACCCACGACGGGCGAACCGACACGTTCATCATGCCGCGGTCGTAATAGACCTGCGACAACTGCACCGCGTCTTCATCGAGCCGGTCTTCACGAAACGGCAG
>JAEUJP010000736.1 GCA_016793725.1 Myxococcaceae bacterium | reverse complement strand
CGCAGAAAACAAATGCGCGAGCACAGGTGCTCGGCCTCTTCCATGCGGTGCGTCGAGAACAGCACCGCCTTGCCGCGCGACTTCGCGCCCTGCACGAGCTGAAGAATGTCGCGCGCCGCCAGCGGGTCGAGCGCCGAGGTCGGCTCGTCGAGCACGTAGGCGGGCGGGTCGGCCACGAGCGCCCGCGCGATCGACACACGCTGCTTCTGGCCGCTCGAGAGCTGGCCACAGCGGCGATCGAGAAACGCACCCAGCTCGAGCTCGGCGGCCAGCGTCGAGACGCGCGCGTCGAGCCGCGCGCCCGTGAGCCCGTACAGCTCGCCGAACGTGCGAATCACCTCGCGGGCGGTCAGCCGCTCGTACAGCCCGGTGCTCGCCGTCATGAAGCCCAGCCGCGCGCGAGCCTCGAGGGGCCGCAAGGCGACGTCGATGCCGTCGATGAGCGCCCGGCCTGCGCTCGGCGTGATGAGCCCCGCGAGCATGCGCAGCGTCGTCGTCTTGCCCGCACCGTTCGGCCCGAGCAGCCCCACGACCTCGCCCGGCGCGACGGTCAGCGAGACCCCATCGACGACGCGGTGGTCGCCGAAGCGCTTGTGCAGCCCTTCGAGAGAGATGGCGCTCAGGGCGAAGGCCGCACCGTCGGCGAGAGCGCCGGCAGCGTGTAGCCGAGGGGAGCCGTGCCCCACGCGACGTCGGGAATCGCGTCTTGCAGCACGTTGAAGCTCATGTCGTAGAGCCCCGACGGCACGCGCATGTAGAAGTTCGGAGTGCCGCCGGGGAAACCCCACGTCCACGTGCTGCCGTCGATCTTCCGACGCAAGAGCACGCGCACGTCGTCGCCGCCGAGCGTGTCTTCGATCACCTTGCCGCCGAGCCGAATCGGGCCGCGAACCGGCACGGTGTCGTAGTGCAGGTCGATCTTCTGATCTTCGAAGAGCTCGAGCCGCGCGATCATGCGCTCCCGGCCGCTCGCGTACTCGGGGTAGATGTTGCGGTTGATGGCGAACGACACCGTGTAGGCGCCCTTCGGCGCGCGCACGCGGAACTCGCCGTCTTGCCCCGTGAACACCCGCTTCGTGAACGACTGATCAGACTGCTGCAGCGTCAGCGTGCCGGCCTCTTGCCCCGCCGGCGGTGGCTTGCCGTCGATCAGCAGCTTGCCGCTGAGCAGCGCGGTCTCGATCTCGATCGGCAGCGACGTCGCTTCGAAGATCTCTTTGCGAATCGCCACGCGCGCCATGCCGTCGGCGAGGTCGGTCGCGAGATCATCGCTCAGTTGAATCGCCACGAAGTAGATGCCCGGAAACGCGCGCAGGGTGAACGAGCCCGAGTCGAGGGGGATCTTGTAGTACACGAAGAACCAGGGCTCGGTGCTGCTCTGGAAGGCGTACATGTACAGCACCCAGTCGTAGCCGGGGTTCACGACCGGCGACCGGCCGTCGATCGTGATGCCACCTTCGATCGGCACCGTCGTGAAGTTCTTCGAGATGGTCGCGTTGTCGTTCAGGTCGACCGTCTGCACCACCTGCTTGTTGTAGAGCTGCGCGGGGAAGTGCCGGTCGGGTATCGAGTCGAAGCTCAGGTTGATGGCGTACTTGCCCTTCGGCAGCAGCGAGTGGAAGCCCGAGATGCCGCCCTCGTGGTGCGTCACCGCCGCCACCGTCTCGTTGCCGCTCACCGTGTAGCTGAGCTGAAAGTCGGCGCCCGGCTTGCGGTCAGACAACGGCATGCCGTCGACCGTGATGGTGCCCTCGAGCTCGGAGGCGGGGATGTTGATGTCGAGCTGCGCGTCTTGCTCGTGCTGGTAGCTCCACGTGAGCGGGTAGTCGACGAGCTCGGTGCCCTGCAGCGCCGTCGGAGGCGTGTTCAGGAAGAGCGCCATCTGACCGTCCATCAGCGCGAGCTCGTACGCGCCGCCCACGCTCGTCGAGCCCGCGTGCTGATCAGGCGGTAGGCCCGCGCCGCGAATGTAGACGTCGGGGGGAAAGTCGATGCCCACGAACGGCAGCCCGCCGAAGAACGCGCCGCCGCGCAGCCGGTGCGACTCGACGCTCAGGTCGCGCCGCTGATCGGTCGCCATGTTGAGAAAGCCGTACTCGTGGAAGCCCTTGTGGTTCGACCAGATGCCCTCGGGCCGGTACTTCAAGAGATCGTACCCACCCCGCATCACCCGAATGTCGTACGCGCCGCTGGGGTGCACCGGCCGAATGATCTGCGCGTCGTGCTGCGCGCTCTGAAACACCACCTCGATGTTGCCGTCGACCGGCGCGCCGTTCAGCAGCGCGTTGCCCGTCAGCTGCCGCAGCGCCACACAGATGCCGAACAGCACCGTGTGCTCGCCGCCGTCGAGCCCCTCGACCCCGTCGTACGTCTCGTTGGGGCACGGGTCTGCCGCATAGCGGTCGGAGTACACGAAGCCGCTGTCCGTGCCCGGCTTCCAGGGCGGTACGTCGGGGCCCCCGTCGACCGGCGGCTTCGGCACCACGATCGGCGGCAGCCCACCGTCGAACGTCAGCGGCCCCGGGCAGCCCGCCGTCGTGAGCCCGACCAGACAACCGACCATCACTCGAAGACGAACGCTCAATGGGCACCGATAGCCGAATGGCAGGGAGGCCTCCCTCCCTAGCGCGGGTGTGACGAGGTACGCAATACGGTTGCCACGCTCCAACCCGGCGAAATGACGCAGCGTTCGGGGCCGGCGTTAGTGCCCTGGCATCGGCACCACGACGCGCGCCGCATCGAGCCCGGTCGACAGGCTCAGCTCGAGCTCGGCCGGCGCCTTCAGCCCGTCGACCCGCACGATCGCCGAGCCCCCCGCCAGCGCCAGCGCCAGCGTCGTACGCTCGGTCGGCCCGAGGTGGGCGATCGCCAACTTCGGGTAACGGCCGGCATCCCAGCTGACCAGGAGCTCGTTCTCAGACAGGCGCGTCGCCGTCGCGGCCGGCGTCGCCTCGATCGCGACCGTCGCGTGCTCCGCGAGCACCACCGCCCCGTCGACGAGCACCTCGATCGACGCGATGGCGCCCCAGTCTTCGACCAACGCGAAGAAGGCGTACTCGGGCACCTCGAGGTCGGCGATCTCGTGCGCGTCGATCGGCACGACGCGCTCGCGCCCCGACGCGAACACCACGCGAAGGTGCCGGCCCGTGTACTTCGGCTCAGGCGAGGGGCTCGCGCGCACGCGGTGCACCGGCCGCAGTTTCACGCCGTTCGGCCCGAAGTGACCCGAGATCGCGACGCTGGTCACGTTCGGCGCGGGCCCCGACGGTGCGACGTACGGCGCAGCCTCGAGAAAGCGCTGCACCGCGCGGTAGTTGTAGTCGCTGATCCACTCCGGCGAGCAGTAGCTCATCAGGTCGACGTACTGCGTGGGCGGCATCAGGCGCCGCTGCACGGCGTCGTAGCCCCACGAGCCGATGCGCGCCATCGGGTACGGGTAGTTGCCGTCGGCGCCCGCCGCACCACCGCACGGCGCGTGGTTGCGGCCCATGTTGTGCCCGAGCTCGTGCTGCGCCGTCGAGATCGAGTCGTCGCGCCCCACCGACGCCTCTTGCCCGATGAAGCCGATGCCCGCGACCCCCGAGCCGTAGCTCACCCGCACGAAGCCGTAATAGTTGCGGTTGCTGCCGTCCATCTGGCGGAGCTGCGCGATGTCTTCGAGCAGATCGCCCCACGCGCCCGTCGCCCCGCCGCTCAGCTGCCCGCCGAACATGTACGGCGCGCGCGTCGTCGACGCGATCTGCTTGAGCGGCCACACCCGAGTCATCGGCTGATCGAGGCTCGTCACCGTCGGCGTCATGCCCTGGTGCATCACCGGCACCGACGTGAGCTGCATCACCGTCGCGCGCCCCACCGCCGGCCGCAGCACCTGCACGTTGTTCGCTTCGTCGGTCTCGGGCAGCACGTTCGTCGTGTCGACGCGCACCGTGATCTCGACGTTCGGCTCGACCCACTCGATGGGCAGCGTCACCGACCACTGGCGCGTCAGGTCGGCCGGCACCTCGGCCGTCGGCACCGTCGCAGGCCCGGTCAGCACGAGCCGCCCCAGGTCGGTCGCGCCCAGCCGGCCCGCCGCCTCGACCGTGATGCCCGACAGGTTCGCCCGGTCGGCCAGCACGTGCACCCGCAAGAGCGCCGGCTTCTGGCCCACCAACCGCAGGTCGGTCGCGATCACCGACTGCCCGTATTCGACCCGAGAGATGCGCACGTCGCCCACCGGCATCACCGCCGTCAGCGTCACCGCGCGCGTCACCGACTCACCCTTCGCGTCGGTCACCGTCAGCGTCACCGTCACCGTGCCCGGGCTCATCACCGGAAATGGCGCCGTGCCGCTCGCGCAGTCGACCGTCACGTCGTTCAGCTTGCACATCAGCGCATCGCCGTCGGCGTCCGACACGCGCCAGGTCAGCGTGCTCGTGAACGGCGCGCCTCCGCTCGAAGGCGCCGCCGAGAAGTCGTCGATCACCGGCGCCACGTTCGGCCGCAAGAGCGTCGTGATGCTCACCGTCGACGCCGCCGAGCCTTCATCGGGGTCGGTCGCGACCGCCCGCACCATGAACGTGCCCACCTCGGCGAACCGCAGCGAAAACGTCTGCGGCTCGAGGCAGTCGGCGAACCGCGTCGCCGTCGCGCCCGTGCCCGGGTCGACCCCGCACGACGCCGGCTTCCCGTCGGGGTGCGTCACCTCGAGCCGGCACATCGTCTCGAGCGGCGCGAACCCGCTCGAAGGTGTGCACTCGAACCGCCCGATGCGCGGCGCGCTCTTCGGCAGCGGAGCCGGCAGCGCCTCGGCTTCGCCCAGCTCGCCCACCACCCCGTCACAGGCACACAGGCAACAGAGCAAGAGCGCGCGACGCACGCCCCGCGACACTGCATCGGTCGCGCCGCCGAATTGCCCGGCGATTTCGACCCCTTGCAGGGGCCCCGGAGCACCCGCGCTCCAGGTGGGCTGCTCACAGCAGTGGTCAGCTGCGCTTCACGCGATCTGCTGGGCGAGCCGCTCGCCGTGCTCACGCGCCGCCGCGAGCACCTTCGCCTCGTCGAGCGTGAGCAGCTCGCGCTCGCGCATCAGCACCCGGCCGTCGACCAGCACGTCGCGCACCTGGCTCGACTGCCCCGAGTAGACCAGCGCCGAGACCGGGTCGTCGCCGTTCGGCGTGCTCGCGGCGTCGTTCAAGTCGACGGTGATGAGGTCGGCCTTCTTGCCCGGCTCGATCGACCCGACGTCGGCCTCGAGCCCCAGCGCCCGTGCACCGCCGAGGGTCGCCATCTCGAGCACCTGCGCCGCGCTCATCGACGTCGGGCCCTGCCGCGGCTTGTGAATCAGCGCCGCGAGCCGCATCTCGACGAACAGATCGAGGTTGTTGTTGCACGGCGCACCGTCGGCGCCGAGCGCCACGTTCACGCCGTCTTTGAGCAGCTCGGGGACCTTCGCGTACCCGCTCGCGAGCTTCAGGTTCGAGCTGGGGCAGTGACACACGTGCGTCTTCGTCTCGTGCAGCGCCCGCTGCTCGGCCGCCGTCAGCCACACGCAGTGCGCCAGGGTCGTCGCCGGCCCGAGCAGCCCCAGGTGCTGGAAGTAGCCGACGTTGTCCATGCCCGTCTTCGACCGCACCACGTCGCACTCGGTCTGGTTTTCGCTCGCGTGCGTGTGAATGCGCGTGCCCGTCTGCCGCGCGCGCTCGCCGACCTCTTTGAGCAGCCCCTCGGTGCACGACAGCACGAAGCGCGGCGCGAACGCGTACTGGAGCCGCCCGCCCTCTTGCCCGTGCCACCGCTGCAGCAGCTTCAGCGACTCGTTCAGCGAGTCTTCGGTCGTCTCGCGCAGGCCCGCGGGCACACCCTGCCCACTGTCCATCATCGCCTTGCCGCCCGTGAGGCGAACACCGCTCTCGCGCGCCGACTCGAACACCGCGTCATAGTGACGCACGGTGCCCATGTCGAGCGCCGCCGTCGCACCCGACTTGATCATCTCGGCGAAGGTCAGGTCGGCCGACGCTCGCATCGAGACCGCGTCGTGCGCCGCTTCGAAAGGCCAGATGCGCTCGCGCAGCCAGTCGAGCAGCTCGTACCCGTCGGCGCGGTTTCGGCACAACGTCTGGCACGCGTGCAGGTGCGCGTGAATCAGCCCCGGCAGCAGCACCCGCCCCTTCGCGTCGATGGTCTTGCGAAAGCGCTGCTTGCCGCCGCGCGCCGGCGCACCGACCTTCACGATGCGGTCGTTCTCGACGACCACCTCGGCCCCATGGAGCACCTGCCGCTGCGCGTTCATCGTGATGACGATCGCGTTCTGAATCACCAGCTCCATCAGCAGTGTTACCGGCTTACCACGTGCCCGATGGCCACGAGAGTTTTCGTTGACCCTGTTGGAGCGAAGGGAGATAGCTCGCGCCGCCGTTCAAACCCTTCACACGGAAAAGAGGCACCCCATGAAGAACCTCGTTCTCGCCGCAACCCTGCTCTCGTCGCTGGCGTTCGCCGCGGAGCCCGCGAAGGCCGATGCGAAGCCCGCCGAAGGCGCCAACGCGATGGCCGGCTGGAAGCCGAAGAAGGTCGTGAAGAAAGACACCAAGGGCATCGAGGCGCTCTACAAGGCGTCGGAAGAGGCCCACAAGGCAGGCGACTTCGCGGCGTCTGAAGCGCTGCACGACTTCCCCGTCTTCATGCTCACCGACAACGCGGCCGGCGTGGTCTCGGGTGGCCAGTGGTCGAAAGAAGACTTCGAGAAGTTCATGAAGCCGGCCTTCGAGAACATGCCGAAAGACGTGAAGGTCACGACCAAGACGAAGGTGACGTTCGTGACCGAGACGATCGCTTTCGTCGAAGAGTCGCACACGATGACGGCGAAAGGCGCAAAGCCCGAGTCGTGGACGTCGGCGTCGATCGTGATTCAGAAAGACGGCAAGTGGCTGTTCAAGTCGGGCGCCGAGGGCGGCTGGGGCGACTCGATGGGCGAGCAGAAGACCGAGGCGGCTCCGGCGGCGCAGCCTGCGCCCGCGGCCAAGGCCGAGAAGGCCCCTGCGGCGGCTCCGGCGGCGGCGCCCGCGAAGAAGTAACTTCTCTTCCGCACCTTCTTTCGGGGCGCTCACCTCGCGGTGGGCGCCCCGTTTTTTTTTGCGCGAAATCTCCTACACTGTGCCCGTGCTGCTGGTGCAACGCCTGTTGATTCTGGCCCTCGTCGAGCTGCCGAACATACCCGGCATGCCCGGCTACCGGCCGAACCCGGTGCGCCCGAACGACGCGGTGAACCCCGCGTACATCGAGGTGCTCGAGCGCAACACGCACATCGTCTACCCGGTGCTCGCGGTGCTGGTGCTGGTGGTGCTGGTCGCCGGCATTCTGCAGGCGTGGAAGACGCAAGACCTCGATGGCCTGCAGCGGGCCGAGTTCAAGCGAGAGATCATTCTCGAGCTGCGCCGCGACACGCTCGGCTACAGCGTCGAGGTGCTCGCTCGCAAGGTGAAGCTCGAGCCGCTCAAGCTCGTGCGGCTGCTCGAAGAGATGCAGAGCGAGGGCATGGTCATGTCGGTGACGAACAGTCAGCGCATGACGACGTGGCGCCTCAAGGGCGTGGGCCCCGTCGCCCGCTGACTCGGGCTCACTGAACCCGGCGCACCCAGGCGACGAACGGCACGTCGACCGTGGTCGCGTAGGGGTCGCTCGTCGTCACGCGAAACACGATGCGGTACGCGGTCGCCGCCGGGGGGCAGCTGCCGCCGTCGGCGTAGCAGCCCACGAACATGCTCCCGATCGTGGTCATGCCGCCGCCGCCGTCGAGCGTCTGGGGCAGGTTCGGGCCCGTCGCCCATTGAAAGCGCGAGCAGTCGCTGTCGGGAAACGCGGGCGAGCTCGGGTTGCACGCCTGCAGCAGGCCGCCGCCCGGCCCGCC
>JAEUJP010000718.1 GCA_016793725.1 Myxococcaceae bacterium | reverse complement strand
CACCGGCACCGGCACCCGCTCGCGCTCTTCCCGCTCGGCCGGCGACAGCGCCGCCATCAGCTCGGCCTTGTCTTCCAGCACGAACACCCGCTTCGACACCCCCAGCTGTGGCGCCGCCAGCCCCACCCCCGGCGCCTTGCGCATCGCATCGACCATGCGCGCGACGAGCGCCTGAAACTCGGGCGTCTTGATTTCTGCAGCGTCGACCTCGGGCGCGCGTACCCGCAGCACCGTCGCCCCCGTCTGCGTGATGTCGGTCATCGGCCGCACCGTCGCACAAGCGAGGGTCGAGATGGCGAGCAACACCAGCGCCCCAGAGAACATCTCGCCGCGACCCGTCATGCGTCGCGACTGTAGCGTGTCAGCCGCCAGCGTTGCGGACCCGGCGCTCCAGCCCTTCGATCAGCCCGTTCAGCTGCCCCAAAAACCCCTCGCGGTCGTAGGCGAACGTGCTCTGGTACTTCGTCAGGTCCGCCGGGCTCAGCGTGGCCTCGCCGCGGTAGTGCGCGAGCAGCAGCCGCACCGCCTCGTTCACTTCCGCGAGGCCATCGAAGCTCCCGTGCCCCGACACGCGCGTGAAGAGCTCGAGAAAGTACACCTTCTCGGCGGGGTTGAGCCCGAACCAGCCGCTTCGGCTCCTGAAGTTCTGCAGAATCGACAGCGCGTCGTTCACCCCGTCGGCCATCAGCAGGTCGGCCTGCCGGCCCACGTTGCCCCGCGACCTCGCGAACGAGCTCGCCAGCCACGAGATGAAGTTGTCGCGCGTCACCTCTTCGCCCTCGACCCAGCGCGTCACCTGCGACGGCCCGACGTCGGCTCCGAAGTCATCGGGCGGCACCGTGTGTGACGGCCGCGTGTAGAGGAGCAGATTGTCGGTCGGCCCCAGCGGCACCAGCGGTTCGACCGCGACGGTGCCGTCGGGCAGGGTTCGCAGCGTCAGGTTCTCTGCATCGAGCTGCGGCAGCAGCTCGTCGATCAGCGCACGCGCACGTGTGTCGAGCGTCGAGTCGAAGAGCAGGCGGTTCATCGAGTCTGCCGTGTTCGGCAGCCGCGCGTACGAGAGCGCCAGCAGGTACTTCGCGTCGGCGGGCAGATCGAGCCCCGCCTCGTGCATCGCGCGCAGCGCCGCGGGGCTCGGCTCGCCGACGATGACCGGGCGCCCCTCGACGAACGTGAAGCGCACCTGATGGTTGCCGACCTGAACGCGCGTGGTCTGAGTGGCCTCGTCGAAGACGAACCGCGCTCGGCTCCCGTCCGACAGCGTCACGTCGGCGACGTCGTCGCCCCACACCGCCGACTGAATCAGCTCGCCGCCCAGCCCGAACGCCACGCCCACCAGGAAGTCTGCCGGAGCCTGCAGCGCAGCCCGCCCTCCCGCCCGCTCGAGCGCCTGCGCCGGCGTCAGACCGTCGGCGAGGCCCCCAGCGAACTCGAACGTGAACGCCGTGCCGGTGCCCGACACCATGTTGTTCAGGCCCCACTGGTACCACCGCGTCGTGCCGAAACCCGCGAACGGAGCCATCGCGCCCTGCGCCGCAGCCTCGGCCACGTCGGCGAGCGTGGCGTTCGCGTCGAGCTGCCCTCCGAGCAGACTCGAAAAGTACGCCGCCGCACCGCCGCCCGTCGCGAAGGCGGCCGCCTGCACCGCGACCGTCGCGCGCGCACCGAGCTGCAGCGCCGCAGACGCACCGCCCGAGAAGCACGCGGCGAGCAGCGACGCCGCCACCATCAAGAGCGCCCGGTCTCGCTCTGCGACTTCACCCCGCGCCACCAGAAAGTCGTCCATCGCTCCGAGCAGCCGGTACGTGCTCTCGGCGACGGCGCGCAGCGCGTCGTCGCCCGGCGGCATGTTGCCCTGCAGTGCGTCGAGCTGCCGCGAGAGCGTCTCGTACGCAGCCGTCACCTGTGACGCCAGGTACGGGTTGCCGTTCTCGGCGAACCAGTTCGCGGGGTTCGCGCTCCCACGGTCGATGCCGTAGAGCTGATCAATCGCACCGTGGAACTGCGCCAGCGCCGCGTCGGTGCTCAGCTCGGCCGCGCTCGGCGCGAGCACCATCTGCGCGTAGGCCGCGAGCCGGCTCGGGCCGCCGATGCCGGGAAACTGCTCGCGCACCCACTCGAGCATGGCCGCTCGCGCCTGCTGCGCCTGCTGTGACTCGGTGCCGGTGAGCGAGACCTGCGCATGGTTCGCCCACGACACGGCGAGCGCGTCGATCGCTTCGGGCTGGCCGATGACCCCGGTCAGCGCGTCGAAGACCGCGTCGTTGTCGCGCTCGGTCAAGCCGCGCAGCGGAGGCCAGACGTTGTTCACGCCCTGCGCCATGTCAGCGCCCGCCGACGGCCCGGTCGCCGCAATCTCGTGCAGCGCCCGGGCGTTGTCTGACCCGGCGCCGAAGACGCGGTCGATCGCCGCCGGCACCGCCTCGCCGTACAGCGCCGCGTACGTCTCGCAGACCATGCCGCGCAGCGCGGCCGTGTCGGCCGAAAGCGCCGCCGACGCGCGGTCGTAGTCGCCGAGCTGCAGCCCGAAGCGCTGATCGAACGCCGCGTGCAGCTCGGTGGCCCGGCCCAGCGCCAGCAGGCGCAGGCCCACCTGCGGGTCGGGCTCGGCCACCAGGGCCTGCGGCAGCAGCTCGGCCAGCAGCGCGCCGACCTCGCCGCCGAAACGCGCCGACACCTCGCTCGCCATGGTCGGCCACCCCTCGCCGACGGCCGGCAGCAGGCTCAGCGGCAGCTGGTTGAGCACCGCGAGGAGCTGCTCGGGCGTGCCGGCCGCCTGCAGCGCGTCGATGGCCGCCGCGGTCTCGGCCGCTTCGACCTGCGCGGCGTCGCCGAGCACGAGCCCACGAACTTCGTCGGCACGCGGACCCTCGAACCAGGTGCCCGCGATGGCGCTCGCCAGCCACGCGCGCTTGTCGACGTCGAACGCGACGAACGCCGGGTCGGTCTCGGCGAGTGACTCGCACGGGCCCAGCGCCTCGTAGAAGACGTCGGCCGCGACTTCCATCGCCTCGGGAGTCAGCGCGACCAGCCACTCGAGGTGCTCGTCGACGAGCGCCGTGGCTTCGAAGTCGGGGCTCGCGAGCAGCTCGACCAGCAGGTGGTTGGCCAGATACGTCGCGCGCGCGATCGGGTCGCCCGACAGCATCGGGCCGATCGCGTCGAGCATCGGCTCGATGAACTGCGAGCCACCCCCTGCCTGGCCTCGGGTCGACGCCACCTGCTCGATGCGCGCGAGCAGCTGCTCGGTCGTGATGCCGGCAAACTGGGGAATGTGCGCCGACAGCTCGGCCGCGAGCGCGTCGAGCGGCACCTCATTGCCCACCAGAAACGCCTGGAGACCGGCGCCGTCGCCGTCGTCGAGCAGGTGCCCGAGCGTGCGCGCCTGGTCGATCGCAGCGGTCGTCTCTTCCGACGGTTGCAGCCACGCGGCCGTCGTGACCGCCTGACCCGGCCCGCTGAACCCGTCGATCAACGCCTGCACCGCGGCCGCCTGCGTCACATCGAGCACGGGAGGCACGAGCGCCTGCATGCTCAAGAGCAGCCCCTGCCAGCTCTCGGGCGACGTCTGCAGCAGCTGGCTCACGACCGCCGGTGGCACTCCGGCGGCGCTCAGCTGCCCGAGGTCGCCGGCCGACAGCGCGCGGTCGCCTGCCTCGAACACGCCGTCGCCGTCGTCGAGCACCAGCCGCGTGCTCGTCGTGCGCGACTCGAACGCGTCTTGCGTGGTGACCGTCTCGGTCACCACCTCGAACACCGTCGCCGTGTACTCGACCGTGACCGGGCCGGTGTCGGTCTGCTCGACCCTCGTTGCGGGGACCTGCCGTGCGACGACGCTCGTTCGGGTGGTAGAGGGCATCACGACCGGGACGAGGCCACCCCAGGTTCGTCGCGCGCGCTCGACACTTCGGCCTACGGTTGCGCGCCATGGCCTCATTCAAAGACCAGCTGCTGAAGGCCGGCCTCGTCTCGGCGGGCGACGCGCGGCGCGCCGAGCTCGACGCCGAGCGCGAGAAGGCCGACGCAGCGCGGCGTCGCGTCGACGCCGCCCAGGAGGCCTCTGCCGCGCGACACGTCGCCACCGCGCGCCGTCAGGCGCTCGCCGTGCCCATCACGCTGGCGCAGGTGCGCGAGCTGTTCGCCCCACACCGGTCCCACTTCGCCGAGCTCGAGCGCGCGGCGCCGGTCGACGGCGCCCTCGACCCCGAAGTCTTCACGTTGCCGAGCGCCCAGCTCGTCGACGGCGACCTCACGCTCGACGAGCTCACCCTCGAGAGCGAAGGCTCGAACCTGTTCGTGCGCGGCTCGCTGAGAGTCGAGCGCGTTCTGCAGCAGCAGTTTCGCGCCGGAGGCCTCGTCGTCTTCGGGGCGCTCTCGGCCCGCCACGTGGTGACGACCGGCGCCATGCTCTGCCTCGGCGACCTGCACGTCTCGGGCACGCTCTTCGGCAACAGCACGAACTACGCGACCGACGTGCTCGGCGCCGTCGACGTCGGCACGCTCGTCTCGAGCCGAGAGCACCTCTTCTCGTTCTGGGGCCAGCCCCGCACGATTCACCGCGCCTACGAGACGCGGGGCTCGAGCGCGACCTTCGAGCGCTACGGAGGTATCTCTCCAGGCGCGCTCCGGCCCTCAGTGACCGACCTCGACGACGAGGGGCTCGTACTCTCGGCCTTGCGGGAGCACGACAG
>JAEUJP010000682.1 GCA_016793725.1 Myxococcaceae bacterium | reverse complement strand
GCGCTCGGGCTCGCCCCCCTTCACCGTCTCGCCGCCGGCGGCCTTCACCGGCTCACCGGGCTTGGGCGGCGTCTCACCGCCTTGCGTCGTCGGAGGCGGCGGCGCCACGATCACCGTCGTCGTGGTCGCCGAAGGCCGCGTCACGACGTACCCGACGCCGGCGAGCGCGCCCACCGCGACGAGCCCCAGCACGATGAACGGCACCTTCGAGCGCGGCGCCACCATCACGCCGCTCGGCGCCGGAGCGACCTGGCTCGCCGACGGCCCCGGCGCCATGCCCGTGGCGGGCGGTGCCGGAGGCGGCACGCCCGGGCCGGTGATCGACGGCCCCGACTTCACGCCCGAGGGCTGACCCGGCGTCGAGAAGGCGCCCGAGACGCGGCCCAAGCCCGTGATGGGGCGCGGCGTCGCGATGCCGGTCTTCACCTGCGCCGAGAGCAGATCGAGCGCGTCGATCACCTCGGTCATCGACTGCGGCCTTCGCGCCGGGTCTTTCTCGAGCATCGCGAAGACCAGCGCCTCGAGATCGGGAGGCACACTGCCGAGCGGGCCGGGCTCGAGCGGCGGCGGCGCTTCGGTCACCTGCTTCACCATGAGCAGCGACGGCGTCTCGCCGCTGAACGTCGGCCGGCCGGTGATGAGCTCGTACACGATGAGGCCGAGCGCATAGATGTCGGAGCGCGCGTCGACCGGCATCGCCTTCACCTGCTCGGGCGCCATGTACCGGGGCGTGCCGACGACCATGCCGACCGCAGTCTGGCTGCCGTCGTTCTGCCCCGTCGTCACCTTCGCGACGCCGAAGTCGAGCACCTTCACGAAGTCTGACTGCCCCGGCTTCTGGAGCAGCATCACGTTCTCGGGCTTCAGGTCGCGGTGAATGATGCCCAGCGCGTGCGCCGACGCGAGCGCGCGGGCCACCTGCAGGCAGATGTTGATGACCCGATCGATCGGCTGGGCGCCCTTGCGGTGCACCAGGCTCGACAGCGTCATGCCGTCGAGGAACTCCATGACGAAGTAGAAGCGGTCGTCGGCGGTGCGGCCGAAGTCAGAGATGTCGACGATGTTCTGCTGGCCGATGCGACCGGCCGCGACGGCCTCGCGCTTGAAGCGGGTGACGAACTCCTGGTCGTTCGACAGCGAGCCCAACATCACCTTGAGCGCGAACATCTTGCCGAGCTCGGTGTGCTCGGCCTTGTAGACCTCGCCCATGCCGCCCGCCGCGATGCGCGAGATGATGCGGTAGCGGTTGTCGATGACGGCGCCCGGCACCACGCTGCCGCTGCCGGCCCGGTGGCGCCGAAACGGCTGGGGCTCGCCAGGCGCGGGCGTCGGAGGAGCGGCTGGCGTCGGCGACGCCGGCACGTGAATCGGCTCGAGGGCCGACAGCGGCCGCATCGGCGTCGGAGCGGTCATGGTGCCCGACGGGCCGCTCTTCGCGCCCCCGTCGGCTTCGTCGGCGCTGCGCACCTCGAGCTCGAGGCGGCCGAGGCGCACGAACGTGCCCGAAGAGAGTGGGCCCTTCGGGGTGGGCTGCCCGTTGATCCACAACAGGCCCGCCCCGGTCAGGTCTTTCACCCACCAGTGCCCTTCGTCGTCGGTCGTGAACTCGGCGTGCCGCGCCCAGACCAGGTTCGACTCGAAGCGCAGCGCGCAGTTGTCGCCCGACCCGATGATGAACTGCGGCCCCGGGAAGGGCACCCGGCGGGCGCCCACCTCAGGGTCGGGGACGAGGAACTCGTACGGCCGCATCGCGGGGCGACCGTACCACGGTCGTGTGCGATGTTCCCCGCATGCGACTGCTCTGCGTGCTCCTGGCGGCCCCTGCTGCTCCCCTGGTCATGGTCGACGGGCTCCAGCTGCGCATCGGCGCGGTGAAGGCCGACTGCGTGCACGCCGTCGGTGACGTCTCGCTCGGCGGTGCGGGCAAGTGCAAGATCACGAAGCTCAACGAGAAGTACCCGCTCGGCACGATGGGTGAGGTCGAGCTGGTCGAGAAGTCCGACCGCGCCTACGCCGGTCGGCTCTCGCTGAACGCCGGCGCCGAGGTGAAGCCACACCAGCACGACACCTCGGTCGAAGTCGTGGTGATGCTCTCGGGCCGCGGCACCTTCACGCTCGACGGCAAGGCGCGAGAGGTGGGGCCGGGCGAGACGGTGGTGGTGCCGAAGGGCACGCTGCACGCCTTCGTCGCGGGCCCCGAGCCCGTGAAGGTCGTGCAGTTCTACGTGCCGCCAGGGCCCGAAGAGCGGTTTCGGCCGAAGCCGTGAGGCTGGCCGCTGCGCTCCCGTTTCCGCGCCAGAGGCGGGTTTCTGGTCGCTGCGCTCCCGTTTCCGCGCCAGAGGCGGGTTTCTGGTCGCTGCGCTCCCGTTTCCGCGCCAGAGGCGGGTTTCTGGTCGCTGCGCTCCCGTTGAACGAAGCCGCTTCGCGGCAGTTGATGATCGCGGAGGTCTGAGCGGCTGCTGAGCCAGCGTGGATCGCTTCAGGCGCGCCGTTGGTCCACCTTGTGGA
>JAEUJP010000639.1 GCA_016793725.1 Myxococcaceae bacterium | reverse complement strand
CACCGTACCCGCGCCGGTGAACTTCTCGGGCGTCTTGAAGACGATGGGCACGCGCGAGCCCATCGCCGGCGCGCTGCTGCTCGCCGGCGACTTCGAGACGAGCACCGGCGAAGACGGCCGGTTCGAGATCGCCGGCATGCCGCCGGGCACCTTTCACGTCGCCGTCACGGCGCAGGGCTTCACGAAGCTCGAGGTCGACGAAGAGATCAAAGAGGGCGAGCGCACCGAGGTCACCTACTCCCTGCACCCCGAGGGCGCGGCCCCCGAGACGGTGGTGCGCGGCGAGCGCGTGCGTGAGGCGAGCCAGGTGAAGCTGACCCGCGCCGAGGCCCGCTACGTGGCGGGCACCGGCGGCGACGCGTTTCGCGTGCTGCAGAACCTGCCCGGCGTCGCGCGCTCGCCGTTCAACACCGGCTTCCTCGTCATTCGCGGCAGCAAAGCGTGGGACTCGCGCATCTACATCGACGAGATCCAGATCCCCCAGCTGTTCCACTTCGGGGGCTTCAACTCGACCATCAACTCGAACCTGGTCGAGTCGCTCTCGCTGCAGCCCGGCAACTTCAGCGCCACGTTCGGCCGCAGCATCGGCGGCCTCGTACGCGGCGAGCTGCGCACGCCCTCGCTCAGCGGCACCCACGGCTTTCTCGACGTCTCGCCGTTCGATGCCCAGGTGATGGTCGAGACCCCCATCACCGACCGGTGGAGCGTCGCCGTCGCCGGCCGCCGCGGCCTCATCGACGTCACGCTGCCGTGGGCCCTCAACACCTTCGCGCCGGCCGTCGCCGGCACCGTCGGGTTCTCGGTGTCGCCGGTGTACTGGGACTATCAGCTCCGCGCCGAGCGAAAGGGTGAGGGCGGCAACCGCGTCTTCATTCAGCTGATCGGCTCGAGCGACGCGTGGGCGTTCAACCGCCCCATTCCGTTTCTCGACCCCGACAGCGAGGGCAACCAGGGCAGCTTCGGCACCTCGGTCATGTACAACCGTCTGGTCGTCGGCATCGACCACCGCCTGGGCCCGCGCGTGAAGCTCGTGTCGCGCAACTCCATCGGCTTCGACCGCTACGTGCTGAGCGGCTCGACCACCGACATCGTCTACAAGGTCGACCAGTTTCCCATTCAGCTGCGCGAGCGGGTGCAGATCGACGTGCCCGAGGCGAAGCTCGTCATCAGCGCCGGCCTCGACTTTCTCACCGTGCCGATGCGCGTCGATGCGACGAGCCCGCCGCCGTTCAAGCCGAACCTGATACCCGACCCGTACGTCGAGCGCCGCCTGGTCGCCGAGAACGCGACGTACTTTCACGTCGAGCCCGGCCTGTTTCTCGAGGCGTCGTGGCGGCCGATTCAGTCGCTCGAGATCGTGGGCTCGATTCGCGGCGACTACCAGTCGTACATGAACCGCGCGTGGGCCGACCCGCGCCTCTCGGTGTTCTGGGCGCCGCACGAGCGCCTCACGCTGAAGGGCGCCGCCGGCATCTACCACCAGCCTCCCGACTACCGGTCGGGCCAGCTCTCGCCCGTGTTCGGCAACCCGAAGCTCAAGCCCGAGGGCGCGCGCCACTACATGGCCGGCGCCGAGGTGAAGATCACTGAAGCGCTCGGGCTCGACGTGCAGGGCTACTACAAAGATCTCTTCGATCAGGCCCGCCTCAGCCTCGCGAGCGGCATCGGCAGCGACGTCAACATCCCCGGCGCGATGGCGACCTACACCAGCGACGGCTACGGCCGCGCCTACGGCATGGAGCTCATGTTGCGCCACAAGCTCGCCCACAACTTCTTCGGGTGGGTGAGCTACTCGCTCTCGCGCTTCGAGCGCGACTACTACGGCGGCGTGCTCTACGCGCCGGGCCCGCTCGATCAGCCCCACAACCTGATCGCCGTCGCCACGTACCGCCTGCCGTTCGACTTCGTGCTCGGCGCCCGCCTGCGCTGGGCCAGCGGCGCCCTCGTCACGCCCATCGTCGCGTCGCTCTACGACACCAACGGCAACTACTACTACCCGCTGCCCGGTCTGCCCTGGAGCCAGCGCCTGCCCGACTTCTTCTCGCTCGACCTCCGCCTCGACAAGCGCTTCGTCTTCAAGAGCTTCGTGCTCGCGGTGTACGTCGACGTGCAGAACGTCACGAACCGCCAGAACGTCGAGGGCGTCTTCTACAACTTCGACTACTCCGAGAAGCAGTACGTGTACGGCGTGCCCATTCTTCCGGCGGTTGGCCTTCGCGCCGAGTTCTGAAGGGCTTGCGCTCGGTGCGCAATCGACGTTGCGCAAGAAACCCTGCGCAAGGGCCGCGTGAGAACTCGGTCTGGAAACCCCTCGCAAGGAGCCCTCGCATGATTCCGCCCACCGGTCTTCGCCGCGCCCCCATCGAACGCCCCAGCCCCGAGCGGCCCTACCCGCAGCCGCAGACGCCTCCGGCGAACGCAGAGCTCCAGAACAACCTCGTCAACGCGGCGAACCGCGGCGGCAACGACGTGCAGTCGCGCATCGCGCAGCGCGTGCAGCAGCTGGTGCAAGAGAAGTTCGGCGGCAACTGGCAGAAGGCGTTCGATCACTACGCGGGGGGCCGCGGCAAAGAGGTCACCCAGGCGGGCATTCAGCGCATGCTGAACGACGCGGGCGTGACGGTGCTGAACGGCTTCCCCCCGCAGAGCATGGTCGCGAGCCGCATGATGGATCAGTTCGACCGCAACCGTAACGGCGGCGTCTCGTGGCAGGAGTTCCAGGGGGGCCTCAACGGTCTGGGCGTTCGCATCTGAGGTGCTATGACCCGGGGCCTCTTCGATGGGGCTCCGGTTCTGCACATGGCGACGGCTACCGTTGTTCGTCGTGCTCGGTCTGGGCTCGGCGTGTGGGGTTCAGCTCAAGCCCGAGACGCTGGTCGACAAGCTGCGCGTCTTGTCGATCGTGGCCGAGCCGCCCGAGGTGAAGCCGGGCGAGAGCGCACAGCTCAGCGCCCTGTTGTTGGACCCGTCGAGCGCCCGCACCACCGTCATCTGGGTGGGCTGCGAGCCCGACGCGACCGGCAACAACTACACCGCCTGCAACGACACCAGCGGCCTGCTCCAGCCGACCTCGTTCACCACCTTCCCCGAGGGTGTGCGCATCTTGGGCATCGGCAACAACGCGAGCTACGCGTCGGGCGTCAACCTGTTCGACGGCGTGCCCGAAGGCGACTCGACCCGCTTCAACGGCGTCGTCGGGCCCGTGCTCGCCGTCGTGATCGGCGAAGAGATCGACCCGACCTCGACCAACGAAGAGCTCGCCGAGCTGTTCGCCCGCATCGAGCGCCAAGAGGTGAAGAGCGTCTTCGCGCTGAGCCGCATCACCGTCAGCGAGCGCGAGCCGCCGAACCTGAACCCGCGGTTCGAAGGCCTCGACGTCGACGGCGTCGCGCTGCCGAAGAACGCCGTGCTGCAGGTTCAGCCCGGGCAGGAGGTGGCCCTGCACGTTCACGCCGCCCCCGGCGAGACGTACACGCTGCAGCTGCCCACGGGCCGAGAAGAGCGCACCGAGCCCATCGTCGGCGCGTGGTACTCGACCAACGGCCGCTTCAGCCAAGAACGGTTCGACGTGATCACGGGCTCCGACACGTTTTTTCTCGCGCCCGGCTCGGCCGAGGTGCCCGAAGACCCCGTGCCGCAGCGCCGCTTCGGCACGCTGTGGCTCGTGCTGCGCGACGGCCGCGGTGGCCAGGCGCACACCGCGGTGCGCTTCTTCACCTGCGACGAGACGCTGCCCGAGCCGAAGGCGCTGACGCTGACGCCCCCCACCGCTGAGGGCGCCCCCGTCTCGATCAAGGGCATGAACCTGTCGTCGGCGCTCGACGCCGTCGTCGGCGGCATCGCGCTGGTGCGCGGCTCGTATTCGACGGCCCAAGACGCATTTCTCGGCGACCTGCCGCCCGAGCTGCCACCCGGCACCTACCCCGTCACGCTCCGCACGAAGCGCTGCACGTCGATAGAGACCGGCCTCACGCTGACGATTCCCTAGAACACGTGACCGACGACGACTTCCCCGACCTGACGGGCCGCCGCATCGGCGACTACGACATGATCGACCGCATCGGCGTCGGCGGCATGGGCGTCGTGTACGAGGGCAAACACCCCGTCATCGGCAAGCGCGTCGCCGTGAAGTTCCTGCTCCCCGCGCTCTCGAAAGACAAAGAGCTCGTCGCGCGCTTCGTCGCCGAGGCCCGCGCGGTCAACGCCATCGGCCACCGCGGCATCGTCGACATCTTCAACTTCGGCACGCTCGACGATGGCACGCAGTACTTCGTCATGGAGTTTCTCGACGGCCGCCCGTTCGACCAGGTCATCGCCGCCGAGGCGCCGATGCACCCTGCGCTCGCGGTTCGGTACCTCGAAGAGATTCTCGACGCGCTGAAGGCGGCGCACGACTGCGCCGTGATTCACCGCGACATCAAGCCGAGCAACATCTTTCTCGTCGAGAGCGGCGGCCGCCGGCCGTACGTCAAGCTGCTCGACTTCGGCATCGCGAAGACGAACGCGAAGAAGACCGGCAGCACGCCCCAGACGCGCCAGTCGGTCGTCATCGGCACGCCCGAGTACATCGCGCCCGAGCAGGCCCAGGGCCGCGAGATCAGCGCCGCCACCGATCTCTATGCCGTCGGCTGCATGGCCTTCGAGCTGCTCACCGGGCGCCTGCCGTTCAAGGGCGACAACCCGCTCGACACCATGTTCAAGCACGTCATCGAGCCGACGCCACACGTGCGCAGCTTCGCGCCGAACGTGCCGCTGCCCCTCGACGAGCTCGTCTTCAAGCTGATGCAGAAGCGGCCCGAAGATCGGCCGGCGAGCACCGCCGACGTCTTGAAGTCGCTCGAGCTCTTGCGCGGCGCGATGACCATCGACGCCTCGCAGAGCGTGCCGTCTCAGCAGGGCGCCACGCGCGCGTCGGCGCCCATCACCGGCGCCGAGCGCACCGTGCCGTCGCGCCCGCTGCCGCTCGTGCCCGGCACCCACGAGGCCCTCTCGGCGGTGCGGCCGTCGCCCCTTCGCTACGTGGTGCTCGGCGCGCTCGTGCTCGTCGCGATGGGGCTCACCGCGTACGCGATCGTCTCGCCGCGGCCCGCAGGTGAGCCCACGCCCATCGTCGCGCCGCCGCCGCCCAAGGTGGTGCGGCCCGCGCTCGAGGTGCACGACGCCGGCGTCGCTGCCGCCGTCGAGCCCAAAGAGCCGCCGCCGCCGCCCGCACTGCCTCCGCCCACTCCCGCTCCGACGCCGGCTCCCTCTCCGCCCGTCAGGCGCGGCATCTCGTCGTCGCAGCTCAAGGGGCGCATCGCCGCGCTCGAGAAGAAGCTCGAGCAGCGCGAGGCCGCGCGCGGCGAGGCGCTCCCCGTCTTGAGATCGTTCTTGAAGCAGGCGCGCGACGACGCGGCGAAGGCCTCGAGCGACGGTGATCGCCGTGAGGTCTGGTCGTTTCTCGACGACGTGGCCCGGCAGATCGACCGGTAGTACAGTCTGGGGCCGCTTGGTCGCGCTCCTCCTCGTCGTGCTGGCACAAGCGCCGTCTGACGTGCCGGTCGCGATCGTGGTCTCGAGCCGGCGCGACACCGGCAACCAGGCGCCCGCGGCCGCCGAGCAGCTCAAGGCCGCGCTCGCCGCGCAGGGCATCACCGCGACCTCCGACGCCGAGTCGGTCAAGCGCATCACCGCGCTCGGCGGCGTCGACCCGAAGGCCTGCGACGCGGCGCGCCTGTGCCTGCAGAAGCTCGCGCAGCTGCTGCAGGGCGTCGTCATCGGCGTCGACGTCAGCAAGGCCGGCAAGCTCACCGCCGCGCACATCGAGGCCGTGTCGTACGACCGCGTCGAGTCGCTCGCCGCCGACGATCTCACCTCCGACGCGAAGTCGTGGGCCAGGAAGTCGGCCGCTGCCGCCGCCGCGTTCGCCCAGAAGCTGCAGGCCCCCGTCGCCGCGCTCAACGAGGCCCGCCGCGCCAAGGTCGTCGAGGCGCCGCTGCCGCCGGCGCCCGGGCTCGAGAGGCCGCGCGAGGTGCGCGTCGTGCCCGAGCCGCCGCCGGTGCCTCCGCCCGCCGTCGCCGCCGAGCCCCTGCCACCACCGCAGAAGAGCGCCCTCGGGCCCGTCGGCTACGTCACCGGCGCCGTCGCCATCATCGCCATCGGCGCCGGCATCGCCTGCCTCATCTTGGGCTTTCTCGATCGCGGCACGTACTTTCAGACGCAGTCGTCGACCGGCGCGCTGCCCGGCATCGCGAGCACGTACAACGACCAGCAGCTCGCGGGCCTCGCGGCGCAGTCGAACCTGCGCATCGGCCTGGGCGGCGGGCTCGTCGGCCTCGGCGCCCTGCTCGGCATCACCTCGGCCCTGCTGTTCGCGAAGGAGTGAACCTCAATCGTGCGCTTCGACACCTTGAGACTCGGCCTCGTCTTCGCGCTGCTCGCGCTCGTCGCTTCACCCTCGTGCAACTGCCTCAACCCGCTCGTCGACGTGAAGTACCCGGCGTGTGAGGTCGAGAGCGACTGCTCGCTGCGCACCGGGTTTCGGTGCTGCGCCGTGCCCGGTCTGCCACCCGGGAAGTACTGCGCGCCGATCGCCGACTGCGACGTGTTCGACGACGGCGGCTTCGCGGGCGGCGGCGCGGCGGGTGGCTCCAGCGTCGTCGATGCCGGCCCCTGCGACCCGGGCTGCCGCAGCAGCGACGGCGGCTGTCAGACCGGCTTCGAGCCCGACTCGTGCGGCCGCGGCGGCGACTGCCGCATCTGCGCGCCGGGCAGCACGTGCGACGGTGAGCGGTGCTCGTGCAACTGCCCCAGCGGCTGCTGCGTCGACGGCGAATGTCAGCAGGGCCGGCAGAACGACGCGTGCGGCATCGGCAGCGTCGTGTGCATGAACTGCGCGACGAACCCGCTCGGCGATCGCTGCAACGCCGGCCGCTGCGTGTGCTCGGGCATGAACGCCTGCCAGCCCGGCCAGTTCTGTGACGCGGGCGCCTGCCAGTGCAACGCGGGCTCGTGCCCCAGCGGCTGCTGCTCGGCGAGCGGCGTGTGCCAGCCCATGGGGCTCCAGAGCTGTGGCCTGCCCGGTCAGGCGTGCAGGGCGTGCAGCCCCATCGCCGCCGACACCTGCGCCGCCGGCGAGTGCCGGTGTGGTGGCGGCCCTGCCTGCGGCACCGGCATGGAGTGCGTCGCCGGCCAGTGCCGCTGCAGCCAGACGCTGTGCACCACGTGCTGTACGGCCGACGGTGGTGCTTGCGCGGCCGGCACCGACCCCAGCGCCTGCGGCATGGGCGGGGGCATCTGCTCGTCGTGCCCGCCGCCGCAGACCTGCTCCGGCAACGGCTGCTCGGGCTGCACGTCGGCGAACTGCGCCGGCTGCTGCAGCAACGGCCAGTGCATCACGGCGCAGAGCCCCACCCAGTGCGGCAATGCGGGCACCTCGTGCCGCAACTGCACGCAGCTGAACGCCGACACCTGCGTCGCCGGCCAGTGCCAGTGTGGCGCGGGTCAGCCGTGCGCCGCGGGCCTGCGGTGCTCGGGCGGCCAGTGCATCTGCGACGGCCAGAGCTGCGGCGGCTGCTGCATCGGCGGCATGTGCTCGACGGCCGGCACCCCCCAGGCGTGCGGCAACGACGGCGGCACGTGCGCGGCGTGCGACATGCGCTCCGACACGTGCGCCGGCGGGGCGTGCGTGTGCGGCGGGCTCGGGCGGCCGTGTCTGCCGGGGCAAGAGTGTGTGGCCGGCGTGTGCAGGTGCACGGCGGGCTCGTGCGCCGACGGCTGCTGCGAGGGCAACCAGTGCCGCATGCAAGACGACACGCACTGCGGCCGCGGCGGCGCGTCGTGCCTCAACTGCGATGCTCCGCTCGACTCGAACCAGTGCGACCCGGCGAGCGGCACGTGCCGGTGCGGCACGTCGGGCCGGTGTGACCCCGGCGAGGGCTGCAAGGGCGCCGGCAACGCGGGCTTATGCGAGTGCCTGCCGATGCTGTGCTCGGGCTGCTGCACGGCGAACCTGAGCCCCGCGCAGTGTGTCGGTGGTGCGGCTCCGGCGGCGTGCGGCTCGGCGGGCGAGACGTGCGCGCGCTGCGACTCGCCGCGAGCGCCCGACTGCCGCGGCGGCGACTGCGTGTGCGGCAACACGAACGCGCCGTGCCAGCCGGGCTACCGCTGCAACGGCAACACGTGCGTGTGCGACCCCGCGACGTGCAACGGCTGCTGCGACATGAACGGCGTCTGCCAGGCCGGCACGATGCAGTCGGCGTGTGGCCGCGACGGCGGGCCTTGCCTCGCGTGCGCGCAGAGCTGCATGAACGGCGTGTGCAGTGGGTGCGCGTGTGCGCAGGGCGAGTGCTGCGTCGGCATGGGCGGGTGCCAGGCCCAGCAGCACCCGAACTGCGGCAGCGGCGCGCAGTGCACCGTCTGCAACAACCGCAGTGACAGCTGCACGGCGAGCGGTGGCTGTCAGTGTGGGTCGACGGGCCTCGAGTGCGCGCTGGGCCAGGTGTGTCTGGGGGGCGTGTGCGTGTGCAACGCGACCTCGTGTGGCAGCGGCTGCTGCGTCGGCAATCAGTGTCAGCCCGGCACGGGCAACACGGCGTGCGGCTCGGGCGGCGTGCAGTGCGTGAGCTGCACCGACGGCGGCGCGACCGACCACTGCGACAACGTGCAGAAGATCTGCCGCTGCGGCGCGCTGCCGATGGGGTGTGCGACGGGGCAGCGCTGTGCGGGCGGCGCCGTCGACCCCGGCGAGGGCCCGCCCGGGCCTGCGGGCCCGAACCCCGGCGGCCAGTGTGTGTGCGATCTGCTCTCGTGCACGGGCAACAGCTGCTGCAACGGCACGCAGTGCGTGACGGTCGGCAACCAGGGCCAGCTGCGCTGCTACGACCCGAACAACCGGCCGCAGTGCCAGAACTGTTCGTTCGGCCCGGTGGGCAGCACCTGCATCGCCGGCGTCGGCTGCTCCGGAGGCACGGGCGGTGGCGGCGGCTCGAGCGGCGCGGGAGGCGGCGGAGGCAGCAGCGGCGCCGGCGGCGGCTTCGGAGGCATGGGCGGCGGCACCGGCGGCGGCTTCGGCGGCACCGGCGGCGGAGGCGGCTTCACCCCCGCCGACTCGGGCACCGGGGTCGGCTGCGACATGATCACGTGCTTCGACGGGTGCTGTTTTTTGAACAGCTGCCAGCGCCCGCA
>JAEUJP010000571.1 GCA_016793725.1 Myxococcaceae bacterium | reverse complement strand
GGCGGGCTGCTCGACGGGCGCAGCTTGAAGCTCCTCGGCGAAGCCAGCGGTCGGCAACATCAGGCACAGCGTGAGAGCGGTAGCGCGAAGCACGTGGGGAACCTCCGGTGTGGGTTGAAGCGCATGGTGTAGCGGCGCCCCCCGCGCCGGGAAGAGCCCGCAACACTTCTTCACCCTTCTTTACGCGTTACGATCTCGCTCACCCATGACCCCACTGCTCGCGCTGCTCGTGCTCGCCGCCGCGCCCGTCGACGTCGACCTCACGGTGAAGAAGCCGCTCAAGCTGACCAGGCGCGGCGAGCTGAAGGGCGTGCTCGAGGTGCGCATCACCAACCGCGGCACCGAGCCCATCACGCTGCAGCACCGCGACGTGCACGGCTTTCGCTTCGAGCCGGTCGGCGGCGACGCGGGCACCCAGGTGCTCTTTCACTCGTGCGACTGCGGCTTCGAGCTCGGCATCGACAAGCCGCCCGACAAGCGCACGTTCACGCTTCGGCCCCAAGAGCACCGCATCATCACGTTCGAAGACTTCGAGTGCGACGGTGGCCCGTACCACCCTCCCCCACCCGGCAAATACCGGGTGACGTGGTCGCTCGGTGAGCCCGCGCCCACCCCCAAGGTCAGCGCAATGCTCGACCTCGATAAATGTGGCTCGCTCGTTCACACCCGGCCCGCGCAACCCTTCGAATCGAGGGCCGTATCGGTCGACCTGCGCCCGTGACGGAACGGCTGCGAACACCCCCCGATAAGTCCCTCGTACCGTGCAGCACTGAATAAAAAGACGGGCGCGGGCAATGAGGGGTCCGCGCCCGTCTCACTTCAGTCTGTGCGCCTCACGACCGCATCGGAGCGAAGTCGTACCGCGCATGGCGCATCGTCACGCTGCCTCGTCCGGTGCTGCGGCTCCGCAAGCTCGCGACATGGCCGAACAGCTCGGCGAGCGGCACGAACGCCGAGATCACCTTCGTGGCCGCCTTCTGCGCCATGCCCTGTACCTGGCCGCGCCTTCCACCCAGATCGGCCAGCACGGCGCCGACGAAGTCTTCGGGCACGACCACCTCGACCGCCATCACCGGCTCGAGCAGCGCCGGCGCTGCGGCCCTCAGCGCCTCTTGAAGCGCCAGCGACCCCGCGATCTCGAACGCCATCGCGCTCGAGTCTTTCGGGTGCGTCTCGCCGTCGATGAGTCGAACTTCGACGTCGACGACGGGGTGGCCGCCGAGGGGCCCGCGCGTCAACGCCCCGCGCACGCCCTTCTCGACTCCGCTGGCGTATTCCTTCGGCACCGAGCCCCCGCGGGTCAGATCGACGAAGCGGAAGCCTTCATCGCGCTGAAGCGGGCTGACCTCGAGCGTCACGACCGCAAACATGCCCGGCCCACCGCTCTGCTTCTTGAGTCGGTAGGTCGTGCGCGAAGTGCGTCGCACGGTCTCGCGGTACGCCACGCTCGGAGCCGAGGCCTTCAGCTCGAGCCCCTGATGCTCGAGCCGCTCGAGAACGATCTGCAGGTGGAGCTCGCCCATGCCGCGCAAGACCACCCGGCCGGTCTCGGCCTCGGTGCTGACCTTCAGTGTCGGGTCTTCATCGGTCATTCTCTTCAGGGCGTCGGCCAGCGTCTGCCGGTCGTCGCGACGTTTCGATTCCAGCGCGAGCTCGACGAGCGGCTCGGCGAAGCTCATCTCTTCGAGCTTCACCGGCTTCGCCGGGTCGCACAGCGTGTCGCCGGTCTTCGCGTCGTGCAGCCCGGTGACGGCACACAGCCCGCCCGGCCCCACGCGCTCGACCTCGACACCTTTGTCTGCGTGCACCTTCAGCACGCGCCCGATGCGCACCTTCTCGCCCGTGCGGGCGTTGAGCACGGTGCTCCCCGCGCACAGCTCACCCGAGTACACCCTCACGTAGCCGAGGGTGCCCTGCTGGCGGTGAACCATGAGCTTGAAGACCAGGCCGGTGAACGAGCCGTCGCCCTCTGAAGGCTCGGGCAGGTACGCGACCACCGCGTCGAGCAGCTGCTGCACGCCGCGGTTCTTGTAG
This sequence comes from Myxococcaceae bacterium, assembly GCA_016793725.1. Lineage (GTDB taxonomy): Bacteria > Myxococcota > Myxococcia > Myxococcales > Myxococcaceae > Xiheicaenimonas > Xiheicaenimonas phototrophica. Next base: position 3,198 of record JAEUJP010000571.1, on the reverse strand, counting down.
GCCGACCCGCACAGCACGGGCACGAGCACGCGAGCGCGCGTGGCGTGACGTACGGCGAGCTCGAGCGCCTCGGCCGTGGCTTCGGCGCCCGTGATGAGTGCTTCGGCGATGTTGTCGTCGACCTCGGCGAGCTGCTCGACCAGCGCGCGGCGGCGTGGCTCGAGGTCAGCCGGCATGGGGCCTTCGCTGAACGCGCCGTCGGCGTCGAACGTGACCGCCTTGCGACGGAGCAGATCGACGTGACCGTTCTCGAGCGGCACCTGCAGCGCGAGCGGCGTCGCGCCGAGCTTGTGCTCGAGATCGTGCAGACACGCCTCGAACGAGGCGCCGACACGGTCCATCTTGTTCACGAACACCAGCCGCGGCACGCCGAGCGCGTCGGCGCGGCGCCACACGGTCTCGGTCTGGGGCTCGACGCCGTTGCCCGCGTCGAGCACGACGACCGCGCCGTCGAGCACACGCAAGGAGCGCTCGACCTCGACCGAGAAGTCGATGTGGCCCGGCGTGTCGATGAGCTGCACCTGGTGGCCGGCCCACGGAATCGTGGTGGCGGCCGCCGTGATGGTGATGCCGTGCTTTCGCTCTTCTGGAGTCCAGTCGAGCGTGGTGTCGCCGCGGTGAACCTCGCCGCGACGGTGAATGCGACCCGAGAAATACAGAATGCGCTCGCTGAGCGTGGTCTTGCCCGCGTCGACGTGCGCGATGATGCCGATGTTTCGGAGTTTGAGCATGACGCTCTCCCGATGAATGGTGAGTACTGCCTGTTGCGAGAAGTGAACGGCGAGCGCCGGGCGGGCCGATGGCCCAAGCCCGGCCTCAGAGCAGTTCGAGCAGAACCTCGCGCAGACGGGTCATGCGCCCGAGGCGACGGTCAGTAACCGGCGCACCTGACAGGTAAGGGGTAGTCTCACGCGCCGACACGCCGTGAGCTTTCAGCCGATTCCCGACAAGACGCAGGTGCGCTCCGAGCTGATCGGCACCCACCTGCAGCGCTACGAGCTGCTCGAGAAGATCGGCGATGGCGCGAACGGCGCCGTCTACCGCGCGAAGCACGCCGACACCGGTCAAGAAGCCGCCATCAAGGTGACGCGCGAGGCCGTGTCAGAGCGTGAGGTGCGCGCGGCGACCTACCTGAAGCACCCCGGCGTCGCCGAGGTCTACGGCCTCGGGCGCCTGCCCGACGGCCGCCACTACGTCATCATGGAGCTCATGCACGGCGAGGGCCTCGACTGGGCCCTGCACCGAACCGGCACGATGTTGGTGCCCGAGGCCGTGAAGGTGCTGCTCGCGGTCACCGAGGCGCTCGAGGTCGCGCACCGGCGCTCGGTGCCGCACGGCAACCTGAAGCCGTCGAGCGTGTTTCTGGTGAAGAAGAGCGACGACTCGACGCAGGTGAAGCTGCTCGACTTCGGCATCGCGTCGTCAGGCGCCCCCGAGCCCTCGGTCGAGAACGATCTGCAGGCGCTCGGCGTGCTCGGCTTCAAGATGCTCACCGGGCGCAAAGACGTGCCGACGCCGCTGCCGCGCCCCATCGCGCCGGTGCTGCCGCTCGTGCTCGAAGAGCTCATCGCCGATCTGATCGAGGCCGCCTCGAAGCTGCGCCCGAAGACCGCCACCGAGGTGCGCGCGAAGCTCGAGCCGCTGCGGCCGCTGCCGCCGCCGGTGCCGCCCGAGCTCGCGAAGACGATGGTGCCGACGAAGGTGGTGCCCCCGCCGGTGCCGAAGCGGTCGTCGCGCGCGTGGGTGCTGCCCGCTGCGCTCGCCCTCGCCCTGCTCGTCGTCGCCGGCGGCGTCTGGCTGTTCGTGAACCCGCACTCGAGCGAGCCCGAGATGCCGGTCGTTGCGACGCCCCCGCCTGAACCCGTCGTAGAGCCGCGCGTGCTCGAGGCCGCGCCGGTGCTAGAGGGCCCGAACGACGCGAAGCCCTCGCTGCCGCGGTCGCCACGCCAGCCGAAGGTCGTGCCGGTGCCGACCGAAGAGGCGCTCGAGGCGCGCATCGATCGGCTCGAAGAGAAGCTGAAGAAGCTGCCCGGCGATCGCGGCGACGCGCAGCACCAGCTCAACAAGCTGAAGCTGAAGCTCACGGGCTCGCCCGACGAGGCCGAGCGCAGAGAAGTGCGCCGGCTGCTCGACGCGTGGGAGCACACGCACCTGAGCCGCGGTCACTGGAACTGAAAGCAAACTGAGGAGGAGAGACGGATGTGAAACTCCCGCTACGTGGGCGCAGCCACGGTTCGTCGACTTCGGCCCCGTCAGCCACTGTGAGTATGTTTCGTCTCAGCGCTCGAAACAGCCGACGACGACGGAGAATCCAGCCACACCTCTCTGCGGCGGCGAAGCCTGAGGTACGGCACATCACACGCAACACCGGAGACACACCTCCAACACACCGCCAACGAGATTTCCGCAACACGGACCACAAACACACACAACACAGAAGAGCTTTAAGACTTTTTTCGGGAATTTCGCCTCTGGAAGAGTGCCATTCCCTCAACTGCTCGTGCCTTCTTATCAGACATGCTAACTGCTTCTGGAGGACGAATCGAACCACCGTCCTCCAAAGACAGCGCCTCCGCCGCGCGCCCTACAAGAGCAAGATACTCAACGCAAACACCAATTACTTCAGCATCGTCGGCATAAGCTTCAACAGCGGCCCGCGCGACCACCACAAACAGACCCTCAAACTCTACTCGATACAACCATCTCCACAGAACACCACGGAGACGCGCTGCGAATCCAGAAGTAGCCGTCCCAAACAACGCATCCTCAAGAGATTTTAGGTCCGCGAGCGCAGCTGCCAATGCCTGTCGGTTGTTCTCTACCATGGCAGCTGCCAGCCTCCTGGCGGAGGGCCGTGACGCGCCAGAGTTGTTGAGCGATTGACTGAGCCGCATCCACTTAGCACCTTGCTCCCGTTCGCCTGACAAGCCAGCCATGCTCCGTGAGCGTCTGCTCGATCGCCAGACGCTCTGCCACGTCCGCTGTCGCTCCGCGGACATCGAGTTGCCGCTGGATCCGCGCGGCCCGGTCCTGCACTTCCTCATTCAGCTTCACGCGGTCTACCTCGAGCTTCGGCCGCGCTGACCACACCTCGCTCGCAGTTCTCCACCCCAGGCTTCGGCGCGGCAGCGAGCAGTTCCAAGCGTACTGCATCCGTTCGACTTCTTCGCCGAGCTCTCCCAGCGCGAGCGGGCCGCA
>JAEUJP010000569.1 GCA_016793725.1 Myxococcaceae bacterium | reverse complement strand
CGAACGGCATCTCGATCGACGACTACGACCGCGATGGAGATCTGGACCTGCTGATGGGGTCGGTGAACACGGGGGCGCAGGCGGCGCCGGGCGGGGTCGAGCAGGTGCACCTGTTTCGCAACGAGGTGGGGTCGAGGCGGCACTGGCTGTACGTGACGCTCGAGGGGCGGGAGGCGAACCGACAGGGCATCGGGGCGAAGGTGACGGTGACGGCGGGCTGCGTGACGCAGACGCGCGAGGTGAGCGGGGGCAAGGGCACGTTCGGGGCGGGCGACCCGGCGTACGCGCACTTCGGGCTGGGTGAGCACACGCGCATCGAGCGGCTCGAGGTGCGGTGGCCGACGAGCCCGCCGAAGGTCGACGTGTTCACCGACGTGGCGGTCGATCAGTTCCTCGAGATCACGGAAGGTGAAGAAGGCCTGAGCTGCAGTAAGTAGCGCCGTCGTGGCGATCTCGTTCGAGCTGCTGCACGTCGACAAACACACCGGAGCGCGCCGCGGCCGGTTGCACACGCCGCACGGGGTGATCGAGACGCCGATCTTCATGCCGGTGGGCACGCAGGGCAGCGTGAAGGCGATCGCGCCCGACGATCTGCGCACGCTGGGGGCGCAGATCATCTTGGGCAACACGTACCACCTGATGCTCAGGCCGGGTGAGAAGCTGGTGGGCAAGCTCGGGGGGCTGCACCGGTTCATCGCGTGGGAGCGGCCGATGTTGACCGACTCGGGCGGCTTTCAGGTCTACTCGCTGGCGCAGGCGCGGAAGATCACGGAAGAGGGCGTGGCGTTTCAGTCGCACCTCGATGGGTCGCGGCACATGCTGTCGCCCGAGCGCTCGATCGAAATTCAGCAGACGCTGGGCGCCGACGTGATCATGGCGTTCGACGAGTGCCCGCCGTCGGGGTCGGAGCGCTCGTACCTCGAAGACTCGCTGGCGCGCACGACGCGGTGGCTCGGGCGGTGTGTGAAGGCGTGGCGGCCCGACGGGCCGTCGGCGCTGTTCGGCATCGTGCAGGGCGGCACCCACGAAGATCTGCGCAGGCGCCACGCCGAAGAGATCTGCGCGCACGAGCTGCCCGGCTTCGCGCTGGGGGGCTACGCGGTCGGTGAGACGCCCGAGGCGATGTACGCGAGCGTGGCGTTCTCGGCGCCGCTCTTGCCGGTGAACAAGCCGCGGTACCTGATGGGGGTGGGCACGCCGATCGACCTGGCGACGTGTGTGGGCGCGGGCGTCGACATGTTCGACTGCGTGCTGCCGACGCGCACGGCCCGGCACGGGCTGCTCTTCACGTCAGAGGGGCGGGTGCAGATCAAGAACGCGAAGTACGTCGAAGACACGGGCCCGCTCGACCCGAAGTGCTCGTGCTACACGTGCCGCACGTTCACGCGGGCGTACCTGCGGCACCTGTTCGTGGCGCAGGAGCTGGTGGCGATGCGGCTCAACACGCTGCACAACCTGCACTACTTCTTGAACCTGATGGCCGAGGCGCGCGCGGCGATCGAGCGTGACGCGTACGCCGACTTCTTGAAAGAGGTTCAGGCCGTTACGGCGCGCACGCCTTCTTCTCGGAGCTCGTGACGGCGCGGCACTGGTAGATGATGAGGCCGCCGTCGGAGGTGGTGTCGTTGCGGCAGTCGGTGTCGACGGTGCACTCGTTGCTGCAGAAGAACGAGACGTTGCCGGCGACGGCGCCTGAAGAGCGGGTGCAGATGTAGCCGCCGGGGCAGTCGGTGGTGGAGCCCTCACGCGCGCAGCCCTTGGAGCAGTAGCCGCCGGGGAAGCCGACGGTGAAGCACGTCTGGCCGCGGTCGCAGTCGCTGTCGACGGCGCAGGTGTTGCCGACGGTGTTGGCCTGGCACGCGACCATCGTGAGCGAGAGAACGGCGACGGAGGTCAGCGAGGCGAAGGTCATTTTCATGGCGGGGAGGGCCCCTAGCACACCTTGCGGTCAGCTTGCGGTAGCAGGAAGCGGCTGGTAAGCGGCCCACTCCCAATGACTCACTTTTTTCTGTTGGCTCAGGCAGGTGGCGGCGCCGGGAGCTCGTTTCTCATTCCCGGTCTCGCGTTCTTCGGCGTGATGGTCTACCTGCTGATCTTGAGGCCGCAGCAGAAGCAGCTGCGCGACCAGCAGTCGCTGATTTCGTCGCTGAAGAAGGGCGACGAGGTGGTGACGCAGGCGGGCGTGCTCGGCAAGGTGGTGGCCGTGCAAGACAAGATCGTGACGATCGAGGTGGCGTCGTCGCTGAAGCTTCGGGTCTTGAAGTCGAGCATTCAGGGCAAATTGGCCGATGACGCCGGCCCCGTGAAAGCGGAAGAGCCCGTCAAAGAGAAAGAGGAGAAGTGATGGATCGCAACTGGTGGTCGCGACTGGTTCTCGTCGTCTCGGTGGCGCTGGGGTGCATGTGGTTCCTGGTGCCGACGTACTACTCGTTCTTCAAGCTCGACCGGGCCGATCGCAACAACGTGAAGAAGCTCGAGGCGATTCTGCCGGGCTGGGCGCCTCCGGCGAAGTTCAGGTTGTCGCTGGGCCTCGATCTTCAGGGCGGCATTCACCTCGTGATGCGGGTCGACACGGACACGGCGCTGAACAAGCGGTCGGAGCGGCGCGGCTCGCAGATCGCGAACTACGTGAAAGACAAGAAGCTCGGCGAGGTGACGCTGACGACGAACCCCGAGCTGCGCGAAGTGACGCTGGTGGCGAAAGACCCGGGCACGATGGACGCGATCGAAAAAGACGTGCTCGCGACGTTCGAAGACTTCACGAAGGTGAAGCGCGACGGGGCGTCGCTGACGCTGCAGCTGGTCGACACGCAGATCTCGAACTTCAAGCAAGAGGCGGTCGAGCAGGCGATGCTCGTGATTCGCAAGCGCATCGACAAGTGGGGCGTGAGCGAGGTCGACGTGCGCAAGCTGGGCAGCGACTCGATTCAGATCTCGCTGCCGGGCGCGCAAGACCCGGAGCAGGCGAAAGACCTGATCGGCACGACGGCGCAGCTCGAGTTCCGCATGGTCGATGATCAGTCGACGTTCGTGAGCGACCACTACAAGGCCGAGCCGCCGTCGCCCGAGTCGGGCATCACGCTGGGCAGCTACGCGGGCTACCCGGTGCTCGAGGGCCCCGACCGCGACGCGCTGCTGGCGTACGTGAAGGGCAAGGAGCCCGAGGGCAAGCAGGTGCTGCTCGAGTGTGTCGAGCAGGAAGGCAAAAAAGAGAAGTGCAAGAGCTACCGCACGTACCTGGTCGAGCGCACGGTGCCGCTGACGGGTGAGAGCCTGGTCGACGCGTACGCGAGTCGCAGCCAGCAGAGCGACGACCCCGAGGTGAACGTGACGTTCGATGCGCAGGGCGCGCGCGAGTTCGGCGACCTGACCGAGAAGAACGTGGGTCACCGCATGGCGATCGTGCTCGACGACCTGGTGCACTCGGCGCCGAACATCATCGAGAAGATCCCCAACGGGAACTGCCGCATCACGCTCGGTCGGTCGGTGGGCAAGACCCGCGACCAGCGCATGGAAGAGGCGCTGACGCTGGCGCTGGTGCTGAAGGCGGGCGCGCTGCCGGCGCCGGTGACGGTCGGCGAGGTGCGCCGGGTCGAGGCGTCGCTGGGCGACGACCTGATTCGCCGGGGCGCGCTGGCGGCGCTGGTCGGGCTCGGGCTCGTGGTGCTGTTCATGGCGCTCTACTACAGGGTGTCGGGCATGGTGGCCGACGTGGCGCTGGTGCTGAACGCGGCGCTGATTCTGGCGGGGCTGTCGCTGTTCTCGGCGACGCTGACGCTGCCGGGCATCGCGGGCTTCGTGCTGACGCTGGGCATCGCGGTCGACGCGAACGTGCTCATCAACGAGCGCGTGCGCGAAGAGCTGGCGTCGGGCAAGTCGGCGAGAACGGCGGTCGATCAGGGTTACGACCGCGCGTTCTGGACGATCTTCGACGCGCACGTGACGACGTTCATCGCGGGCGGCGTGCTGTTCTTCACGGGCACGGGCCCGGTGCGTGGCTTCGCGACGTCGCTCGTCATCGGCATCGTGGCTTCGCTGTTCACTTCGATCGTCGTGACGCGGCTCATCACGACCTGGCTGGTTCACGGCCGTAACTCCGAGTCGGTGTCGGTCTAGAGGGGCGCCATGCAGATCATCAAGAACAAGACGAACATCGACTTCATCGGCAAGCGCCGCATCGCGCTGCTGCTCTCGTCGCTGCTGAACCTGGGCGTGCTGGTCGGCATCGCCATCTTCGGGTTCAACCTGGGGGTCGACTTCGCGGGCGGCACGCTCGTCGAGGTGAAGTTCAAGGAGCCCGTGAGCGCTGACGCCGTGCGTGAGGCCGGCGACAAGGGCGGCCTGCACGACCTGACGGTGCAGCGCATCGGCGCCGACGCAGACGCTTCGTTTCTGCTGCGCATGGGCGGCACGACACAGCTGACGGCCGACGCGGCGACGAAGGCCGAGGGCGTGGTGAAGGGGCTGGGCGAGACGAAGTTCGTGCAGAAGCCCGATCTCGACAACGGCCTGCTGAACTTCCGCATGGCGGCGCCGCTGGCTCCGGCCGAAGACGACAAGGCGGCGCGGGCCAAGGCGAAGGCGGCGATCGAGGCGGTCGGCGTCGGGGTGAAAGACGTCGTGCGAGTCGGTGAGGCGCAGGGGGGGGGCATCGACTACCAGGTGCAGTTCGCCGGTATGGAGCTCAAGATCTCGTCGGTGCTGCGGCAGAACCTGCCGGGCAAAGACTTCGAGGTTCGCCGCGTCGACTACGTCGGCCCGCAGGTCGGCAAGCAGCTGCGCAACAAGGGCATCATGGCCCTGCTGTGGGCGTCGCTCTTCATTCTCATCTACGTGGCGTTTCGCTTCGAGTTCAAGTTCGGCCCGGGCGCGCTCATGGCGATGCTGCACGACCTCGTGATGGTCGCGGGCTACTTCTTGGTGTCGAGGCGCGAGTTCAACCTGACGTCGATCGCGGTGCTGCTGACGGTGCTCGGCTACTCCATCAACGACACGATCGTGATCTACGACCGCATTCGTGAAGAGATGGCGCGCTTCAAGGGCAAGCCGCTGCCCGAGATCATCAACATCGCGGTGAACGACACGCTCTCGCGCACGATTCTGACGTCTGGCGTGACGGCGCTGTCGCTGGTGGGGCTGCTCATCTTCGGCGTCGGCGAGATCTTCGACTTCGCGGCCGCGATGCTGATCGGCATCATCGTCGGCACGTACTCGTCGGTCTACATCGCGTCGCCGCTGACCATCTGGCTCGATGAGCGGGCGGCGGCGCAGCAGTCGGGCGGCAACAACAACAAGCTGAAGGCGAAGACCGCGTAACGCAGGTTGTCGGGGCGGCTTTCAGGTCGCTGGGGCGCTGGGGCGGTGTTCGCTCCGCGCCTCTGGCCCCGTGAACTTCTGGCGGGCCGGGGCCCGGCGTGTGGCGGTTCGCGGCCGCACGGCTTCGCTTGCGCGGCGGCGGCTTCGCTGCGTGAGGCGAACTTCGACTTCAACGGCGGTGCTGTGCTTCGTCGTTTCCCCTCACTCCGACCCTCTCCCCCCTGATGGCGGAAGAGGGCGGGAGGAGAAAGATCACTTCTTCGCGGGGGCCGGCTTGGCCTCTTCCTTCTTCGGCTCTTCCTTCGCGGCCTCGGCGCCTTCAGCCGGCTTCGGCGTGATCTCGGCGGCCAGCTCGATCTTCACGTCGTTGCCGACGAGAAGGGCGTTGTTCGCCATCGGCGCCTGCCACTTGAGGCCGAAGTCGAGGCGGTTGATCTTGGTCGTCGCCGTCACGGCCCGAACGGGCGCCTTCGTGAAGGGGTGCTCGAAGGGGGCGGTGAGGGTCAGATCGAACGTCGTCTCTTTCGTCACGTCGCGCAGGGTGAGGTCGCCCGTCACCTTGAACTTGTCTTTGCCGGCCTTCGCGATCTTCTTCGACTTGAAGGTCGCCTTCGGGAACTTCTCGACGTCGAAGAAGTCGGGCCCCTTGAGGTGACCGTCGCGCTTCGCTTCTTGCGTGTTCGGCTCGACATCGACCGTGACGTCGATGACCGACTTCGTCGGGTCTTTTTCGTCGAGCTCGATGCCGCCCGACACCTTGCCGAGCGTGCCGACGACGTCCATCACCATCATGTGCTTGACGGTGAACTTCGCCTGCGCGTGAGCCGAGTCGACCACCCAGGGCGCCGCGACGGCGAAGGAGGGGAACAGCACCACGGCCAACGCTGCCACTGCGTTTTTGATGAGGTTCATGCCCGAGGCCTACTGCCGCGGCACCCCGCCCACAAGCTTCGAGTTCACCCAGCCGGCGAGCTCGATCGCGCCGACATCGCCCCGCGCCCGGCGACAGACCGCCAGCGCCCGCCGCAGGGCCTCACTCGACGCAAAGCGGGCGGCAGGCTCCTTCGCGAGCGCTCGCAGCAAGACCCCCTTCACGTCGTCGGCGACGCCGTCGAGCGCCGGCGGTGACGCCTCGCGCACGCGATCCATCGTCTCCAGCGGCGTCGCGCCGTCGAACGGGCGACCGCCGGTGAGCAGCTCGATGAGGGTGACGGCGAGCCCGAACTGATCGCTCGCGGCCGTGAGGCCCAGCCCGCTCACCTGCTCGGGGCTCATGTACGCGTACTTGCCCTTGCGCACCCCGGCGCGCGTCGTGTCTCTGAGGGCGGTCGCCTTCGCGATGCCGAGGTCGACGAGCTTCACCTCACCCTCGCGGCTGAGCAGCACGTTCGAAGGGCTCACGTCGCGGTGTACGAGGCCGAGGGGCCGGCCCACGTCGTCGGTCACACGGTGCACGTAGTCGAGGCCGAGCGCGAGCTGCTCGGCGACATACAGGGCGAACGGCTCGGGCATCGGGGCCCCCAGCCGCGCCAGGTCGGCGCCGTCGACGAAGTCGAGCCGTACGAAGTACTGGCCGCCGGCGGAGCCGAGCTCGTGCACCTGCACGAGGTTCTGGTGAACGAGCCGCGCGTGGAGCTTCGCCTCTTCGATGAACATGCGCTCGTACCGGGCCTCGCCGACGAGCTCGGGCAACAGCACCTTCAGCACCACGATCTTCTCGAAGCCGCTGGCGCCGAAGGCCCTCGCCTTCCACACCTCGGCCATGCCTCCGGCGCCGAGGCGGGTGAGCAGCTCGTAGGGCCCGAGCGTCGACGGCATCGCGGGTAGGATACCGGTTCGCATGGCCCACACGAGACTCTCGACGCGAAGCGACGAGCCCGCGGGCACACCCGTGCGGTGTCAGCTGGTCGTGCTCGAAGGCCCCGACATGGGCCGGGCCGTGACGCTCGACGCGAAGAAGCGCGCCGGCACCGATGCCGGCTGCGAGCTCAGGCTCACCGACGACCGGGTGTCGGGCCGGCACCTCGAGGTGAGCCCGAAGGGCAACCGCTTCGAGGTGCGTGACCTCGACAGCACGAACGGCACGTTTCTCGAGGGCTCGCGGCTGAGCGTCGCCGAGGTCGAGGCGGGCGCGACGCTGAAGGTGGGCGGTACGGTGCTGCGCATTCAGGCGCAGGCGCAGCCGCTCGAGGTGACGCCGAGCCAGGCGCGCCGGTTCGGTGAGCTCGTCGGTGAGAGCCTCGCGATGCGCGAGGTGTTCGCGGTGCTCGAGCTCGCGGCCCGCGGTGACGCCACCGTGCTCGTGCAGGGCGAAACGGGCACCGGCAAAGAGCTCGTCGCGCGCGCGCTGCACGACGCCTCGCCGCGGCGTGCAGGGCCGTTCGTCGCGGTCGACTGCGGCGCGCTGCCCGAGAGCCTGCTCGAGAGCGAGCTGTTCGGGCACGTGAAGGGGGCGTTCACGGGGGCCGAGCGCGCGCGGGCGGGCGCGTTCACGCGGGCGCACCAGGGCACGCTGTTTCTCGACGAGCTGGGCGGCGTGCCGGCGGCGGTGCAGGCGCGGCTCTTGCGCGTGCTCGAAGAGCGGCGCGTGAAGCCGGTGGGCAGCGACGACGACAAGGCGGTCGACGTTCGGGTGGTCGCGGCTTCGCGCACCTCGCTCGAGGGTGCGGTGGCCGCGGGCACGTTTCGGCCCGACCTCTACTACCGGCTGTCGGTGCTGGGCGTCGAGCTGCCGCCGCTGCGCGCGCGCCGCGAAGATCTGCCGCTGATCGTGGCGACGCTGCTCGAGCGCCGCGGGTTCAGCGAGCCGGGGCCGATCGACGGTGAGGGCTTCGATCGCCTGCGCGCGCACGGCTGGCCCGGCAACGTGCGCGAGCTGCGCAACGTGATCGACCGGGCGCTGGCGCTGTCACCGGGTGCACGGAGCTTTCGAGAGCTGAAGATCTCGGTGGTGCCCGTGCCGGGTGAAGACGCAAGCGCCGTGCGCAGCGACCTGCCGTTCAAAGACGCGAAAGACGCGGTCATCGCGCAGTTCGAGCGGCGGTACCTCGAAGACGTGCTCGCGCGGCACGGCGGCAACGTGAGCGCGGCGGCGCGGTTCGCGCAGATCGATCGCAAGCACCTCCGGGGGCTGCTCGAGCGGCACGGGCTACGCGGCGACGGCGAGCAAGACGGCGGTGATGTTGTCTGACGAGCCGGCGTCGTAGGCGGCCTTCACGAGCCCTTCACAGTCGCCGGTCATGAGGCGCCGAAGCGCGGCCTCGTCGAGCGGGTCGTGCAGGCCGTCGGAGCAGAGCAGCAGCCGGTCGCCCGCCTCGAGCTCGACGGTGACGAGGTCTGCGCGGTGTGCGCCAGCGAGGCCGAGGGCGCGGGTGATGACGTTCTTGTGCGCGAAGCCGAAGCGCTCGCCGGGCTTCATGCCGGCGGCCTCGAGCTCGGCCCACAGTGAGTGGTCTCGGGTGAGCTGGGTCAGGGCGCCTCGCCGCAGGCGGTAGATGCGGCTGTCGCCGACGTGGGCGAGCGTGGCCTTC
>JAEUJP010000539.1 GCA_016793725.1 Myxococcaceae bacterium | reverse complement strand
GCCGAGGTGCGGCTCAGGGTCGCGGTGCGCACGAGGTAGTACTTCATCGACCGGTCGCGGCTCACCTCGGCGAGCGCGCACGACGCGAGAATGCCGAGGTGACGCGCGGCCTCGCCGGCGGTGATGGGCCCGACCTCGCGCTCGCTCTTCAGCTCGACCGGCACCTCGGCCTCGACGACGCCCTCGGCGAAGGCGGCCAGCGTCTTCAGCGCGTAGTACGGCTCACGCGTGCCGATGCGGGCGAAGATGTCGGTGGTGGGAATGACGCGCGCGGTTCCACTCACGGCGAGGTCGAAATCTATCTCGCCGCGCGGCGCACGTGCTCGAGCAATTGCGTCATCATTCGAAACGTCGCGCCCCAGATGAAGCGCTGCGACCCTTCCCACACGAACGCGTCGCGGTCGGCCTCGTAGGCGCGGCGCTTCTCGATGCGCACGCGCAAGAGCGGCACCTCGAGCACCTCTTGAATTTCAGTGGGGCTCGGCGTGAGCGGCAGGCCGTCGGCGACGACGCCGACGAACGGCGTGACGAAGAAGCTGGTGATGGTCGGCATGGTGCCGAGCATGCCGAGCACCTCGACGGCCTCGGGCGGTATGCCGAGCTCTTCGTGGGCCTCGCGCAGCGCGGTGTGCAGCGGCGTGACGTCTTGCGGCTCGCGGCCGCCGCCGGGGAAGGCGACCTGGCCCGGGTGCTTGCGCAGGGTCTCGGGTCGCATGGTGAGCAGCGCGAACGGCTCGCCACCGCGCAAGAACAGCGGCGCGAGCACCGACGCGTCTTTGAGCACCATGCCGCCCGACTCGAGCGACGGCGAGGGGTGCTCGTGCAGCGAGGCCTTCAGGCGTTCGAAGAAGGCGTCCACTCGAGGGGCTCCCACTGCTGCTCGGTTTCGATGAGGTCTCGCGACATGAGGTTCAACAAGCGCCGCTTCTGGTCGATGGCCTGGTCGAACAGGTACGCGAGCTCTGACAGCCCCTGTAAGCCGGCGTCGGCACCGTCGCACGTGAGCAGCGGCACGTCGGCCTCGCGCTGCTGCAGGTCGAGCGACAGCACCGGGCACACCTGCACGCCGTTCGCGCGGCGCACGATGAGGTGCAGGGGGCGCAGCTCGACCCACCACGGAGTCTTCAGCACCCAGCCCTTCGAGGTGCCCGCGCTCGAGAGCCTCACCGTGGCGTTCGACGGCGAGTGCGCGTTTTTGCCGACGGCGGCGCGCGTGGCCTCGGGCAGCACGTCGAGCGAGAACACGCGAGAGGGCCCGAAGGGTATGGGCCGGCGCTTCGGGTCGAGGGCCTGCGCGCGGTCGAGCAGCTGGCGCGCGTAGAGCTTGCGGTTCGTCTCGATCATCGTCGCGGCGAGCATGACGAGCCGTGGCGCGAGCTCTTCGGTGGCGTGGCTGAGATCGAGGGCATCGCCGCGCTCCATGCGAACGAGCAGTCGGCAGCCCTCGAGCATGTCGTCCGACACGAAGCGCCGGTCGGTCAACAGCTTCGCAGCGTCGAGCCGGCCGAGCGCCTCGTCGAAGCGCTTCGCGCCGATGAGCTCCTTGGCGTCGTCATAGAGGGGGCGCCGGTCGTGCGGCGCGAGCGCCATGGCACGCTCGAGCGCCTGACGCCGTGGCTCGCCGGTCTCGAGGTGCGCCAGCAAGAGGTGCACCTCGGCGTCGGCCGCGAAGCGCACGCTCAGCTCACGCGCAGCGGCGAGGCCTTCGACCGGCTTCAGGTGGGCGAGACAGCTCACGTGCATCACGTGCGCTGCGGCGAGGTCGGGGAAGGCGTCGATGCACTTCTTCAAGGTGGCGAGCGCCGCATGCGGGTCGACCGCCCCCGCGGCGAGGCGCATCAGGTCTCGCGCGCGGTCGGGCACGGCGGGCTCGAGCGCGGCGCGGCGCCGGCCGGGGTCACGCAGGGTCTCGAAGGCCTCCTGCACCTGCTGAAACTTCTCGGGCGCGGTCTCGGGGGGAAACTCGCGCAGCTTCTTGAAGTACGCCCGCTTCAGCCCCGCGTCGTCGACGTCGTGCGCGACCCCGAGCACGACGAACGGGCTCACTGCACCTTCCCCGTCGCGACGAGCCCGACGAGCAGCAGCCCCAGGCCGATGCGGTAGATGACGAAGCCGAGCAGGCCGCGCGTGCGCAAGAGCTTGAGGAGCCACGCGATGGCGGCGAGCCCGCTCAAGAACGAGACCGCGGTGCCGATGGCCATCATCATGATCGGCCGCTCGGGCGCCTCGAGCAGGTGCTTCAGCTCGAACACGCCGGCGAGCCCGGTCGCGGGAATCGAGAGCAAGAACGACAGCCGCGCCGCGTCTTCGCGCGTGAAGCCCTGCAGCAGCGCGCCGGTGATGGTGGTGCCCGAGCGCGAGCTGCCCGGGATGAGCGCGACCGCCTGCCACAGCCCGACGATGACGCCGTCTCTCAGCGTCACGCCTTCAATCTTTCGCTGCTGCTTCGACACCCGCTCGACGATGAACAGCACGACGGCGAGCACGATGAGCGACGCCGAGATGACGTAGAGCGACCGAAACGTCGTCTCGATGGTCTTCTTGAGCAACAGCCCCGCGATGCCGATGGGTATCGTGCCGAGGCCGACACACCACGCGAGCTTCGCGTCGGGCGTCTCGAACGGCTTCTTCGCGATGAGGGCCTTCACGAACGCGGCGCCGAGGCGGCCCAGGTCTTTCGCGAAGTACAGAATCACCGCCAGCACGGTGCCGAGCTGAATCACCGCCGAGTACGCCGCGCCCGGGTCGGGCCAGCCGAGCAGCGCCGGCACGATGCGCAGGTGCGCCGTCGAGCTGATGGGGAGGAACTCGGTGATGCCCTGCACGAGGCCGAGCACGATCGCCTGCAACACCGTCATGAGGGCGACGCCTTCGCACGCGCGAAGCGCTTTGTCGACGGCGTTACTTTTTCGCCTCGCGCTTCAGAAGCACAGTCGACGGGCCGGGGTCAGCCGGCGAGCAGGCTCACCGCCACGACACACAGCGCGCGCTTCATGGTCAACGCCTCCGTTGTTGCGGGGGTGGAGCCTTCAGCTCCCAGACGTCAGCACCGAGCTCGGCCTTGCGCAGCTCCCACGCGGCGAGCACGTCGGCGGTGTGGTTCACGTAGTCGTTGCTCGCCTGCAGCCGGTGCTGCTTCGCGTAGTCCTGAATGAACTCGCGCAAGATGGGCGCGAGGAAGTACGTCGCGAGCACCACCTCGGAGCCGTCGAGGTACTCGAGGAAGCGCAGCGCGAACCCGCTGTGCCCCTGGCTCGCGTCGCTCGACATCGTCTCGATGCGCACCACCTGCCCGCGCGCGTGCACGGTGCGGCCGTGCGGCGGCAGCTCGAGCGTCACGTCGAGCAGCGTGCCGAGCTTCAAGAAGAACGTGCTCTCGAGAAACATGCCGCCCACCGAGATGTTCGTGGTGGGCAGTGAAGCCTCGAACGTTCGCGTGCGGTCGCCGGCGAGCGCCAGCTTCACCTTCACGTTCACGTCGGCGCGCGGGTACTTTCGCGCGTCTTTGCCGGTCGCGTCGGGGCCGTTCTTGCGGTCGGCGATCGGGCCTCGCGAGGGGGTACGAAGCGTGCCCCCCGGCGAGCTCTTCGGCACAGGCGGAGGCGTCAGCCCCCGCCCGAGTGCGGGCCTGCCCTTCAAGCGACGGCTGAGACCTTCACGCCGACGGCGTCTTTCAGCTCATCTTTCTTGTCGGTGCGCTCCCAGCTGAACTCCTTCTCGGAGCGGCCGAAGTGACCGTATGCGGCGGTCTTCTGGTAGATGGGCCGCAAGAGGTCGAGGTGCTCGATGATCTCGCGGGGCTTGAGACCGAACACCTCGCGAACGGCGCGGGCGATCTTCTCTTCGCTCACCTTCGAGGTGCCGAACGTCTCGACCATCACGCTGACGGGCTCGGCGACGCCGATCGCGTAGCTGATCTGCACCTCGCAGCGCTTCGCGAGGCCCGCGGCCACGACGTTCTTCGCGACGTAGCGGCCCATGTACGCGGCCGAGCGGTCGACCTTCGACGGGTCTTTGCCCGAGAACGCGCCGCCGCCGTGACGGCCCATGCCGCCGTAGGTGTCGACGATGATCTTGCGGCCCGTCACGCCCGAGTCACCCATCGGGCCACCGACCACGAACCGGCCGGTCGGGTTGATGAAGTACTTCGTCTTCTTGTCGAGCAGCTTGGAGGGCAGCGACTTCTTGATGACCTCCTCCATGATGACGTCGTGAATCTTCTTGTTGTTGACCGAGTCGGCGTGCTGCGTCGACACGACCACCGCGTCGATGCGCGCCGGCGCGCCGTCTTTGTACTCGATGGTGACCTGGCTCTTGCCGTCAGGGCGGATCCAGTCGTGCTTGCCGCGGCGAACGTCGGCCAGCTTCTTCGTCAGCGCGTGCGCGTAGTGCAGCGGCGCAGGCATCAGCGAGTCGGTCTCGTCGACCGCATAGCCGAACATCATGCCCTGGTCGCCGGCGCCCTGTTCCTTGTTCTTCTTCTCGTCGACGCCGCGGGCGATGTCCTGGCTCTGGCCTTCGATGGCGACCATGACGCCGCACGTGTGGCCGTCGTAACCCATCGCGCTGTCGGTGTAGCCGATGTTGCAGATGGTCTTGCGAACGATGGTGGGAATGTCGATCCACGCCGTGGTCGTCACTTCGCCCGCCACGATCGCGAGGCCGGTCTTCACCAACGTCTCGACCGCGATGCGCGCGTACGGGTCTTTCGCGATCAGCGCGTCGACGACACCGTCGGAGATCTGATCAGCGATCTTGTCCGGGTGGCCTTCGGTCACTGACTCGGACGTAAAAAGATAGTCTTTCGGCATGGGTTTTCTCGGGTTCCTTTAGAGGAGAGGCCGAGCCCTATATCGGCGCCTCGGAAGGGGTGTCAAACCTCCGTTTGAAGGTTCGCTGGACTCCACCGTCGGTCGCTCGTAATGGAGCTCACATGACCTCTTTGCTCACCGTCGCGCTGCTGCTCGCCGCTTCGCCGAAAGAAGAAATCAGCAAGCCGCTCAAGACGGTCGTGAACTCGGTTCGCTACGGAAAAGACCTCATCGCCCTCAAGAACTTCGCCGGCGACGAGCAGGGCAAGATGTTGACCGGCGACTTCTGGGCCAAGGGCACCGACGCCCAGCGCGCCGAGTTCTCGAAGCTCTTCCTCGAGCTGTTCGGCAAGATCGCCTTCCCCAAGATTCGCAAGAACTTCGAGAACCTCGACACCGTGCTCTACGACGACCCGACCGTCGAAGGTGAGAAGGCCAGCATCGGCTCCACCATTCTCATCAACCACCCGGTGAAGAAGCAGGAGCTCAAGGTCACCTACGCCCTCAACAAGGGCAAGGCCGGCTGGCAGGTCATCGACGTGACCGTGAAGGGCGGCACCTCGATGTTGACCGACATTCGCGACGATCAGGTTCAGCCGCTCTTGAAAGAGGGCGGGTGGGACGGGCTGCTCAAGGCCATGCGCGACAAGGCCGCCGAGCTCAAAGACGTGCAGCTCAAGTGACCTCACCCGCCTCACCCTGACCCGCCACCAGCCGCGTCAGCGCCTCCCGCAGCTCGCGGTGAAGCGGGTCGTCTTTCATTCGCGGGTGCCACGCCATCGCGACCCGCAGCGACGGCAGCGACACCGGCGGCGTGAACACCTCGAGCGGCAGGCTCGCCGTGAGGCGCATCGCCATCACCCGCGGCAGCAGCGTGATGAGCTCCCCGTCGCACGCGAGCAGCGCCGCGTCGAGGTAGCTCGCGACCACGATCGGCACGTCGCGCCTTCGCCCGAGCTCTCGCAGCGCCTCATCGACCGGGCCCCGCGCCACACCTCGCCGCGACACCACCACCTGCGGCGTACGGCAGAACACCTCGAGCCGGCTCGACTCCACCAGCACCGGGTGACCCCGGCCCGCGACCCCCACCAGCTGCTCGGTGAACAGCGGCCGCACGATGAGCTCCGGGCCGAGCTCTTGCGACTGCACCCCCAGGTCGAGGTCGAGCTCACCGCTCCGCAGCGGCTCGTCGCTCTCGTCGCCCTCTTCGACGAAGACCAGCGAGGCCCCCTCGACCGTTCGCTCGAGCTCCCCCAGCAGCAGCTGCCCCAGCAGCGACGGTACCGCGTCAGACGCTCGAATGCGAAACGGCCGCGACGCCTTCGGTCGCCCCACACCCGGCTTCACCAGCAGCGCCATCACCCCCTCCAGCGCCCCCGGCAGGCTCTCGCGCAGCGCCAGCGCACGCGGCGTCAGCACCATTCGGTTGCCCGCCCGCACCAGCAGCGCATCACCCGTC
The DNA here is from genome assembly GCA_016793725.1 of Myxococcaceae bacterium. Classification (GTDB taxonomy): domain Bacteria; phylum Myxococcota; class Myxococcia; order Myxococcales; family Myxococcaceae; genus Xiheicaenimonas; species Xiheicaenimonas phototrophica. The sequence goes on along the minus strand of JAEUJP010000539.1, from coordinate 394 downwards.
TGCTCCCGCAGCTTCGACAGCGCACGGCTCATCGCCGGCGCACTCAGCGCCCGCAGCGCCGCCGCCCGCGTCACGCTCGCCGTTTCGAGCAGCGCCTGCAGGTGCGGCAGCAGACTGAGGTCGACGGATTCCACCTGGCGCAATGCACCATTTCTTCGATTGCACCGGCGGTCAAGCGCCCGAGTCGTAGGGTGACGTCATGCAAAACCTCACGGCTGCGCTGCTTCTGCTCGTCGGCTGCAGCGACTACACGGTGTGCGAGGCGGTCAACGCCGAGCAGCTGGGCGCTGCGCCCCCGCACCTCTCGCAGACGGGCATCGACGCCGGCGTCGCCTACGAGGTGCGCTACGCGCTCTACTCCGACGGCGCGACGAAGCAGCGCTCCATCGTTCTG
>JAEUJP010000500.1 GCA_016793725.1 Myxococcaceae bacterium | reverse complement strand
TGGAGCACGTGCCGGCGTCGGCGCCGCAGTCGGCGTCGACGCAGCAGCCACCGGGAGCGCAGGCGCCGTTGCACGGGGCCTGGCCGGCGGGGCACGCGCAGGTGCCGCTCACACACTGCTGGCCGGTGGCGGGGCAGTCGGTGGGCGAGCAGCAGCTGCTGCCGGCGATGCAGCTGGAGCCGCAGGCCTTCTGACCGGCGGGGCACGAGCAGGAGCCGCCGTCGCACTGCGAGCCCATGACGGAAGAGCAGTCGCCGGTATTGCAGCAGGCGCTCTGCGAGATGCAGCTCGTACCGCAGAGCTTCTGGCCGGCGGGGCAGGTGCAGGCGCCCGACTGGCAGGTCTGGCCGCCGGTGCAGTCGGTGCTGCTGCAGCAGCCGGAGGCGCAGCGGCAGGTGCCGCCCTGGCAGGTGCGGCCGGCTCCGCAGGCGGCGCTGGCGCACTGGGGGTCGGCGCAGTCGATCATGCCGTCGCAGTCGTTGTCGGCGCCGTCGTTGCAGGTCTCGGAGGCGCCGCCGCAGCCGAGCGTGAAGGTGAGCTCTTTGACCGTGGCGCCCACGAAGGTCTCGGTCTGGTCGGCGGTGTCGACGACGGGGGTGAGCGGGTCATCGCAGCCGCTGGCGCCGGTCATGGCGCGGGCGCGCACGGCGACGGTGGCGGGCAGCGTGCCCTGGAAGATGCCGACCGCGTAGCGGGTCTTGGTGCTGCGAACGACCTTCGCGTTGGCGAGCACGGCGCCGTTGTCGTCGCGGACCTCGACGACGATGCAGGTGGCTCCGAGCGAGGCGTCGACGTCGACGTGGGCCAGCAGACCGCCCTCGCCGGTGCGGCCTGAACATGCGGTGGCGATGAACGCGACGAGGGCTGCGCGGAGGGCCTTCACGTGCCCCGCATACTTCGGCGGGGCACGGGCGAACGCAAGCTTGCGCGCGGGGTTTTGCGCGCGTTACCGCGTCAGCGTGACTTGTCCCGGGTCGGGCACGAAGCCCGTCGACGGCGCCGTGGTCTCACGGTACGTCAAGGTCGGAGTACCACTCGTGGTCACGCAGAAGTTGAACGTGCGCGGCTTCGTACCACCGTCGGAGAGCGACGCGTTGATGGTGAGGCTGTTGGAGCTGATCGAGTATGGGCCCGACTCGTTCGCGCCGAGCGACAGCGTGACGTTGGTGCAGTTGCATGACATGCCGCTCGGAGCGCAGCTGCCGGCAACGCCATTGCTGTTGAGCAGGGCCTGAATCGTGGAGCAACCGGCCGAGCAGTTCGGCCTCGAGACGTCGAAGCGAACAGAACCTTGCGCGCTGCGGGTCGCGACGCTGGAGGTGAAGGTCGCCGAGCCCTGAATCGTGCCCGTCTTGTTCGAGAACGTGTTGGTGCCTGCGCCCTCGCAGAACGAGTCCGTCAACAGGGTCACGATCGCGAAGTCTGAGTCGGCCACGCAGGCGTTGGTGATCGTCCACGTCGTCGACGCAGTCGGGCTCACGTTGCCGCCGCACGGCGTGAACGCCGGGCAGTTCGTCGCGAACTGAATCTGCACAGCACCGCTGCCGCCCGCCGTGCCGCTGTTGCCGCCTGCCGTACCGCTGTTGCCGCCCGCCGTACCGCTCGTGCCGCCCGCCGTGCCGCCCGCCGTGCCGCCCGTGCCACCTGCCGTGCCGCCCGTCGTACCGCCCGTGCCACCAGCCGTACCGCCCGTGCCGCCCGCAGTGCCAGCCGTACCACCCGCGCGCCCACCACCCGCCGTGCCTGCGCCACCGGCCGTGCCGCTGTTGCCGCCCGCCGTGCCACCTGTGCCACCGGCCGTGCCGCTGCCGCCGCCCGCGCCCGCAGTCACGCACGCGCCGTTCGTGCACATCTGCCCCGTCGAGCACGCCCGGCACAACGCACCGGCGTTGCCGCACTGGCTGTTGCTGGTCGACGTGATGCACTCGCCGCTCGACGAGCAGCAGCCCGTCGAACAGCTCATCGCGTCACACGTCGCCGGAGTCGTCGTGCCACTGCACGACGGAGCCACTGCCACGAACAAGCCGATGCCGAGACCGACGACGAGCGCACGTACCTGAGGGGTCATGCGCGCGAAATCTCACACCCCCGCCTCAGAAGCCAGCCCCGACGCGGAAGATCACCGCCGTCAGCGGCGCCTGCGCCGCCACGTACTCGAACGCCACCTCGCCGTGGTTCAGCACCGCCAGCGGGAACAGCACCAGCGCCGACAGCACCTCGAGCACCTGCCCGCCGACGCCCTCGACCTCGAACAGCGGGAAGTGATCGTACAGCTCTCGCACCGGCCACAGCGCCGTCACCCCCAGCCCCGCCCGAACCCCGAAGAACGCCCGCGACACCATCGTCGTCGTGCCTGCCGCGTTCGTCACCGGCCCCGTCACTCCACCTCCGAACGGCGTCACCCGCACGTACACCAGCAGATCCGGTATCGCGTTCGCCGGGTTCGCCCCTGGCCTCGCCCACACCAGCCCGCCCCGCAGCTGCACGCCGAGCGACATGCGATACGGGTCCGCGAACGCCGTGTACGTGAGCTCGACCCCGCCGCCGCCGAACATCGCCGGGCCCGAGAGCCCCGCCCACCCCAGCGCTCCACCCAGGTACAGCGCCCCCGCCAGCGGGTCGCGGTCGGCGATGCCGAACGACACCGACACATCGCCCTGCACCGGCGTGATGGCAGGCGCCGGCGGCTCGGCCGGCTCCGGCGGCGCAGCGACCAACAACAAGAGGGCGACCAGCGTCACGCGGGCGTGACGTTGCCACGAAGCGACGTTGCCGCGCGCGCCCCGAAGCCGCTACGTCTCGCGGCGAAGAGAGGCCTCGTCGAAAAAGGGGGCGGGGTCTCTCTTCGCTGCCCCCGGTCGATGCACCCGCCTTGGCTCTCGCGCTCAGGGCGCGCTCTCGGCTCGGCATGATGAGAGCCCCCCAAGCCGCTGACCTTCACGAAGTCGTGCTGCGACGCCGTCGGCGTGGTGAACACGTTCTCGGGCTTCCAGAGCCGAGCTTCCCCGCAGGGCCGAGGTCGGCGTGGCCCGCCTGACGGCTCACGACCCGCGCGAAGCCACGAGCTTGAGCGTGCCGCGCGGCCGAGCCGTGCGCGCCTCGGCGGTCGCCGAGCGAACGTTGCCCTTGCCGGCGCCCTTCGCGGCGATCAGGGCGCGCTCGGCGGTGGCGATGAGCGCGTCGGGCCGCAGCGCGTTGGGGTGCGTGACGTCGGCGTCGCAGACACCGGCCGAGATCGAGAGCACGGGCGGCTTGAGCTGCTCGCCGAGCTCGACGACGGGGCGGCGCGCGGCCGAGCGCAGGTGCACCGTCGAGGCGATGCGCTCGGCGAGCGCATGCGCGTCGCTCTCGGTCGTGCAGGGCGCCACCACGACGAACTCGTCGCCTCCCCATCTCGCGACGAGGTCCGTCGGGCGGCAACCATGTTTGAGCGCGTCGGCGACCGCGGCCAGCGCACGATCGCCGGCCGGGTGGCCGTGGCGGTCGTTGATCTCTCGCAGCTCATCGAGCTCGATCAGCACCACCGCGAGTGGCGTGCCTTCGCGGTGCGCCCGCGCGACCTCGTGCTTCAGCGTGCTCTCGACGCTGCGCCGGTTCGGCAGGCCGGTGAGCGGGTCGAGCATCGCGAGCGCGCGCAGGCCGTCTTCGCGCGCGCCGAGCAGGTAGCCCGCGAGCGCTGCGGTGGCCGCCGCGACGGTCAGAAAGAAGGGCGTCGAGGCGGTGCGGCCCACGATCGAAGGGAGGCTCAGCGCGACGAGACAGGCTGCCGCAGCGAACAGGGGGTACGACCACCGGGAGGTGCCGAGGTGCATGACCGCGGGATCAATGAAAACCGCGTGCCACGGTTCCGTGCCCTGAGCAGGCATCTTGGGGGGTTGGGCGGTTACTGATCCGAAACAGTCACCCCTATCGGGCGTCACCGGTCGGGCTTAGTGTGCTCACCTCATGAGGGCTCTTGCGATCGCCGTCGTTTTGCTGGCTGCGCCGACCGGACCCGCGACGAAGCTCGTCGCGATCTGGCTCGATCGCGGCTCGCCCTACATGGAGCTGCGCCCCGACGGCTCGGGTCGCATCGGCTTCAACGAGAACACCTGGTCGGCCGACAAAGAGACGCTGCATGTCGTGCAGAAAGAATCGGGCGAGACGTTCGACCTGCCCTATGCGATCGAAGGCGGCGGCAAGACGCTGAAGCTGATCGTGAACGGCACGACGGTGATGCTCGAGAAGAGCAAGCAGAAGCCGGCGGCGAAGGCGCCTCCGCCGCCGAAGACACCGTCGCAGATCGAGGCGGGTGACGCACCCGACGCAGGCACGGCGAAGAAGAAGAAGGGGAAGAAGTGAAGATCGCCCCGCTGGGCGGCCTGGGCGAGATCGGCCTCAACGCGATGGTCTTCGAGCACGAGGGCCGCCGCCTGCTCGTCGACTGCGGCCTCATGTTCCCCCGCGGCGACGTGCCCGGCGTCGAGGTCGTGATGCCCGACCTGGGCTGGCTGTTCGAGCAGCCCGACCTGCTCGACGGCGTGGTGCTCACGCACGCGCACGAAGACCACGTCGGCGCCCTGCCCGCCCTGCTCCGCCGCGTGAAGGTGCCCGTCTATGGCACGAAGTTCACGCTCGGCGTCGCGCGCCACCGCCTCGAAGAGGTGGGCCTCGGCAACACCGAGCTGCGCCCCATCGGCCCGCGCTCGCCCGAGACGATCGGCGCGTTCACCGTCGAGCCGCTGCGCATGACGCACTCGATACCCGACGCCATCGGCCTCGCGATCGGCGCCGGCGGCATCACCGCGGTGCACACCGGCGACTTCAAGCTCGACCTCGAGCCCATCGACGGCCAGCTCACCGATCTCGAGCGCCTCGGCGAGCTGGGCGAGCGCGGCGTCGATCTGCTGCTGTCCGACTCCACCAACGCCGAGGTGCCCGGCGTCACGCGGAGCGAGCGCGTCGTCGAGGCCACCTTCATGCGCCTGTTCCCCCAGGCGCCGGGCCGCATCATCGTCTCGGTGTTCGGCTCTCACCTGCACCGCGTGCAGCACACGCTGACGACCGCCGAGAAGCTCGGGCGCAAGGTGCTCGTCTGGGGCCGCAGCCTCGAGCGCAACGTGCGCATCGCGCGCGACCTCGGCTACCTCAAGGTGAACGACGACACGCTCGTCGACCTGCAGGGGTTTCTCGCGCTGCCCCGCGAGAAGGCGCTGCTCATCTGCACCGGCGCCCAGGGTGAGCCGCGCTCGGCGCTGGTGACGATGGTGTCTGACGAGCCGCGCGAGCTGCGCGTGCTGGCGGGCGACACCGTCATTCTGTCGTCGCGCACGATCCCGGGAAACGAGCCGCTCGTGACCGACCTCATCGATCGCGCGTACGCGCGTGGCGCGACCGTCATCTGGCCCGCGCTCGAGCCCGGCGTTCACGTGAGCGGCCACGGGGCGCGTGACGAGCAGAAGAAGCTGATTCAGGTCGCGCGGCCGAAGATGTTCGTGCCGATTCACGGCGAGCTCCACCACCTGCACCACCACATCGGGCTCGCGCGCGAAGCCGGCCTCGAGCCCCACCAGGCGCGGCTCGCGACCGACGGCGACCTGCTCGAGCTCGACGAACAGGGCCTCACGACGCTCGGCCGCATCCCCGTCGGGCGGCTGTTCGGGAGGCGCGAGTCGGACGCGTACGTCTCGGGGCGGGCCATCGACGAGCGCCGCAACCTGGGTCACGGGGTGGTCTTCGCGGCGGTCGCGCTCGAGGCGGGCTCGGGGCGGGTCGTCGCGGGGCCGCGCCTGACCAGCCGGGGGTTGCCGTCAGACGAAGACGCGCTGCTGCCTCTGGCGGCCCAGGCGGCGCGAGCGAACCTGCTGGAATTGTCCGAGATCTTGCGCGGCGACGACGCCCTGGTGGTCGAGCAGGTGACCGCGGGCATACGGCGGGTGTTCAAGCAGGCGGCCGGGCGAAGGCCTACCGTGGTGGTGCAGGTGCTTCGGGTTTGAGGTATTGGGGTGGCGGCCTTGTTTCCCCTGATCATCACCCTGCTTGCAGCGACTGCGCCGCTGCCGTTTCTGGGCAAAGACCCGAAGCTCGACGGCGTTCTCAAAGATCTCGCCCCTGCCGTCGACTTCAAGATGCCCGCGACCGCCATCGCGCAGTCGTCGGCGCTGGCCGTGAAGGCGGCGTTTCGCAGAGACACCGTCTGGGTCGGCGTACAGGTGACCGACGACAAGGTGATGGCGACCGACGAGGTCACGGTGACGGTGTTCTTCCCGGGCTCCGGCGTGACGGCGCACGGCTACACGTACAAGTTCGGCTTCGACGGCAAGCGGGCGAGCCCGGCCGACGCGATGGTGCCGGCGTGGGCGTTCGACGCGGTGAAGGCGGCGACGAAGACCGACGCGAAGGGCTTCGGCCTCGAGATCGCGCTGCCTCCGAAGGCGCTGCCGCGGTTTCAGGCGCGCACACACCTCACGTTCAACGTGTGCGTCGAGTACGCCGACCTCGACGCCGAAGAGGGCGCGGCGACGACGAAGCTGAGCACGTGCACGTCGGGCGACATGGTGGGTGGGCCGACACGGGTGCCCGACGAGCTGCGCAAGGTGGTGAAGGTGGTGCCGCCGGCCGACGTCGAGGGGCTCGAGATTCGCGGCACGGGTGTGGTGGGCTTCGCCGAGCTGCACTACCCGACGTGGGGCTACACCGACGGGCCGATGAGCGCGGCGGCGCTGCGCCAGCTGATTGCGGGGTCCGACTCGATCGACCCGCTGAAGGTGAAGATCCCCGTGTCTGACAACCACATGCTGCCCGACCTGCGGCCGGTGTACACGGTGCTCACGGGCCAAGACCCCTACGCGGGCGACAAGTGCGACGCCGAACAAGAGGTGCGGCTCGCGATGTACGCGGTGAAGGGCAACGTCGCGAGCCGGGTGCTCGAGTGGCCGGCGATCACGTGTGGGCTCGGGCGCGCGCTGTCGATTCAGCTGTCGGCCGAGGGCAGCCTGCAGATCGGCTACAGCAACGGGTCGGTCGCGAACTTCGCCTACTCGGGTGATCACTTCGAGCGAAGCGAGCTGGGAGCAAAGTAGTGGGCACGAAGTCGCTGTACATGATGACGCTGGGCTGCCCGAAGAACCGGGTCGACAGCGAGGTGATGCTGGGCACGCTGTCGAAGGCGGGCTACCAGCTGGTGCAAGAGCCCGACGCGGCCGAGGTGATCGTCGTCAACACGTGCGCGTTCATCGGCCCTGCGAAGCAGGAGTCGGTCGACAGCGTGCTCGAGATGGCCGAGCACAAGAAGTCGGGAGCGTGCAAGACGCTGGTGGTGACGGGCTGCCTGTCTCAGCGGTACGGGCCCGAGCTGGCGAAAGACCTGCCCGAGGTCGATCACTTCCTGGGCACGTCGGCGTACGTGCAGATCGCCGACCTGCTGGCGGCCGAGGCGTCGCCGCGGCAGGTGATCCCCGACCCTGACTACATTCACTCGGCGTCGACCCCGAAGGTGAGCTCGATGCCGGGCTACACCGCGTACCTGAAGATCTCAGAGGGCTGCGACAACAAGTGCGCGTTCTGCATCATCCCCAAGCTGCGCGGGGCGCAGCGGTCGCGAACGATCGCCGACATCATGGCCGAGGCGTCGAAGCTCGCCGACAGCGGCGTGCGCGAGCTGAACCTGGTGGCGCAAGATCTGACGGCGTACGGGCATGACCTGCCGGGCAAGCCGAAGCTGCACGACCTGCTGAAGGAGCTCGTGAAGGTCGACGTCAGGTGGGTTCGGCTTCACTACGCCTACCCGCGCGTGTTCCCCGACGAGCTGATCGACGTGATGGCGAACGAGCCGCGCATCGCGAAGTACCTCGACATGCCGCTGCAGCACGCGTCAGACAAGCTCTTGATGTCGATGAAGCGCGGGCGCAACTCGCAGTTCCTCACCGACCTGCTGAAGAAGATTCGCGCGCGCGTGCCGGGGCTGACGTTTCGTACGTCGCTCATCGTGGGGCTGCCGGGCGAGACCGAAGAAGACTTCAAGCTGCTCGAAGACTTCGTGCGCGAGCAGCGGTTCGAGCGCATGGGCTGCTTTCAGTACAGCGACGAAGAAGACACCGCCGCATTCGACATGGAAGACAAGGTGCCGCAGAAGATCATCGAGCGGCGCTGGCGCGGCATCATGGCGATTCAGAAGCGCATCAACCGCGAGCACAACAAGGCGATGATCGGTCGCAAGCTCGAGGTGCTCGTCGAAGGCGCGTCGCCCGAGTCTGAGCACCTGCTCGTCGGCCGGTGGGAAGGTCAGGCCCCTGAGATCGACGGTCAGGTGTACATCAACGACGGCCTCGCCTACCCCGGTGAGCTGGTGACCGTGCAGGTGACCGAGGCGCACGACTACGATCTCGTCGCCAAGGTCGTCGACCGGCCTGATGACCCGAAGCACCGCACGCTGAAGGTTCGTGACGCGCTGCCGGTGTGGTCGGCGCCGCGCTGAGAACACCCGTCGTCGGAGCCTCTACGAGCGCTGCCAGAGAGCACAGGCGACAACCGCTCGCCTGATGCGCTGCACGACGGCCAGCGTGAGATGCGGCTGGCTTTCCCGCGCACCGCCGAGCTCGCGGGGCGAGCCGAGAACCCAAGGTCCGACAAAGCGGCCGCGGCCCCTGCTCCAGCGCCGACTCCGCGCGAGAAAGGCCGCGGCGTATCGGGTCGTTCACCGCGGCCACCCGGCCCACCAGCCGCAAGCGATTCACTCGAGCGGTTGAGTCCCCGTGCGACCGTGACACCTCAGCCCGACGCGACCAGCCATGAGGTGAATTTCTCATCGCCAGGCGCGCCCTCTTTCCCAATGAGACGACGGTCTCATCTGCGCGAGGGTGACTCCTCCGGTGAGGAGAATTTCTCATCGCCTGGCCGGCCCTCTCTCCCGGTGAGACGACAGTCTCCTCTGCGCGAGGGGTGACTCCCACGGTGAGGAGAATTTCTCATCGCCCGGCCGGCCCTCTCTCCCGGTGAGACGACAGTCTCCTCTGCGCGAGGGGTGACTCCCCGGTGAGGAGAATTTCTCATCGCGGTCCGGCATCGGTGGGGCCAGCGATCTGGGCATCGCGGTGGGAGAGGACCGCCGCATCGCGCTGGCCGGTCGCGCCGACCTCACGACCGAGCGACCACGTCTCAGCCATCGGGCACGCCGCGCTTCGACGCGCTTCCCAACCACCACCGCGCTCCAGGCCGGAGGCCACACCGTCACCGCCCGCAAAGCACCGGGGCCCACATTCGCCGTCGCGAAGGGGCCCCGACACCTGCGGCATTCTGGTCGCTGCGCTCCCGTTTCCGCGCCAGCAGGCGCGAGGCTCAGAACTGGTGCGCTTCAGTCGAATCTTCGAGCGCCTTCGTCGCCGTCTTGCCGCACGAGATGACCTCGGCGACCGCGTCGAAGTAGCCCGTACCGACCTCACGCTGGTGGCGCGTCGCCGTGTAGCCCGCACCCTCGTTGGCGAACTCGGCCTGCTGCAGCTGCGAGTAGGCCGCCATGCCCGACTCGCGGTACCCCTGCGCCAGCTCGAACATCGAGTGGTTCAGCGCGTGAAAACCGGCGAGCGTGACGAACTGGAACTTGTAGCCCATGGCCCCGAGCTCACGCTGGAACTTCTCGATCGTCGGCGCGTCGAGCTTCTTCTTCCAGTTGAACGACGGCGAGCAGTTGTACGCGAGCATCTTGCCGGGGAACTCGGAGTGCACCTCTTCGGCGAACCGCTTCGCCTCGGCGAGGTCGGGGGTCGACGTCTCGCACCAGATGAGATCGGCGTACGGCGCGTACGCCTTCGCGCGCGCGATCGCGAACGACAGCCCGTCGTCTTTCAGGCGGTAGAAGCCTTCGCTGGTGCGCTCTTTCGACGCGATGAACGGCAGATCGCGCTCGTCGATGTCGCTGGTGAGCAGCTTCGCGCTCTGCGCGTCGGTGCGCGCGACGAGCACGGTCGGCACATCCATCACGTCGGCCGCCAGGCGCGCCGCCGTCAGCGTACGAATGAACTGCGAGGTCGGAATCAGCACCTTGCCGCCCATGTGGCCGCACTTCTTCTCGCTCGCCAGCTGGTCTTCGAAGTGAACGCCCGCGGCGCCCGCCTCGATCATGGCCTTCATCAGCTCGAACGCGTTCAGCGGCCCGCCGAAGCCGGCCTCGGCGTCGGCGATCATCGGCGCGAACCACGTGCGCTCGCGTCTACCCTCGGCGTGGTCGATCTGATCGGCGCGGCGCAGGGCCGCGTTGATCTTGCGCACCAGGTTCGGCACCGAGTCGACCGGGTACAGACTCTGGTCGGGGTACATCTGGCCCGACGTGTTCGCGTCGGCGGCGACCTGCCAGCCCGAGATGTAGATGGCCTCGAGCCCCGCACGAACCTGCTGCACGGCCTGGTTGCCGGTGAGGGCGCCGAGGGCGGGCACGAACGCGCGGGTGTTGAGCAGCTCCCACAGGCGCTCGGCGCCGAGGCGCGCGAGCGTGTACTCGATCTTCACCGAGCCGCGCAGACGCTCGACGTCCGCCTGGGTGTACGGGCGGGTGATGCCCGCGAAGCGGCGGGCGTGAAGCTCGGGAGTCGAGGCGGGCTGAATGCGCGGAACTGCGGTCATGATCGTGCTCCTTATTGGGGTGTGTTCAGCAGCTGCCGGTACGCCGGAATGGTGAGAAAGTCGTCGAGCGAGTCGGCGAGCGACAGCGCGCGAAACAGCGTGCGCGCCTCCGAGAAGCGCCCGTCCGAGTACGAGGCCAGCTCCTCGCGCATGATCTCGTCGAGGCGCTCGGGCGCGACGAGGCCCGCGTGCACCTGCTGCCAGACCTGCGCGCGCGAGATCTCGGCGGTCGCCGCGTCTTCCATCAGGTTGTAGAGCGGCACGCACCCCTGCCCGCGCAGCCACGCCTCGATGTACCGAACGCCGACCCGCACGTTGTGCCGCAGGCCCTCTTCGGTGCGGTTGCCCTCGGGCACGCCGAGCAGATCGGCCGCCGTCACCTTCACGTCTTCGCGCAGTCGCGAGAGCTGGTTTTTGCCCTTCATGTGCTCGTCGAAGATGGTCTTCGCGACCGAGACCAGCGCCGGGTGCGCCACCCACGTGCCGTCGTGACCGTCGGTGACCTCGCGCAGCTTGTCGGCCTTCACCTTGGCCATCGCCGCGTCGTTGGCCGCAGCGTCGTCTTTGATCGGTATCTGCGCCGCCATGCCGCCCATCGCGTGCGCGCCGCGGCGGTGGCAGGTCTGAATCAAGAGCTGCGCGTAGGCGCGCAAGAAGCCACGATCCATCGTGAGCTGCGCGCGGTCGGGCAAGAGCGCGTCGGGCTGCTTCTTGAGGAAGCTGAACATGTAGTCCCAACGGCCGCAGTTGAGGCCCGCCGAGTGCTCGCGCAGCTCGTACAGAATTTCGTGCATCTCGAACGCCGCCGGCAGCGTCTCGATCAGCACCGTCGCCTTCGTCGTGCCGCGCGCGATGCCCAGCTTCTCTTCGGCGTGCGTGATGACGTCGTTCCACAGCCGCGCCTCGAGGTGGCTCTCCATCTTGGGCAGATAGAAGAAGGGCCCCGCGCCCCGCGCCGCCTGCTCTTTCGCGTTGTGAAAGAAGAAGAGCCCGAAGTCGAAGAGCGAGGCCGACATCGGCGCGCCGTCGACGTGCACGTGGGCCTCTTCGAGGTGCCAGCCGCGCGGGCGCACGAAGAGCGTCGCGATGCGGTCGTTCAGCTTGTACTGCTTGCCGGTCTCGGGGGCCTGGTACGTGAGCGTGCGACGCACCGCACCCTGCAGCGCGAGCTGGCCTTCGACCAGGTTCGACCACGTCGGAGCGAGCGAGTCTTCGAAGTCGGCCATGAAGACGTTCGCGCCGCTGTTGAGCGCGTTGATGATCATCTTCGGCTCGGCCGGCCCCGTGATCTCGACCCGCCGGTCGGCGATGACGTCGGGTACCGGTGACACCTTCCACTCGCCGTCGCGCACGGCCTTCGTCGCGCTTAAAAAGTCGAACGGAGCCTTGTGCCGCTTCGCCAGCAGCTCCTTGCGCCGGGGCCCGAACTGCTTCTCGAGCCCCTCGAGAAACTCCAGCGCCTCGGGGGTGAAGAGGCCCGACGGGCCTTCTGCCTTCAGGGTCAGGGTCGAGGCGCTCATCGGCTCACCGGTAAATTCGTCAACGTGTCCTTCGCGCTCCCACATATCGGCGTAAGCTGCACAGTAATGCCCACTTTCTGTCATGACAAGCCGCGTCATGGGTTGGTGATGCAGTTAATTGTCAACGAATGAAAATGCGTACTGGTCTCGGGCTGTAAACGAGTCGGTGCGGTGTGGCGCGGCTCGAGGTTTTCAGAGCGTAAATCGGAGGTGGGGTGGGCCGCAGCGGGAAATTTCGGCGACGCGACGGGTGCACGGCTGGGCGCTGCCAGAGACTCCAGGCGACAACCGCAGGTCTGGGCGCTGATCGACGTCGCGAATGGCGATGCGACAGATGGGGGCGGTTCGCGGGGGCGATTGAGCAGCGTGCGCGGCCCATTCACCGCTCTTGGCTGCGTTCTCTCTCAGACGCCGAGTGAAAAGGCGCCCGCGCTCGGAGCTTGGCGTCGACGACGGCCTGACAGCCGCTTCCCCATTCGCGAAGACGATGTGCGCTCCGATCTCGGGGGTTGTCGCCCCATCTTCTCTGGCTGCAACCCGACCCGAGCCGCATGAATGTCAGCCCCCCGTGCCACCC
>JAEUJP010000482.1 GCA_016793725.1 Myxococcaceae bacterium | reverse complement strand
GTGCGAAGCGGCGACGTGCCGTTCGCCGTCGCCGGGGGCTTCGACCTCATCGGCGCCGGCGCCGCCGCTTCGTTCGACATGCTCGGCAACCTGTCGGAGCACGCCGCCCGCCCATTCGACGTGGCGCGCGACGGCATCGTGCTCGGCGAGGGCGGCGCGATGTTGGTGCTCGAGCCGCTCGAGGCGGCGCACGCGCGAGGCGCTCGCGTCTGGTGCGAGCTCGCCGGCGCGGCGTGCGCGCACGACGCCGAGCACCAGATTCGGCCAGCGCTCGACGGGCATGGCCTGGCCGCGGCGCTGACGCGCGCGCTGCGTGAGGCGGCCGTAGAGGCGCGCGACGTCGGCTACGTGAACGCGCACGCTCCGGGCACGGCGGTGAATGACCCGTGCGAGGCCGCCGCGTACCGCACCGTCTTCGGCGCGCGCGCCGTGCCCGTCGGCTCGACGAAGGCCGCGCTCGGGCACGCGCAGGGCGGCGCGAACGGCCTCGAGGCCGCCGCGTGTGTGCTCGCGCTGCAGCACCAGGTGCTGCCGCCGACGCTGGGCGTCACGAACGTCGAACCTGCGCTCGAGCTCGATGTCGTGACGGCGGGGCGGCGCGGCCCGCTCGACGTCGTGGTGTCTTCGGCGTCGGCGATGGGTGGAGCGAACGCCGTCGTGGTGTTGAAGAAGAGCGCCGGCGCGCACGCGCCGACGTCGCCGGTCTCTCACTCATTTTCGCTCGTCGCCAGGGCCACCTGGTCCTCCGGCGAACCTGCTCCGCTCAAGCGCGCCAGCCCCGCCGGCCGCGCCCTCGTCGCGCTCGCGAAGCAGCTCGGCCCACACCCACCGAGCACCGGCCTGTACCAGGCGTGCGGCCAAGAGAAGCTCGAGCTCACCACCCGCTTCAGCGAGCGCGTGCTCACGAAGGGCTTCGCCGGCATGAAGGCCACCGCGCCGGTGCTCGAGTACAGCCCGTACGGCCCGTTCGTCTCGCTCGCCCTCGAGCTGGGCGCCCGCGGCCCGTTCTGGACGCTCGAGGCCGACGCGCTCGCCGGGGCCTTCACGCTGCAGCAGGCGCTCACCGACCTCTCGGTCGGCCGCTGCGACCGCGCGCTCGTCGGCTCGTGCGGCCTCGACGCCACCGCGAGCCTGCTCGTGCTCGAGCGCGGGCCGGGCTTCTCGGCCACGTTCGACTGGAGCGCCGCGCGCGACGACGACCCGGCGTTTCACGGCCTGACCGCGCTCGGCGACGCGCTCGAGCAGAAGACGTCGGCTGCGTTTCGCACGCCCGACGGCCGCGGCGTCACGGTGAGCTTTCGATGACCGTCACCACCATTCGCGAGCTGCTGCTGAGCTCCGCCGCGCTGCACGGCCCGTCACCTTTCCTCATCGACGGCGCCGATGGCTCGACGCGCTCGTACGCCGAGGTGGTGCTCAACGCGCGCCGCTGGGCCGCGTGGCTGCGCGCAGAAGGGCTGGAGCGCGTCGCCATCGCGCTGCCGAACTCGCTCGAGTACGCCGAGCTGCTCTTCGGCGCCGCGCTGTGCGGCACCATCGTCTGCCCCATCAACCCTGCGCTGCTCGCGGGTGAGGTGCACGAGCTCATGCGCCGCTTCGGCGCCACCACCCTGCTCTGTACGAGCTCGCGCTCTGCCGAGCTTTCAGGCCGCAGCGTCGGCAGAAAAGGTGAGCTGCCCGCCGGTCTCCCGCCGCCCGCGGCGCTCGACACCCTGCCCGTGCCGCGCCCCGACTCGCTGCTCTCGCTGATGCTGAGCTCGGGCACGAGCGGCACGAGCAAGCTGTGCCGCATCACGCACGAAGGCGCGGTGTGGACGTCGCGTCACACCGCCGAGGCCTTCGGTCACGCGCCCGGCACCCGCTATCTCACGCCGCTGCCCCTCTTTCACATCAACGCGCAGGTCATCGGCCTCTACGCGGCGGCGCAGGCCGGCAGCGCCATCGCGCTGAGCGCGCGAATGCCCGCCGCGCAGCTGTGGGCCGCGGTCGAACGCACGCAGGCGAGCGGCCTGAGCGCGGTGCCCGCAATTCTGCACGACCTCTTGCAGTCGCCAGAGCCGCCGCCGCCGTGCTTGAAGTACGTCGTGACGTCTTCCGCGCTGCTCGCCGACCACGTGCGCACCACGTTCGAGCAACGGTTCAACGTTCCCCTGCGCGTCTGCTACGGCCTCACCGAGTGCACGGGCTACGCGGCGTACGGGCCCGGGCCGCTCGGCTCGGTCGGCGCCGCGCGCGGAGCCGAGCTGCGCATCGGCGACGAGGGTGAGGTGCTGGTGAAGGGCCGCGGGGTGTTCCCGGGCTACCTCGATGGGCCACCGGTCGTGCACGACGGCTGGCTTCACACGGGCGACGTCGGCGAGCTGAGAGACGGCCACCTGTACCTGCGCGGCCGCATCAAAGAGATGATCAACCGCGGCGGCGAGAAGATTGCGCCCGCCGAAATCGAGGCCGTGCTCACCCAGCTCGACGGCGTGCTCGAGGCCGGCGTCTTCGCGGTGCCCGACGAGCGCCTCGGCGAAGAGCTCGCCGCCGCCCTCGTGCTCTCGCGCGACGTGAGCGACGACGCGCTGTTCGACCACTGCGCGCAAGCCCTCGCCGAGTTCCGCACGCCGCGAAAGTTCTACCGCCTGGGCGAGCTGCCCAAGGGCCCCACCGGCAAGCTGCTGCGACGCAAGCTGCGCGAGGTGTGCGGCGCATGAGCTTTCACGGCGAGACCGTGCTCGTCACCGGAGCCTCTCGCGGCATCGGCCGCGCCTGCGCCCTCGAGCTCGCCCGCCGCGGCGCCGACCTCGTGCTGCTCTACAAGAGCAACACCACCGCCGCGCAAACAGTGGCCGCCGAGGTGCGCGGGCTCGGCCGCACCGCCACCCTCGTCGCCGCCGACCTCGCGCAGCCGCTCACCGTCGCACTGCCACCGGTGCAACGCCTCGTGCTCGCCCACGGCGTCGGCTCGGCCGACGTGGCGGCGTTCGTCGACCTCGAAGACTTCGACGCCGTGCTCGCCACGAACCTGCGCGGGCCGCTCGCGGTGTGTCAGGCCGCGCTGCCCACGATGATTCGCGCCCGGCGCGGGTCGGTCGTGTTCGTGACCTCAGAGGCCGCGGCGCACGGCTGGGCCGGCTCGGCGGCCTACGCCGCGTCGAAGGGCGGCCTCGAGTCGCTCGCCCGCTCGATGGCGCAAGAGCTCGCGCCGCGGGGCATTCGGGTGAACTGCGTCTCGCCCGGGCTCATCGAGACCGACCTCATCGCCGAGCTCGACGCGACGCGCCGCGAGGCCATCATCGCGCGCACGCCGCTCGGCCGCTTCGGCACACCCGACGAGGTCGCGAAGGCCGTCGCGTGGCTCTTGTCTGACGATGCGTCGTACGTGGCCGGCGAAGTGCTCAGCGTGAACGGCGGCTTGTTCATGTGACGGAAGTGTCACGTTGAAGTCTTTACGACTCTTTCTTCGGCTTGAGGGTGGGCGCCGGCCCGGCGTAGGTTTCGCGCCATGCCCAGAATCGCAAAAGCCGACGTGAACCGTGCTCTCGACACTGCCGCAAAGACGCTGATT
>JAEUJP010000454.1 GCA_016793725.1 Myxococcaceae bacterium | reverse complement strand
TTTCTGCGCAACGCGGCACGCCGCTTGCGCCGTTGCGCAAAAAAGTAGCCTGTCCCCTTTATTGCGCAAGCGCCGCGGTCAGCTCGGCGACGTCGGCCTCGCTCAACCCCACCGAGTTCAGCTTCACCTTCACGAGCAGCTCGGCATCGCCCGTGTTCTCGACAGCACACTTCGGGTGCAGGTACCCCGCCCCGCTGCGCGTGAAGCTCCCTGTATCGACCTCACGCTCGACCGCCACGCGCAGCGCGCCCTTCTCGATCGCCTCGTCGCAGTGAATACACCTGCTGCGGCCCGTCGCCGCCCGCTCGGCGTACGGAAACGCCGCCTTCGGCCCGCCCCCCGACTTCGACGCCGGCGGGTTCGCGATCGCCGCCTCGAGCTCGGCCCGGTTCGGCACCTCACCGGTGTACACATCGAGCACCGGCTTCAAGATGCCACCCCGCTTCTGCGCCGCGCACAAGAGGTGGTGCCACAGGTGGCTCGTCTGCCCCGCGTCGAACGGGTTCGGCGTCTCTTCGCCGAACCGCAAGGCGCCCTTTTCGATCTTCTGCCGGCAGGTGCGGCACGTCGCGCGACCCGACTTCGACTCTTCGATGACATGGGGCATGGTTGCGCATCAGTATGCCCAAGCAGCTCGAGATGCTCGACAACGCCGAAGCCGAAGACGGCGCCTCGATTCGCGAGACGCTGCCCGAGCCCGAGCCCGACGCCGAAGACACGCGGGCCCGCGTGCTGCCCGCGGCCGACGTGCTGCCCACCCTGACGCCACGCCAAGACGCCTTCGCCGGCGTCGTGCTCGGCGCCGCCATCGGCGACGCCATGGGCCACCCCACCGAGTTTCTCGACAGCGTCGAAGAGATTCGCGCGAAGTACGGCGCCGAGGGCGTCTCGAAGTTCGAGCTCTTCTGGGAGCGCGACGGCAAACGCTTCGCCCCGTACACCGACGACACCCAGATGGCCGAGGCCGTCGCGCGCGCGCTCATCGACTCGCGCGGCAGCGACCTCGACCCGGCGATGAAGCTGATGGCGAAGCGGTTCGTCGCCTGGTCGATGGAGCCCCAGGGCGGTCACCGCGCGCCCGGCAACGCGTGCCTCGCCGGCTGCGCGGCCCTTCGCAACGGCGTGCACTGGTCGCAGGCCGGGGGCGAGCAGGCCGGCGGCTGCGGCTCGGTCATGCGCGCGTACCCGTTCGGGCTGTTCTTCGCGAACCAGCTGCAGCGCGCCGAAAGCTGGGCCGTCGAACACTCGGCGCTCACCCACCGCGACCCCATCGCGCTCGCGGCCTGCGCGGCGATGGCAGTCGGCGTCGCGCTGCTCGTGCGCGGCGAGCGCGTCGCGACCGTGACGAGCGAGATGGTGGCCGCCGCGTGCCGCTACAGCCCCCCGACGGCCGCGATGATGGCGCAGGCCATCGGCGACGCCCGCGCCGGCGTCGAGCCCGACGTCACGCTCGATCGCCTGCGCGCGTGGGCCGCACACGAGGCCATCGCGGCCGCCGTCTACATTCTCGAGCGGCACCCCGACGACCCGCGCGCCGCGATTCTCGAAGGCGCCAACACGCCCGGCGACAGCGACAGCATCGCCACGCTCGCCGGCGCCCTCGTCGGAGCGCGCACGGGCGCCCGCGGCCTGCCCCCCGAGTGGGTGCGCGACGTCGAGCGCGCCGACGAGCTGCTCGCGCTCGCGCTGAACCTGTGAGCCGAAAACGACTCGCGGCGAGGGTGTGAGCCCCCGCCGCGAGCACGACCAAAGGCTTGCCACCCGTCAGTCGTCGGCCTGCTGCAGCAACCAGAACTCGCGCACGCCCTGCGGCACCGTGGTGTTCGCGCCGTTCACGACCACGACCACCTCGCGGCGGCCTTTCACGCCGAGAATCGCGCGCGGCATCATGCGGTAGTACTCGGGGCTCGGGGCCACCGCATCGGTGAGCGGCAGCACGCCCTCGCCACCGGTCTCGGTGAAGAGCCGAAGCTCGGGAACGTTCGTCGGCGCGCCGTACAGGTTGTCGTCACCGTCGATCGCGAGCATGCGCGTCGGCGACTGAAACGTCTGCACCGTGCCCGACGAGGTCTTCCACACCGTCGTGTCGATCGCCGGGCTCTCGACGTTGCGCGCGCTGGCGACACCCGCGCTCTTGGGCGAAGTGGCGACGTCGAAGTTGCTGCCGGCCACGTCGACCAGCTCGGTTGCCGTCGCATCGTCGAAGCTCAGCTGAAAGACGCGGTTGGTGGTGAAGCCGATGAACTTGCCGCTCACCGCGGTCGGAAGCAGCTTCAGCGTGTTGACGAAAGAGGGCGTCGGCACGACCTTCTTCGGTGCGCCTTCGGTGATCATGAACAGATCGTCGGTGGCGTACGTGCGAATCGCCTGGCTGCCGGTCACCGCCACGCCCTGCGCCCGCTTCGTGCGCCCGTCTTCGACGCCGCGATCGAACACCAGGGGCACCTGCCCTTCTTTGAACTTGATGTTGCCGTGCTCGCGCAGAGCGAGCCACGCGCTGCCGTCGGTCTCGACGGCGATGCGCGAGCCCGACGTCGAGATGAGCCCGCTGAGCGTCACCGAGCCCAGCAGCACCGACGTGCCGGTCTGCAGGTCGTAGCGCGCGATGCCGATGCGACCCGCGCCGGGCGAGTGGGCGTAGTACAGCTTGCGACCCGACACCGCGAACTCGGGGTTCAGCTGCAGCGGCACGTGCGCCGGCTGCGGCAGCTTGCTGAAGCAGAAGCCGCTCGGGTCATTGCAGCCGGTCAACGCCGGCCCCTTCGGCACGACGCGGCAGATCGCGGGGTTCGTGATGCACGTGCTCGGCTTGAACTGCGCGACGATGCCGGCCGCGGCGACGCCGGGCGCGGGCAGGTCGACGGTGATGCTGCCCTCGGCGCCGGTCTTGCGGTCGATGCGCTGCCACTCGCCGTCGGTGCGGTACCAGACCTTGCAGTCTTCGCTCTTCTGGTCGTGCAGCTCGACGTCGTGGGTGTCGATGGGCACGGTGAGCTCGACGGGCGACGCGAACGTGGTGCCCGCGGGGCCGACCACGATCTGCGGGCCGACGCGCTCGGCCGTCGCGCTGAGCGGTGTGGGGTCGAGCGTGCCGTCGACCGAGATCTTCACCTTCGACGACAGCGCGCCCGCGGGGACCTTGAGGCGAACGCCCGCGATCGGGCTGTCATCGGGCGCGACGA
>JAEUJP010000431.1 GCA_016793725.1 Myxococcaceae bacterium | reverse complement strand
CAGGCGCCTCCCGCGAGCACGACGGCTCCGGCAGAGAGGTGCTGGCCGCCGGCGAGGCGGACCCCGGCCGAGCGGTCATGATCGACGAGCACGCTCTCGACCTCGACGCCGAACATCAGCTGCGCTCCCCTCGCCTTCGCGGCGGCGGCGAGCGACTGCCCGACGTGGTGCACGTCGATCACGCCGTCGTCCGGGCAGTACAGTCCGACCCCCTCGCTTCCGCCCGCGAGCGCCGGTACGAGGTCGGCGAGGGCGGGCCGCTCGACCCGCTCGGCGCGTACGCCCTCCCGGAGGGCCAACGCCTGGTGCCGCTCGAGCGCAACGGACTCGGCCGCGGTGTGAAGCACTCCCGACGACAGGCGCCACAGTGGAGCCACCTCGTCGAGCAGGCGGCGGCTGCGCATGGCGAGCGGTGCATCGCCGGGGTTGGGGCCCAGCTGCACGAACATCGCCGCGTTGCGCCCCGAGCTGTGGCCGAAGGCCCACTTCTCGCGCTCGAGCAGGGTGACGCTGCCGAGGCGGGCGAGGTGCCAAGCGGCCGAGAGCCCCGCGATGCCGCCCCCGATCACGACGAAGTCTGTCACTCGACGAGCAGCACGCCGGCAACCATCTTGCCCATCTGACAGCCGTAGGTGATTTGCCCCGTCTTCGCGGGCGTGAAGCGCAGCTCGACCGGCTGGTCGAGCGGCAGCTCGGCGTTCACCTTCGCCTCGTCCAGCACGATTCGCTTCGCGCACGTCGAGTCGGTCTTCCGGGTGACGACGAGCACGAGCGGCTCGCCCTTGCGTACGCTGATCGGGCTGGGCTCGAAGCCGCGCGCCGTGACGGTCAGCTCCACCCGGCGCTCCTTCGGAGGCGGCGGCCTCGGCGGCTCGGCGAGCGCCGGCCCCGCCACCACCGAGGTCATCAAGACCGCCACCGCGCCGGAGAGCTGGGTCATACAGCGCCGTTCTTCCTACGGCGGGCGCGCTACCTCCTTGATGCGGGTCAAACTCAGAGGTGGCCCTTGCCGATAAGAAGCCGCGCACGGCCGTGAACATCCTCCTGGACTTCCGCGGCAGGCCGTCGACCGCCGCATTCATGGCGCGTGCGCTCTGGCCGGGCCCGAGGCCGCAGGCTTCGCAGGGCTTGCGGATGCGCTGGCAGCGCCATCACGTCGAGCCGCGCCACCTCCGTGCCTTCACCGAGCTCACGGGCCTGAGCGCTGCGGGAGGGCTGCCGCTCGTCTACCTACACGTCCTCGCCTTCCCGCTGACGATGGCCCTGCTCACGCACCCCAGGTTCCCGTTTCCCATCTGGCGTGTCTTGCAGATCCGCAACCGGCTCGAGCTTCACCGGCCGCTGCCCGTCACCTCTGCGCTCGACCTCGACCTTGAGCTCTGCGGCCGGAGGGAGCTGCAGAAGGGCGTGGAGCTGGACCTTCACACGTGCATTCGCGAGAGCGGCTCGGTCGCGTGGGAGTCCGTCAACACGTTCTACACACGGCGGCGCGCCGGTGCCCCGGCGATCGGCGGCGACGCAGGCCCCGCCGCGCCGGAGGCTCCTTCTGAGCGCGTCGCCTGCTGGGAGCTCCCGGCGCGCCAGGGGCTGCGCTTTGCCTCGCTGACCGGCGACTACAACGGCATTCACTGGTGGCCCGCGTATGCGCGGCGACTCGGGTTCGGGCGGGCGCTTCACCACCCGTCGCTCGTCCTCGGGCAGAGCCTGGCCCGGCTGCCCGGGCACGTCCCCTGGGCGAGCGGGAGAGTCGAGGCCTGGCTGAGGGGTCCGGTCTACGACGGCGCGACCGTCGAGCTGTGCGCGCAGGCGCGCGGCGACTCCACCACCTTCGCGGTCGTGCCCGCGGGTGAGCCGCGAGCCGCTGTCGTCGGCCGCACGGAGCGCGCGGCGTGAAGCGCTGGAACGGCTGGGGAGACGAGGAGCATACCTACGTGGTGCCGCGGCGGGCCGTCGAGGCCCTCGCGGAGTGGGTCGGGCCGGGCGCTCCCGCCCGCGATGCGACCCTCGCCGAGGCGGCCGCGACGGTGCCCGAGAGCCGGCTGCCGCACGCGCCGTTTCTGTCGTTCGACCCGCAGCAGCGGCTGCGCCACGCGCGTGGCCAGAGCCTGCCGGACTGGGTCGCCCTGCGCTCGGGGCGCATCAGCACGTTTCCCGACGCCGTCGCGTGGCCAGAGACGAGCGACGACGTGCGCACGCTGCTCGGCTGGGCCGCGCGCACCGGCGCGCGCCTCATTCCCCACGGAGGGGGCACGAGCGTGGCGGGCCACGTCAACCCCGACGCGGGCGGCGGCCGGGCGGTGACGGTCTCGCTGCGCCGAATGAACCACCTGCTGGAGCTCGACGAGGTGAGCCGGCTCGCGAGGTTCGGCGCCGGCGTCACCGGCCCCGAGCTCGAGGCGCGCCTCCGGGAGCGGTCGCTCACGCTAGGCCACTTCCCGCAGTCGTTCGAGCAGTCGACGCTCGGAGGGTGGATCGCGACGCGCTCCAGCGGGCAGCAGTCGCTGCTCTACGGGCGCATCGAGCGGCTGTTCGCGGGCGGGCGGGTCGAGACTCCGCGCGGGCCGCTCGTGCTCCCCGTCTTCCCCGCGTCGGCGGCGGGCCCCGACCTGCGCGAGTGGGTGCTGGGCTCCGAAGGGCGGCTGGGCTTCATCACCGAGGCGACGGTGCGCGTCTCGCCGGTGCCGGAGCGTGAGGAGTTCGTGGGGGTCTTCTTCCCCGACTGGCAGCACGGCCTGGCCGCGGCCCGCGCCGTCGCGCAGGCCCGTCTGCCGCTGTGCATGGTGCGGCTCTCGGCCCCCGAGGAGGCGCGCACGATGCTGACGCTCGCGGGCCACGAGCGCCTGCTCGGCGCGCTCGAGGCGTGGCTGCGGCTGCGCGGAGCCGGAGACGAGAAGGCGCTGCTGCTGCTCGGCGCGAGCGGCACCGCCGCGGTCGTGCGCTTCGCGCTCGGCGAGGCGCTGTCGCTCACGAAGCAGCGCGGCGGCCTCTCGGCAGGCCGCACGTTCGGAGCGCAGTGGACGAAGAACCGCTTCTGCGCGCCCTACCTCCGCAACGCGCTCTGGGAGCTCGGCTACGCGGTCGACACGTTCGAGACGGCAGCGCCCTGGAGCGCGGTGCCGTCGATGTTGGCCCGAGTGGAAGCCGCGCTGCGCACCGGCCTTCAGCGCTGGGGAGAGCGGACGCACGTCTTCACCCACCTGTCGCACGTCTACACCGACGGCTCGTCCATCTACACCACGGTGGTGTTCCGGCTGGCGGACACGCCGGAGGAGACCCTCGAGCGCTGGAGCACGCTGAAGGCCCGCGCGAGCGAGGCGATCGTGGCGGCGAAGGGAACCATCAGCCACCAGCACGGCGTCGGCACGGATCACGCGCGATACCTCGCCGCCGAGAAGGGAGCGCTGGGCATCGCGGCGCTCGAGCGGGCTCTGGCCGGCCTCGATCCCGACAGCGTGATGAACCCGGGCAAGCTGCTGCCCTCGGTGCCCGGCCGCGCTTGACCGGGATCAAGGGAACCGCTGGCGCGCCGGGTTGTTCTGCGGCGCCTTCTCCGTGCTGCATGAGCCAGGGGCCACGCGACCAGACTGCACGTTCCCGCACCGGGCTGTTGCTCGCCGCAGCGGCATGGGCGCTCGTGACGGTGCTGCACGGCGTGCTCAACCTCGGCTGGCTCAGCTCCGAGCCGAAGCCGCGCGCCGACGCGCTGAAGGTCGGCTTCTTGCCGGTCACGTGCCACCTGACCTGCCCGGTCACGCACTTCATCAACGAGGACCTGGGCGGCGAGCGTTGGTTCGAGCCGCTGCGCTTCACCGGCTTCCCCGAGATCAAGGAGGCGTTCCTCTCGGGCGACCTGCCGGCGACGTTCATCCTCGCGCCGATGGCGATCGCGCTGCGCGAGCAGGGCGTGCCGATCAAGATCGTGTACCTCGGGCACCGCGATGGTACGGCGCTGGTCGTGCGCAAGGACTCGGAGATCTTCCGCACCGAGCAGCTGAAGGGGAAAACGATCGCGGTGCCGGGGCGCTTCGCGAACCAGCGGCTGGTGCTGCACCGTGAGCTGAAGGCGAAGGGCCTGTCGCTCGACGACGTGAAGGTGGTCGAGCTTTCGCCGCCCGACATGCCGGCGGCGCTGTACGCCCGCGCCGTCGACGCGATCACCTCGGGCGAGCCGTTCATGGGGCAGACCGAGCTCGACGGCTACGGCCGCGTGCTCTGGCAGGCGAAGGACGTGTGGCCCGGCTTCATCTCTTGCGTGCTGGCGGTCAACGAGCGCGAGATCGCGAGGCGCCGCGACGTCATCCAGCGGCTCGTCGACGGCATCGCGAGGAGCGGCCTGTGGCTCGACGCCGACCCGAAGAACCGCGTGGCCGCCGCCGAGCGCGCCGGGCCCCGGTACTACCACCAGGACCCGCGCCTGCTCCGGTACGTGCTCTCGCAGCCGCCCGACCGCGTGACGTATTCCAGCCTCACGCCCGCGCGCGCCGACTTCGAGGAGATCGAGCGGCTCGGGCTCGAGACGGGCATGCTGAGGGGCACCGCGCACTTCAACGACTACGTGGACACCTCGTTCACGCCCGCGGCCGACGCGCTGAAGCCCTGGGCCCTCGAGGCGAAGCCGTGACGCCGGCTGCCCGTCGGCTGCCGGTCAGCGGTGACGCGACAGCGTCACAGCGGGCGATCGACCCGGAATTGGCCGGCGGCCGACCAGAGGCCGCAGCAACGGTCGCGGCGCCGAGCCGCCGGGAAGAGGTCCCCGGAAGACGAGCGCTCCTGGGGCTCGGCCCGCCGCTCGCGGTCGGCGCCGGGCTCGCGCTCACGTGGCACGTGGCCGCGCGAGCGAGCGGCGGCGACCTGGTGCCCACGCCCGGTGAGGTCGCGCTCGCGATCGGAGAGCTCGCCGGCAAGGGCGTGCTGCTCGATTACGTCGTGGCGTCGCTGTTCCGGGTGAGCTGGGGCTTCGGCCTCGCGGTGCTGCTCGGGGTGCCGCTCGGGCTCGCCCTGGGGTGGTACCCGGCTGCGTTCCGCGCGCTGAACCCCGTGCTGCAGCTCTTGCGGCCCATCTCGCCCATCGCGTGGATCCCGCTCGCGATCCTCTGGTTCGGCGTGTCGGACCTGGCGCCCATCTTCCTCATCTTCCTCGCCAGTGTGCTGCCGATCGCCATGGCCGCCGCGGCCGCGGTGCACGGCATCCCGGTCGTGTACCTGCGCGCGGCGAGGAACTTCGGGCTGAAGGGCCCGCTGCTGGTCACGAAGGTGATCTTGCCCGCGGCGCTGCCGCAGCTCCTCACCGGCCTGCGCCTCGCGCTCGGCGTCGCGTGGATGGTGGTGGTCGCGGCCGAGATGATCGCGGTGACGTCGGGCCTCGGCTACCTCATCGTCGACGCGCGCAACGCGGGCAAGCGCTACGACCTCGTCGTCGCCGGCATGCTGCTCATCGGCGTCATCGGCCTGCTGCTCGACCAGGGGCTGAGGCGCCTCGAGAGGTCCGGTCATGTGCAGCGCTGACGGCGCCTTCATCAGCGTGCGCAACCTGAGCGTCGACTTCCAGCCGGTCGGGGTGCTCGACCGCGTGAGCTTCGACGTCGCGCAGGGCGAGCTCGTGTGCGTGGTCGGCCCGTCGGGCTGCGGCAAGTCGACGCTGCTCAACGTGCTCGCGGGCTTTCAGGCTCCGACGGCCGGCAGCGTGCGCATCGGCGGGGCAGAGGTCGACGGCCCGGACAAGAGCCGCATCGCGGTGTTTCAAGAGAGCGCGGTGTTCCCGTGGCTCACGGTGGAAGAGAACGTGGGCTTCGGGCTGCTCGGGCTCTCGCGCGGGGAGCGGCGGCGACGGGTCGCCGCGGGCATCGAGCGCGTCGGCCTCGGGGGCTTCGAGCACGCCTACCCGCCCCAGCTCTCGGGTGGCATGAAGCAGCGCGCCGAGGTCGCCCGCGCCCTCGCGACGCAGGCGCGCGTGCTCTTCATGGACGAGCCGTTCGGGGCGCTCGACTTCCTCACGCGCCTCAAGCTGCGCGCCGACCTGCTCGACATCTGGCGCGCCGAGCGGCAGACGATCGTCTTCATCACCCACGACGTCGAGGAGGCGGTGCAGCTCGCCGACCGCGTGCTCGTGCTGAGCCGCCGGCCGGCGGCGGTCGTCGCGGAGGTGCGCATCGACCTCGGGCGGCCGCGCGACCTCGACGCGCCGGCCTACCTGCGCGCGCGAGACCGCATCCTCGAGCTGCTCGGCGTCACGCGCGCTTGATCTGGATCAGGGCAACGGGGCCCGAAGCGGTGCACGAGGGCGCGCCATGACAACTCCAACCGATCGATCGATCGTCATCTGCGGTGGCGGGCTCGCGGGCCTCTGCCTCGCGAGGCAGCTGGTTCTCGACGGCCACAAGGCGGGCACGATCTACGTGCTCGACAAGCTGGTCGCGCCGCTGCCCGAGGCAGCGAAGGTCGGAGAGTCGATGTTCGAGACGGGCACGCACTACCTCGCCGACGTGCTCCAGCTTCGGGACTACCTGGAGCAGAAGCAGATCCGGAAGATGGGGATGCGCTTCTTCCTCGGCGGTGGTGACCGCGCGTTCGCGCAGCGTCCCGAGATCGGCCTGTGCGGCTACCCCGAGGACTTCCAGACGTTCCAGATGGAGCGGGGCTCTCTCGAGAACCACCTGCGCGAGCTCGTACGGAAGGCCGGCGTCAACCTCCTCGAGGGCGTGTCGGTCGAGGAGGTGGACCTCGCGGAGGGCGAGCGGGCGCACGTGGTGTACTACCGCGACGCGGCCGGCGCCGACCGTACGCTCCAGGCGCGCTGGGTCGTCGACGCGACCGGCCGCCGGCGGCTGCTCCAAAAGCGGCTTGAGCTGACGCAGCCGCGCCTCGGCCACAGCTCGTCGTGGTTCTACGCGCGCCCGTGGGTGAGCGTCGAAGACTTCGTGCCCGAGGGCAACCGGCCGTGGCACGACCGCGTGCCGTGCGGCAACCGCGTCTACTCGACCACGCAGCTGTGCGGCGACGGGTACTGGGTCTGGCTCATCGCGCTGCCGAACGAGCTGATGAGCATCGGCATCGTCGTGCGCGAGGACCTGCACCCGTTCGAGCAGATCTCGACGAAGGAGGGCGCGCTCGCCTGGTTGCAGAAGCGCGAGCCCGAGCTGGCGAAGGCGCTGGCGTCGCGCGAGGTCACGGGCTTCCGCACCGCGCGCAACTACAGCTACAGCTCGTCGCGCATCTTCTCGGCGCAGCGCTGGGCCTGCGTCGGCGAAGCCGCGGTGTTCGCCGATCCGCTGCTGGCCAACGGCGTCGATCTGATCGGCGTCGCGAACCTGATCACCGGGAAGCTCATCGAGCTCGACCGGCTCGGCCAGCTCACCCCCGAGACCGTCGACGCGATCAACCGCTTCGCGCTCACGTTCA
>JAEUJP010000364.1 GCA_016793725.1 Myxococcaceae bacterium | reverse complement strand
CGAGAAGACGACGCGCTGAGCAGTCGCCCCGTGCCGTGCGGCGATGCGCGCGAGCGTGGCGTTCTTCGAGATGCTCTTCGCGCGCTTGAGGCCCCCGAGCGGCGTGTGCGCCTGCACCGCGATGCCGTGACGCAGGCAGTGCGCGACGACGCCGTCGCGAAACGGGCCCTGATGAAACGCCCCGAGCGCGACCTGCACCGCCGCGATGGGCGCGAGCTCGAGCGCTCGTTTGAGCTGCGGCAGCGACACGTTCGAGAGGCCGATGCTGCCGACGAGCCCCTCGTCTTTCAGCTTCGCGAGGGCGCGCACGCTCGTCGACAGCGCCACCGCCGGGTCTGGCGCATGCAGCAGGTACACGTCGATGCGCCCGAGGGTTCTCAGTGACTGCTCGGCCTGGGCCCTCAGCGTGCCCGCGCGGGCGTCGCTCTTCCACAGCTCGCCTTCGCGGTGCAGGCCGCCCTTCGTGACGACGGTGGGTCGCTCGTGGGGCCAACCGCGCAGCGCTTCGGCGACCAGGGCCTCGCTCGGGCCGTAGGCGTGCGCGGTGTCGAGCAGGCGAACGCCGGCGTCGAGCGCGGCGCGAATGACGGCCGCGCTGTCGAGGCGCATGCACCCGAGCCCGACGGTGGTAGAGGCCGACGCCATGCTGCATACCCTCGCACTGGCCATGGTCCTCTCCAACATCGTCTCGAAGCCCGTCACCTACACCGCCGGCAAGACGCCGCTCGAGGGCGTGCTCCTCTACGACGACGCCGTGAAGACGCCGCGGCCCGGCGTGGTGCTGGTGCCGAACTGGCTGGGCATCAACGCCGCGAACCTCGAGCAGGCGAAGCTCGTGGCGGGCTCGAAGCTCGTCGTCTTCGTCGCCGACATGTACGGCAAGGCGGTGCGCCCGAAAGATCGCGACGAGGCGGCGAAGGCGGCCGGCGCGGTGAAGGGCGATCAGGCGGTTCTTCGCGAGCGCATCGCCGCGGCGTTCGAGACGCTGAAGGTGCAGAAGGGCGTCGACGTCGCGAGGCTCGGCGGCGTCGGCTTCTGCTTCGGCGGTACCGTCGTGCTCGAGCACGCGCGCTCGGGCGCCGCGATCGCCGGGGTCGTCTCGATTCACGGGGGCCTGGCGCCGGTCAGGCCCGACGCGCCGCCGAAAGAGGTGAAGGCGAAGGTGCTCGCGCTGCACGGCGCCGACGACCCGGGGGTGCCCCCGAAAGACGTCGAGGCGTTCTCGACCGAGCTGCGCGCCGTGAAGGCCGACTGGCAGCTCGTGAGCTACGGCAACAGCGTGCACAGCTTCACCGACCCCGACGCGAAGACGCCCGGGAAGAACGAGTACAACCCCGTCACCGCGAAGCGGGCGTACGCGGCGATGAACGGGTTCTTCGACGAGCTGTTCGGCGGCTGAGCGCCGCGGCCGACCTGGGCGGGTGCCGTTCTAGACCGACGGTGCCCGACGGCCGACGTGGAAGCGGCGGGGTGACGCGCTGGCCTGCCGCCGCTCGCGCGCTGCGCTCCTGCGTGCGCTCGACCGCCGGTGATCGCCGTGCCGCGATGCTGCCGAGCGCGAGGCCGTAGCGTACGACCGCAGGCGCGCTTCGTGGCGCCACGGGCACGCAGCCTGGCTGCGTTCACCCCCGTACGTCGGGGCAACACGCGCCCACGTGGCCGCAGCGACGCAGGTTGGCTGCGTCTGTGACCCACGGGTCATACCCGCCCCCGTCGCTACAGCGGCACGATCGGAGGCAGCCGCGCCATCTCGGCGAGCCCCTGTTCGCGCGACACGCGCCCGACGTACCCCAGCTCGCGCCGGGCCTTGTCGTCTTTCACCGTGACCTGCTGCCCCATGAGCCCGATCGAGACCTTCGTCGCGGGCGGTGTCGTCTTTCGACCCATCAGCCGCCACACGCCCTCGGCCGCCACCGCCGCCGCCCACGCGAGCCCGAACGGCACGCTGCCCTCGGGAGCCGGCCGCTGCTGCGTCGCCAGCAGCTTCGTCACCCACTCGCGAAACTCGACCGGCGGCCCATCGGTCACGAAGTACACCTCGCCCGGCGTGCCCTTCTCGGCGGCCAGAATCGCGCCCTCACACGCGTTCGCGACGTGCGTCGTCGTCGTCGGGTAGCGCCCGCCCCCGACCCACTTGAAGCGGCCGCCCCTGATGCCCTCGATGATCTTCGACAGCACGGCCGTGTCGTTGCGGCCCCAGATGTACCTCGGCCGCACCACCACGGTCTGAAAGTCGGCGTTGCTCGCCGCGCGCACGCGCCGCTCGCACTCGCCCTTGGTCAGGGGGTAGCCGGGCAGGGGGCTCGCGGGCAGCGGCGCCGTCTCGTCGGCGTCGATGATCGGGTTGCCGTCGGCGAGCACGGCCTCGCTCGAAATGAGCACGAACCGGCGCACGCGCGCCCCACGCGCCGCCGCCATCGCGTTGTCGGTGCCCACCACGTTCACGCGCCAGAAGCTCTCGTCGGAGTCCCACTCTTCGGTGTTGGCGGCGCAGTGAATCACCCAGTCGCAGCCCTCCATGCCCGTCTGCATCGAGGGCACGTCGTCGAGGTCGCCCTTCACGGGTTCGGCACCGGCGGCCCT
The DNA here is from genome assembly GCA_016793725.1 of Myxococcaceae bacterium. Classification (GTDB taxonomy): domain Bacteria; phylum Myxococcota; class Myxococcia; order Myxococcales; family Myxococcaceae; genus Xiheicaenimonas; species Xiheicaenimonas phototrophica. Next base: position 6,115 of record JAEUJP010000364.1, on the reverse strand, counting down.
CACGGCGGCCTCCGACTTCGGCGACCTCGCGATCGCACGCACGGTGTGGCCGCGCTCGACGAGCGCACGAATCATCTCGCGGCCGAGAAACCCCGAACCACCCGTGACGAAGGTACGCATGGCGTGGTCATACTTGGAGCCACATGGATCTCAACGCCCTCGAGCTGTTCGTCGCCGTCGCCGAGACGAGCAGCTTCTCGGTCTCAGCGAAGAAGCTCGGTGTACCGAAGTCGACCGTCAGCCGCGGCCTGCAGCGCCTCGAGCGCGAGCTCGGCGTCACCCTCGTCAACCGCACCACCCGCCAGGTGTCGCTCAGCACCGCCGGCCAGGCGCTGCTCGAGCGCGTGGGCCCGCAGCTCGCGCAGCTCAAGAAGACGCTCGGTGAGCTGCCCGAGATCGAAGAGAAGCCGAGCGGCCACCTGCGCATCACGGCCCCCGTCGACCTCGGCGCAACGATGTTGCCCGAGCTCGTCGCCTCGTTCGTCGCGCGCTGCCCGAGCGTGAGCGTCGAGGTGAACGTCAGCAACCGCGTCGTCGATCTCGTCGGCGAGCAGTTCGACCTCGCCTTTCGCGGTGGCAGCGATCGCCTGCGCGACAGCTCGCTCGTCGCGAAGAAGGCCGGCGTCATGGCCATGCGGCTCTTCGCCGCGCCCGCGTACCTCGCCCGCCGCGGCACGCCGCGCACGCTCAAAGAGCTCGACGGGCACGACTGGGTCGTCTTCCCCTCGTTTCGCGAGCTCATGCTCACGAACGGCACCGACGCCGTCACCGTGCACCCGAAGGGCCGCATCGTCGCCGACGATCTCTTCTTCATTCGTGAGGCCGCGGTGCAGGGCGCGGGCATCGCGGTGGTGCCGCCGTACCTCGCCGAAAAAGACGTGGCGGCCGGCCAGCTCGCGCGCGTGCTGCCGCGCTACGAGACCCGCAACGGCGGGCTGTGGCTGGTCACGCCGCCGGGTCACCTGCCCAAACGCACGATCGCGTTTCGCGACTACGCGGTCGACTGGTTCAAGACGCACCCGCTGGGCACGCCGGGTACCTAGCCCCGCCGTGCTCGCGCAACAGTCTGTTGCTTGCGCGGGCACGAACCGCGACACATCTGAAGGGCATCATGATCACCGTACGACCTGCAGCTGAGCGTGGCCACGCGAACCAGGGCTGGCTCGACAGCCACCACACGTTTTCGTTCGCCGACTACTACGACCCGAACCACATGGGCTTTCGCGACCTGCGGGTCATCAACGAAGACCGCGTCGCGCCGCGGCAGGGCTTCGGCACGCACGGGCACCGCGACATGGAGATCGTCTCGTACGTGCTCGGCGGTGAGATCGAGCACAAAGACAGCATGGGCACGCGCGGCGTCTTGAAGCCGGGCGAGGTGCAGCGCATGAGCGCCGGCACCGGCGTGCGCCACAGCGAGGTGAACGCGAGCGATGCGCCGCTGCACTTCCTGCAGATCTGGATCATGCCCGAGAAGAACGGGCTCGCTCCGGGGTACGAGCAGAAGGCGTTCACCGAGGCCGAGCGGAGCGGCAAGTTCCGCCTGGTGGTCTCGCCGCGCGGCGACGACGGCTCGCTCAAGATCAATCAAGACGCGCGCATCTTCGCGACGCTGCTGAAGCCGGGTGAGAAGGCCGAAGTGACGCTGCCGAAGGGCCGGCACGCGTGGCTCCAGCTCGCGCGCGGCTCGGGCACGCTCAACGGTGTCGAGCTGAGGGCGGGCGACGGCGCGGCGGTCAGCGATGTCGAGACGTTGACGCTCCAAGCGAAGGAACCCATCGAAGCGCTGCTGTTCGATCTGCGCTAAGCGAACCGGACCATGCACATCATCGTCGAGAGCACCGAGGGCTTTGCGCAGTCGATCACGGCGGGCAACCACAAGCTCATCTCAGACGAGCCGGTGGCGGGCGGGGGCAAAGACGCGGGGCCGGCGCCGTACCTGCTGGTGCTCTCGGGCCTCGGCTCGTGCACCGGCATCACGCTGAAGATGTACGCGCAGCGCAAGAGCTGGGACTTCGGCAAGATCACGGTGAAGCTCACGCTGCACAAAGACGAAGAGCGCGTCGAGCGGGTCGTCTCGTGCAGCGCGACGCTGACGCAGGAGCAGAAAGACAAGATCGTCGAGATCGCCGGCAAGACGCCGGTGACGAAGACGCTGCTCAAGACGTGGAAGATCGAGACGAGCGTCGCGTGAACGACGTCGAGCTCGTACTGGCGGCGCGTACGGCCGAGCTCCCCGGCGGCTTTCACGTCATGCGCGCGCTGCCGCAGGCGCGGCGCCGCATGGTCGGGCCGTTCGTGTTCCTCGATCAGATGGGGCCGGCTGAAGGGCCTCCGATGACGGTGCTGCCGCACCCGCACATCGGGCTCTCGACCGTCACGTACCTCTTCGAGGGCGAGGCCATGCACCGCGACACGCTCGGCTCGGTGCAGCGCATCGTGCCCGGCGACGTGAACTGGATGACCGCGGGCCGCGGCATCGCGCACTCCGAGCGGGGAGACAGACCCGCGCGGACGGCGGCGAGCGGTGACGCGCAAGCGTCACAGCGGGCGAATGACCCGGTACTCGCCGCCGGCCGCGCAGAAACGAGGTCGTTCGGCATTCAGATCTGGGTCGCACTGCCCAAGCCGCACGAAGAGACCCAGCCCACGTTCGCGCATCACCCCAAGGCGACGTTGCCTTCGCTCGACGGTGACGGCGCCTCTTTGCGCGTCGTGGCCGGCCGCTTCGGCGGCAAGACGTCGCCGGTGAAGACACACTCCGAGCTGTTCTACGTGGTGGCCGAGCTCGAGGCGGGCGGCACGATTCAGCTCCCCGCAGACCAAGAAGAGCGCGCTGCGTACGTCGTCGACGGCCGCGTCGGCAACTTCAACCCCGGCGACCTCGCCGTCTTCAAGCCGAAGTCAGACGTGCTGCTGCGCGCCGACGAGCCGTCGCGCGTGCTGCTCTTCGGAGGCGCCACGATGGATGCGCCCCGCCACATCTGGTGGAACTTCGTCTCGAGCTCGAAGGAGCGCATCGAGCAGGCGAAGGCCGACTGGCGCGCCCAGAAGTTCGGTGTGATTCCGGGAGAGACCGAGCACATTCCGCTCCCTGAGCGGTGATCGTCGGCCGGCGATCAGCGGTGACGCGTCAGCGTCACAGCGGGACGAAGTACCCGGAACTGTCGCCGGCCGACTGAAAATGTCACGGCGGCGTCACGGGCCGCTGACAACTGGCAATGAAGCGCAGCCGCGGTACGTCTACGTGACGACATGCGCGCCTGGCCCCTGTTCGCCCTCCTCGCAGTCTCGTGCGTTCGTGCAGCGCGACCCGACCCGATCGTCGAGCTCGACGCGAACGAGATCGCCCGGCTGATTCCGCAGAAGGTGGCAGACCGTGAAGGCTGGGCGACCGATCTCGAGCACGCGCTGAAGCAGAGCCGCCTGCCGGCCGACGAGCTGCACGTGTGCTCGGTGATCGCGGTCGTCGATCAGGAGTCGGGCTTTCACGCGAACCCGATCGTGCCGAACCTCGCGTCGATCGCGCGCAGAGAGATCGAACGAAAGGCATCGTCGCTCGGCCCGCTGGCGCGCCCGGTGCTGCACCGCGTGCTGTCTGACAAGGCCGAGGGCACGAAGAAGACGTTCGACCAGCGCCTGTCGGCGGTGCGCACCGAGGGCGACCTCGATCGCCTGTACCGCGACATCATCGCCGAAGAGGTGCGGCGCTACCCGGTCGCGGTCGTGGTCGCGGGTGAGCTCTACGAGAGAAACCCGATCACCACCGCCGGCTCGATGCAGGTGAGCGTGTCGTTCTCGGAAAGCCACGCACGCCAGCTCGGCCGCGACCCCGACGACGTGCGCGACGAGCTCTACACGCGGCAGGGCGGGCTGCTCTACGGCACCGCGCGGCTGTTCGCGGGCGGCGACTACGACGAGCCGCTGTACCGCTTCGCCGACTTCAACGCGGGCGAGTTCGCGAGCCGCAACGCCGCGTTTCAAGAGCAGCTCGCCGCGGTGACGGGCACGAAGCTCGCGCTCGACGGTGACCTGCTCGCCTATGCGCCGTACAGCGAAGACACCGAGACGATGCGCGCGCTCAAGAAGCTGGGCGAGCAGTACGTGCGCGACGCGAAGCACGAGAAGACGAAGCGCTTCGAGCAGACGGCGGCGTGGCGCGCGGTGAAAGACGCGTGGCGCGCGAAGTACAAAAGAGAGCCCGCGTACGCGCGGCTGCCCGACGTGAAGCTCGACTCGCCGAAGCTGTCGCGCGAGCTGACGACGGCCTGGTTCGCGAAGTCGGTGCAGCGGCGCTACGACGCGTGCGTGGCGGCGAACGCGGGGAAAAACTGACGCGGCGCGCGCTTCTTGCGAAGGCAGCGCGTCGAGGCGCTCATGAAGCAGATCGAGAGCCCGAGGCGGCGGCGGCCGGTGAGGGTGCGGCGGCTTTTGTGCCAGACCATGTTGTGAACGAGAATCGACTCACCCGCGACGGCCGGCAGCGCGAGCGCGTGCGCGTCGGCCTGCTTCTCTTCGACGCGATCGGCGGGCACGACGCCCCCGAGCGGAGTCGCGAGGCCCCAGTGGTGCGAGCCCGACAGCACCTCGAGGCAGCCGCCGTCGAGCGGAGCGTCGTCGAGCGCCGTCCACAGCTGCAGGTGGGGCTCTTCGCTCAGGCCCCACAGCTTGCCGCCATCTTGATGCCAGGGAATGTCGCTGCCGCCGGCCGCGGCCTTGTTGAAGAGAATGCAGCGGTACAGGGCGACCGCGCCCGCGATGCGGCGCCGGGCGATCTGCTCGTAGAGGGGGTTGCGAATCCACTCGCGGAAGAGCGGGTCGAGCTCGAGCTTCTCGAGCTTGCGGTAGCCGAGCGACGGGCCCTGCCAACCCTGGCCGAGCGGCGCGTCTTCGTGGCGGCCGGTCGCCGAGTCCATCTGGAAGAACATGCCGGGGTACACGACGCGGCCGAGCATCAGATCATCGGCGCGCGCGCTGAGCGCCGCGACCGTCTCGTCGGGCATGACCTTGCCGAGCCGGGCCCAGCCGTGCTGTTCGAAGTGATCGAGAATGCCGCCGAGGTCCAGCTCCACGGCGGCGCAGCGTAGCGGAAACGAAGGGCGTCGCTGATAGTATCAAGTGATACTATGACTCCGCCGTTCAAGCTGACCCTGCGCATGCTGACGTTGGCCTCGCAGATCGAGCGCAGGGTGGGGCGCGCCGAGGGGCTCGAGCTGCAGGCACCGCAGCCACTGCTGCGAAAGCGCAGCCGAGTTCGAACGATCGCGGGCAGCACGGCGATCGAGGGCAACACGCTGACCGAGGAGCAGGTGACGGCGCTGCTCGAGGGGAAGCGCGTCATCGGCGACCGGCGCGAGGTGCTCGAGGTGACGAACGCGAACGCGGCCTACGACGCGGCGCCGGGGTACGTGGCGCACCGTCAGCGCGATCTGCTCGCGGCACACCGCGTTCTGATGAAGGGGCTCGTCGAGCGGGCAGGGCGCTTTCGCACGGGCAACGTGGGGGTGATGCAGGGCTCGAAGGTGGCGCACGTGGCTCCGCCGCCGCGCCTGGTGAAGGGGCAGGTCGAGGAGCTGCTCGGCTGGGTGCGCGACGCCGAGGTCCCGCTGCTGATTCGGTCGTGCGTGGCTCACTACGAGCTGCTGTTCATTCACCCGTTCATCGACGGCAACGGCCGGTTGGCGCGGCTGTGGCAGCACGTGGCGCTGCTGCAGGCGAGCCCGGTGTACCGCTTCGTGCCGATCGAGTCGGTGATACGTGAGCGCCAGAAGCAGTACTACGCGGTGCTGCGCAAGAGCGACCGTGCTGGCGACTGCACCGCGTTCGTCGAGTACGTGCTCGAGGCGTTGCGCGATGCGCTCGACGAGACGTTGGCGGCATTGCGGCCGACGAGGCCGCGGCCTGACGACCGGCTCGAGCTCGCGCGCGAACACTTCGGCACGCGCTGGTTCACACGCGGTGACTACTTGCAGCTCCACCGCACGATCGGTACGGCGACGGCGAGCCGCGACCTGCTCGACGCCGCAGAGGAGCGCGTGCTCGAGAAGCGCGGTGAGCGACGTTTCACGCGGTATCGCTTTGCGCGGTCGTCATGAGTTCGTCACCGACCCGCTAG
>JAEUJP010000350.1 GCA_016793725.1 Myxococcaceae bacterium | reverse complement strand
GAGGCTCAGGTCTTCGAGCAAGATGTTGGTGCCCATCTCGATCTGCAGAAACGGGTCTTCGACCCCTTCGGGAATCGGGACGCGCTGGGTGAAGTCCTGGCAGGCCGCCCTGGCGAGCGAGTCGACGACGTTTTCGATGCGCTGCTCGATCTTCATGTGGCTCCTCTTTCGAGATGTTGTTTTCGGGCGATGACGCGGGCCCCCGTGGGCTCGAGGTTTTCGATGGCGAGCGAGCCGGCGAAGCGCCGCGCGCACGCGAGGCCCGAGCCGAGGCCGATGCGGGGTTGAACGCCGTCGGTGCGGCCGCAGTCGGCGAGCACGTTGGGGGGGAAACCCGGCCCCTCGTCGCGCACCGTCACCGACCACTCGCCTCGAGAGACCTCGAGCACACACTCGCCCCCGCCCGCATGGCGAATCGCGTTGTAGGCGAGCTCGGCGACGACCACGGCGAGCTCACCGGCGGCGCGCGGCGACCCACCGGCCCGGGCGAGGCACTCGCGCGCCTTGGCGGCGGCGCCCAGGCAGTCGGCGCGACCGACGAGCTTCCAGCTGAACGTCACGCGCCGCCCTCGGTGAAGTCGAGCACCCAGATCGAGGCGTCGTCGTCGGGGCGGGCCGCGGCGTCGAGCACCTGTGCGGCGGCTTCGCGCGGCGCGAGCGCCGAGGTCGACTCCATCGCCTTCGGCAGGTCTCGCACGCGCAGCCCGTCGCTCACCATGAACCAGCGCGTGCCCGGCGTCAGGTCGACCGGCTGGAGGCGCAGCTTGCGCACCTGGCGGCCGAGCGTGCCGGGTATGCAGACGGGCCGCCGCGCCCCTCTGGGCCCGTACACGTCGATGTTGCCGACGCCGGTGAACCAGCTCTCGCTCGCCTTCACCTCGAGCGCGCCCATCGCGGCCCCGCGCAGCTGGGTGCCGGTGAGCTCGGCGTCGCAGCGCGCGAACACCTCGGGCAGCTGCAGGTCGACCGTCTCGCGCACGAGCGCCGACAGCTTCTTCGCCGTCTTCTCGGCGTCGGGGCCGTGGCCGAGCGCGTCGATGATGACGAAGCGGTGCGCCTTGCCGTGCGCGACGTGCACCGCGGCGTCGCCGCAGCTCTGCAGCCCCTTGTACGGGCGCACCGCCGAGGCGTGGTCGATCTTCACCGCCGCACCCGCTTCGTGCCGGTGATGAGGGTCTTGCCGGGCTGTGAGGTCACCTCGAACGAGTCGAGAATGTCGCGGCAGCCCTTCAGCCCGCGGCCCAGGCCCGTCTTCGACTGGTAGCCCTTCGCCATCACGGCCTCGACATCGAGGCCGGGGCCGCGATCGAACGCCGAGATCGTGAGCACCACGCCGCGCTCGTCTTCGGCGAGCTGCAGGGTGACGAGGCCCTCGCGCGCGTACATGTAGATGTTGCGCGAGAGCTCGGAAACGACGGTCGCGAGCCGCACGCAGTCGGTGGCGCTGAAGAAGCCGCTGCACAGCCGCTGGCACGCCTTGACCGAGACGAGCACGTCGCCCTCGCCGAGCACGGGCAGCTCCAGGCGCGTCGGCACGGGGCGCTGGCTGCCGGTGACGACCTTGCGCAGCACGTCGACCTGCGGGCCGGCGGCGCGCCCGGTGTAGAGCTTGAGGCCCACCGACAGCTGCTCGAGCACGCGCCGGGTGGTGGCGACGTCGAGCGTGCCGACCTCGGCGTGAGGGGGGAGCTCGAGCGTGCTCACCACGCTCTTCAAAGCGCTGTGGGGAATCATCGACTCCAGCGCGCTGCCTACGGCTTCCGTGACGAGCATCGTGACGCCTTGTGCTTCAAGAAACGCTGATGACCTTCAGGTGCAGCTTCTCGAGCGCCCGCTCGAGGTTGAGCGCCGTCTCGACCGCCGACAGGTCGATGCCGAGATCGACGAGCGTGGTGGCGACGGCCGGGCGAACTCCGACGAGCACGCCGCGCGCCCCGAACGAGCGGGCGATGGCCGCGGTGTCGCCGAGCACGCGGGCGACGAAGCTGTCGATGATCGACAGCGCCGACACGTCGATGACGACGCCGCGCACGGCGTCTTGCGAGAGCCGGCCCGAGACGGTCTCTTGCAGGTCTCTCACCTGCGAGTCGCGCAGCTCTTCGGGCACGCTGACGAACAGACAGTCACCGAGCTTCATCACCGAGATCGAGCCCATCGTCGCGCGTTCCTGTGGGCTCTCAGTTGCGCTGGTCGAGCGCGGCGACCGCCTCGGCCTCGGTGGGGTGCAGCGTCACCGACTTGAGCCCCATCACGCGCGTGATGAACGACGCGAAGATTCGCAGCGGCGCCGACGGCACCACCACCGCAGCGCCCTCGAGCGCCTCGCGGCTCATCTTCGACATCACCTCGCGCGCCTCGGCGGGCACCTCGGTGCCGGGCAGCATCACGACCATCATGCGCAGCCCGTGGAACTTGCCGTCGGCGGCGATGCCCTTGCCGACCTCGGCCGCCTCGGCCGCCGTGTAGAGCTTGCTCAGCTCGACGCGCACGATCTTCACGCCCTTCGGAGTTGCGAACTCGTTCATCGCCATCATCGCAGCTGACCTCCCTGGGAAGCAGACCTTCCCGCGCGAAACGCGGTGAACGAACTTTACCGATACCCAGCGCGAGTTGTCGACGTTTTCGTTAGCGCGGCAAACATGATAGTTTGTCGATTATCTCGTTTTTGGCCGAATGACTGAGCGGTTTCAGTCGTTTTACTGCTCGACTGGAGATCTTCGATGGAGCCGAAGCGCAGTGACTCGAGCGCGGCGTTCAGCTCGCGCCTGGCGGGTTTCTACAAGCTGAGCCTCGCCGAGCGGGTGGCGGCGGTCAGCCGGCTGTGCGCGCTGACTGAAGACGATCTGCAGGCGCTCGGCGCGGGGCTGCCGGTGTCTTCGGCCGACCAGATGATCGAAAACGCGATCGGCGTGTTCGGAGTGCCGCTGGGGCTGGGCCTCAACTTCAACATCAACGGGCGCGACGTGCTGGTGCCGATGGCGGTCGAAGAGCCCTCGGTGGTGGCGGCGGTCTCGCTCGCGGCGAAGATCGTGCGTGAGGCGGGCGGGTTCACGGCCGAGGCAGACGCGCCGCTGATGATCGGGCAGGTGCAGGTCGCGAACCTGTCGCCCGACACGGTGGCCGAGGCGGTCGGAGCGCTGCGCATGAGCGCGCCCGAAATTCTGGCGTCGGCGAACCGGTGCCACCCGGCGCTGGTGGCGCGGGGCGGCGGCGCGCGCGAGCTCGAGGTGCGGGTGCTGCCGGCAGACGACGGCACGCTGCTGGTGGTCGTGCACCTGCTCGTCGACGTGCTCGACGCGATGGGCGCGAACATCATCAACACGATGGCCGAGGGCGTCGCGCCGCTCATCGAGCTGCTCACGGGCGGCAAGGTGTACCTGCGCATCTTGTCGAACCTGGCCGACCACCGGCTGGCGAGGGCGCGGTGCTCATTGCCGGTCGAGCTGCTGGCAGACTTCGGCAAGAGCGGGCGCGAGATCGCGTCGGGCATCGTGCAGGCGTCGCGGTTCGCCGAGCTCGACTCGCACCGGGCGGCGACGCACAACAAGGGCATCATGAACGGCATCGACGCCGTGGCGCTCGCGACGGGCAACGACTGGCGGGCGATCGAGGCGGGGGCGCACGCGTTCGCGGCGATGCACGGGGCCTACCGGCCGCTGTCGACGTGGCGGCTGCTGGGCGAGCGGCTCGAGGGCGCGCTCGAGCTGCCGCTCGCGGTGGGCACGGTCGGCGGGGCGGTGAGATCACACCCGCTGGCGCAGCTCGGCCTCAAGCTGATGGGGTCGCCGTCGGCGCGCGAGCTCGCGCAGGTGATGGCGGCGGTGGGGCTGGCGCAGAACCTGGCGGCGGTGCGGGCGCTGGGGTCGGTGGGCATTCAGCAGGGGCACATGGCGCTGCACCACCGCAGCGCGGCGCTCAAGCACACGAACGGGAAGAACGGCACGAACGGGGTGGCCGGCCCCGCAGCGCCGGTGCGGCAGAGCGTGATGCAGGTGGTGACGGCCGAAGAGGCGGCGGCGCTGCCGCAGAGCCCGCAGTGTTTTCGCTTCCGCGTGCCGCAGCACTGGAAGAGCGCCATCGGCGTGAACCCGAACGCGGCCGCGGCGCAAGAGCAGATCATCGCGTGGTTCGAGCGGCTGGGCTGCACCGAGCGAGAGGTGGCGCGGGCGCGGCGGTTCGACTCGGCGGGGTACGTGGGGGTGCCCTTCCCCAACCTGTCGCCCGAGCTGACGACGCGCATCGGCAAGTACCTGTCGATGTGGCTGTTGTGGGACGACGTGCACATCGAGAGCTCGCAGAACCGGTG
>JAEUJP010000343.1 GCA_016793725.1 Myxococcaceae bacterium | reverse complement strand
TGGCGTTCTCGTGCGCGCCCGACCGCTTCTTCACCATCGAGATGGCCTTGCGGAGCCTCCCGCCGTGCTCGAAGAACCGCAAGAGCACGATGCCGTCGGCCACGTAGCTCAGGTCGACCGGCGACGAGACGCCGGCGCCCTGAAAGCTGTGCTGCGCCATCACGAGCAGCGTCACGACGCCCTTGTGCGAGAGGTACGAGAGCAGCTCGTGCAGCTGAATCGCGAGGAACCGCTCGTCGGGCATTGCGTTGAGGTAGCCGTTGAGGCTGTCGATCGCGACCACCTCGGTGCCCGACTTCTCGACCGCCCGCCGCACCTCGTGCGCGAGCTCGTCGGGCGCGAGCTCGGCCGGGTCGACCTGCCGAACGGTGATCGCACCCGACGCGACGTGCTGCCCCAGCGGTATGCCGAGCGCCTTCGCTCGCGTCATCATCGTCGCCTTGCCTTCATCGAACGCGAAGACCGAGACCTGCTTGCCCTTCGCCGCTGCAGAGACCGCGTACTGCAGCATCACCGACGACTTGCCCGAGCCCGCCGGCCCGAGAAACAGCGTGCTGGTGCCGGGGTCGAGCCCGCCGCCGACGAGCCGATCGAGCCCCTCGACGCCGCTCTGCAGCTTCGGCCGGGTCTCGATGATCTGGTGCTCGGCCGCGATGAGCCGCGGGTACACCACGAGCCCGCCCGTGTCGACGCGATAGTCGTGAAACCCGCCGCGGAACTTGAGGCCGCGCAGCTTCGTGACGCGAATGCGCCGCCGCTCGGTGCCGTAGCTCTGCGGCATCTGCTCGAGGCTGATCACGCCGTGCGCGATGCTCTGCAGCTGCTTGTCGCCGTCGGGGTTGCTGCGGTCGTCGAGCAGCAGCACCGTCACGTCGCGGTTCGCGTAGTGGTGCTTCAGCCGCAAGATCTGCCGCCGGTATTCGACCGCGTTCTGCGACAGCAGGCGAATCTCGGACAGCGAGTCGAACACGACGCGCCTCGGCTTCGTCTTGTCGAGCACGTCGATCAACATGCGCGTCAGCTCGCGCAGCTCGACCTCAGAAGGGTGAAACACCGAGTTGTCGGCGTCGATGTGCAGGAGCTGCTCGGCCGCCGAAAGCTCGTGAACGTGCAGCCCGTCGAGGCTCCAGCCGTGCGACTCGGCCACGGCGTCGATCTCGGTCTTCGTCTCGGACAGCGAGACGTACAGCCCGCTCTCGCCCCGGGCGACTCCGGCGAGCAGAAACTGCAGGCCCATCGTCGTCTTGCCGACGCCGGGGTCGCCTTGAATCAGGTAGGTGCGATTGCGAGGGAGGCCACCCGCAAGTACGTCGTCGAGGCCGGGAATGCCGGTCGACGCGCGGTCGCCGGGACTCTTGGGATCGAACATGGCGACCCGTTTTGTCACCGCCGGGCGCGCGCGCTTCAACCCCCTCGACGCGACGTTACCGCGGCGTAACGAGCGCTCTACTGCGTCGTCTGGGTGTAGTTGCGCCCACCGTTGTTCAGCCAGAGCTCACCGAGCTCGCGGTAGCCGGCGACGTCGTGAGGCGCATGGCAGACCACACCGACGTGAATCGCGAACTCGACGGCGGTGCCGCGCGGCACGTCGAGCAGCGTGAAGAACCCCTTCACGATCGGCGACGGCACGTCGGTCGACCTCACCGACTGCGTCGTCTTCCAGCCGTCGGTGGTGAAGCGCAGCTCGAGCCACGAGATGGTGACGTGACCGAAGCCGCGTTGGGGCCAGCCCTTCTCGCGCGCATACCGCTGGATCTCGTCGAGCCCCGCGTGAACGTCGAAGTGAATTCGGCTCGCCCCCACGGCCTGCCTCTATTTCCCCTTCATCACGCCGATGAAGGGCACGTTGCGGTAGATCTCGTCGAAGTCGAGCCCATAGCCGACCACAAACTTGTCATCGATGACGAAGCCCTTGTAGTCGATGGGCACCTTCGTACGGGCGCGCGCCGGCTTCTCGAGCAGCGTGCAGATCTTCAGCGACGCGGGGTGCCGCGCGCCGAGGTTCTCGAGCAAGAACTTCATGGTGAGCCCCGTGTCGATGATGTCTTCGACGACGAGCAGGTGTTTGCCCGCCATCGGCTTCGTCACGTCTGACGTGATGCGCACCTCACCCGTCGTCTCGGTGCCGCCCTGGTACGAGGTCACGCCGAGCACCTCGACCTTGAGCGGCAGATCGATGGCGCGAGCCAGATCCATCGCGAAGAAGAGCGAGCCCTTCATGATCGCGATGAGGGTGAGCTCTTTGCCCTGATAGTCCTTCGTGATCTGTGCGCCGAGCTCGCGCACCTTGGCGGCCAACGTGGCCGTGTCGATCATCACTTCGACCTGCGCGTCGTAGAAGCTCATACGTAGGCGTTGTTCATCACTTCGCCCATACCTCCTCCACCGGGGACGATGTACTGCCGATCATCGAGGCCGCGCTCCTTGTCCCACAGCTGGCCGGGCTCGGTGCCGAACACCTCTCGAGCCGACATGCCGCGGTCGAGCCGCAGCGCGTAGATCGCCGCGTCGGGGTGATCGGTGGTGAGGCGCTTCAGGTACTCGGGCGTCACGATCAGGTGCATGCAGACGACCTTGCGCATGCGCCCGCCGACCTTCTTCTTGTACATGTCGATGGCCGTCGACAACGAGCCGCCAGTCGCCCCCATCGGGTCGGGGAAGAGCACGATCGCGTCGTCGACGTCGCCGCCGATCTTCGAGCCGCTGATCGACGAGCCGACCACCTTCTCTTCGGCGCCCAGCATGCGGCTCATCACGATGTGATCTTGCCGCACCAGCCGCGGGTTCAGCACCGTATTCAGCAGGTCGTACGTCACCTGCGACGGCAGCGTGCCCGCGCGCGCGATGTTCACCGAGACCGCGCGCACGTCGGGCTCGATCACCTCACCCTGGTAGATGCCTGCGGGCGTGTACTCGATCATGCGCGTCTGCATCGTCACCTGCTGGCGCGGGAACTCGGCGTTCAGCACCTGCGTCGCGAGGTCGGCGTACAGCGTGCCGACGAGCCGATTCACGGCCGGCTGAATCGTCTCTTTCGCGCACAGCGTCGCGAGCAGCGACAGCGTGTACGGGTTGCCGACCAGGTGCACCTGCGGCCCGTAGTGGTGCTTCAGCTCGGAAAGTCTGAAGGGGATCTTCTCGTACAGTGCGTCGCGCATGGTCTTTCAGTTCACCTTGAACAGGTCGAGGTTCTGCGCCGGAGTCGCCTCGGCCGGCGACACCACGTGGCACTTGCGGCACCGCGCCTCGTAGGCCCCGGCCGCTCCGACCAGCACGCGCTCTTCTCGCGCGATGAGCCGCTGGCTGCGGTTCGCGGGGTTGCCGCAGACGACGCAGATGGCGAGCTCCTTGGTGATGTACTCGGCGATCGCCAGCAGCTGCGGCATCGGCTCGAAGGGCTTGCCCTGATAGTCTTGATCGAGCCCGGCGCAGATCACGCGCAGGCCGCGGCGCGCGAGCTCTTCGACGACGCGCACGACGTCGACGCCCATGAACTGCACCTCGTCGATGCCGACGACCTCGGTGTCGGGCTTCAGGTGCACGAAGATCTCGTCGGGCCGCTCGATCGGCGTCGAGAGCAGCTTGAGCTGCGAGTGGCTCACCACCGCGCTGTCGTCGTAGCGGTTGTCGATCTTCGGCTTGAAGACCTGCACCTTCTGTTTGCCGTACACGGCGCGCTTGATGCGGCGAATCAGCTCTTCGGTCTTGCCCGAGAACATCGAGCCGCAGACGACCTCGACCCAGCCGATGTCTTTCGGGTAGGGGTTGTGCATCACCCGTCCGCTTCGAGCAGAAAGTCGACCGTGCGCGCATCGGCGTCGGGGAACTCGTAGTTACCCATCTCGCCGAGCTGCACCCAGCGGTGGTCATTCACCTTCGCGTGCGAGACGTCTTGCTTCAGGTCTTTCAGCCGGCAGTGAAAGACCGCGAAGTCGACGGTGTAGTCTTCGTACTCGTGCTGCATCGTCGTCGCCTTCGCGTCGACGAAGATGTCGAGGCCGAGGCGATCTTTGATGGCGCGCACCAGCGCATCGGAGTCGGTCTCGCCGTCACGCACCCGACCGCCGGGGAACTCCCACTTGAGCGGCAGAGAGGCCTCGGGGCGGCGCTGCGTGATGAGGTAGCGGCCCGTGTCTTTCTCGAGCATCGCTCCGACGACGCGAATGTGACGGCCGGCACCCATGCTGTGCGCGCCAGCAACTAGCACAGGTCGCCGCGGGGAATACACTGTCGCCCACCATGATCTCGGCGCTCGTCGTGGCCCTCACGCTGTCTTCCGAACCGACCCCTCCGCCGACGCCGCCGCCGATGTCGCACGCCGAGGGCGAGCTGATACCCACGTCGTTCGCCATGTACATCGCGCTGCTCGAGCCGATGGTGATCGCGACCGGCTCGTCGGTGTCGGTCGCGCCGCTCTCGGCGACGGTGCGGCTCGGCGCCGTGCTCGACGGCCGGCACGCGCTGCTCGCGGGCATCTCGTTCGCAGGGTCGTTCGCGAGCTCGTCTGACGGCGTGACGATCTCGTTCATGCCGACGTACCGCTACTTCTTCAAGCCGCTGCGCGCCGGCGGGTTCTCGCCGTACGTGCAGGGCGAGCTGTTCGTCGGCTACGGCGCGACCGAGGGCGGCGCGTCGGTGCTGCCGTTCGGGTTCGGCGGCAGCTTCGGCGGCGAGCTGCTCTTCTCGCGCAACTTCGGCATCACCGCCGGCGCCGGGGCGCGGTTCATTCACTCTGAGAGCACCGGCGGCGGTGGCGGCGGGCGCGTGACGGGGAACCAGCTGGGCATCTATGCGTCGGCGGGGCTGTCGCTGCACTTCTGACGCGAAGCCCGCCGAAGAGCCCCGCCCGAAAGTCGCCCCACCTTCCCTGCGGGGCTCTTGGGGCTGGCCGATTTCGAGCTCTTCGCGTCGAGGGAGCGGGTCTTCAACCCTCACGTGCCGAACAGCCGGTGCCGGCGCACGTATTCGAGCACTGCCTTCGGCACGAGCTGCTCGTCCAACCGCTCGCGCAGCTGCGTCGACGAAACCATCGCGAGCGGCGGGCCCACGGTACCTGCAGCGGGGTGCCCCGCGCGGTTCAGCACCGTCACGTCGACGAGCTGCTGAATGCGGTCCCACGCCTTCCACTTCGGCAGGTCCGCGATGATGTCGCTGCCGATCACGAAGCGAAACCGCACGCCGGGGTGCCGCGGCAGCAGGTGCTCGAGCAGATCGATGGTGCGCCCTTCCCCGCCGAGCTCCGACTCGGCGCGGCTCACCTTGAGCCAGCCCGAATGATCTGCCGCGGCCGCCTCACACATCGCGACGCGGTGGTCGTAGGCCACCGACGCCTTGCCGAGCGGGTGATGAAACGTCGGCACGAGCCAGACCTCGTCGTCGCCGAAGCACGCCCGCACGTACAGCGCCGCCATGAGGTGCCCGACGTGCGGCGGGTTGAACGAGCCACCGAGCAACGCCACGCGCCGCATCACTTCACCGAGATCTTCGACTTCGCTGCACCGAGCGTGATCACCTGGCCGTCGATCACCGTCTTGTCGTCGAGCGTGAACGCCGAGAACTTCACCTGCTTGTCCATCTCGAGCAGCGCCACCGTCGGCTTCGCCCCCGACGCCTTGCCCGGGGTCAAGAAGTAGCGCGGCCCGATCTGCACCACCTTCGGCTCGGGCTCCTTGCCGTGCACGAGCAGCACGGCGTTGAGCATGTCTTCTTTGTCGAGATCGTTCTTGTCGTGCACGAGACAGCACAACACGTCGCCCAGCATGTCGACGGCCTTCTTCGGTATCGACGGGCTCTGGTACGGCAGCGAGCCTTTTTCGGGCGTGCGCAGCACCTTGTCGCTCATGCGGGTCAGCTCTTGTGCGTGGCGCGTGAGCTCGTACGCGGTGCCGAACGCCGGCGGCCGGTCGAGCTGCTCACCCTCGGCCAGGAAGTTGGTGAGGTCGGTGAGAAAGTCCATGTCCGAGTAGTCGGTCTGCGCGCGGGCCTCGTCGCGCTTCCACTTCACCCACTCGTCGAGATCTTCGTAGCGCCCGCCCGCGAACAGAAACCGCCGCGCGCCCTTCTTCGCCAGGAACTTCAAGGCGGAATCGAATGCGGCGAGATCGCCCGCGGTATCCGAAAAGATGCCGATCGACGACCCCATGCCGTTTCGCCCTCAAGAATACAGAAGGTACCGGGCTCTTCTCGACAGGAATTCGTTCTGCCCGCTCTCGTCGGCCAGCTTCTCGAGCGGCTGCAGGGCGTCGATGCCCACCCGAACCGCGTCGGTGCCCGCGAGCAGGTCGAACGCCGGCACGTCTTTCACGAACTCGTACGCGTCGCGCCGCCACTCGAACTTCGGGCCCGAGAGCTCCTTCAAAACCCGGAAGATCGCGAGACCCGTGCGCCAGGGCCTGAACGCATCGCGATCGGTGACGTGAATGAAGGCGCCCTCGCAC
>JAEUJP010000308.1 GCA_016793725.1 Myxococcaceae bacterium | reverse complement strand
CAGGCTCGCGTCGCCGATGACGCGCTCGGGCGGCAGGCTCTGCTCCCACGAGAGCGGCGCCAGGCTGCCGCGCAGACCGAGGGCGCCTCGTTCTTTCGGGTAGATCACTTCGATCAACGTCTCGACGGTGGGCATCTTCAGCACGCTGACTTAACCGCCGAACGGTGACGTTGCAGCGCTGCGAGTGTGCTACGGGGCTTGCATCGTGAATCAGCGGGAAGCACTCGAAGAAGCGAAGCGGCGCTGGGGCGCGACAGGGGCGATTCAGCTGCGTGCGCCGTCGACCAACGGGGGCACGGGCCGTCTCGCCCGGTACCGCTACATCGTCGGCAACGGCCGGCTCGGCGCCGCCTGCAGCCTGATGGGGCAGGGCAACTCGTGGGTCGAGGCGTTCGAAGACGTTCGCCCGCGCCCGCCCCGCGCTAGCGGCGCAGGGCGAAACCGCGAATGAGCGGGGCGACGAGCTCCGGCGCCTCCATCATGGCCCAGTGGCTGACGTCGGGCAGGTGATGCACTTCGCCGCCGAAGCGGTCGGCGAACGCGGGTGGAATGTACGGGTCTCGGTCGCCCCAGATGACCTGCATCGGGAGTCGTGGCGCCGGCGTCTTCGTCGCCGCGGCGAGCTTCTCGGGCCAGCCGGCGAGCCGTGACGAGTCGAGGTGGCGGTAGTAGCGCAGCACCTGCGCGCGCGTCTTCTTGCCGTAGTGGTCGAACGCGCGCTCGGCGAACGCGCGCGGCAGCTTGGGCGCCGCCTTCAGCACCTGGTTCACGAACAGGCCGCGGCCGGCGAACGCCATGGTGAGCTCGCCGAGCACCGGCCTTCGCCACACGCGGCCCCAGAAGTGCCAGTGGTAGTCGGGAAAGAAGTTCGCGTTGAAGACGGTCAACTTCGAGAGGCGCTCAGGCGAGGTCGCGGCGAAGAGCAGGCCGTAGGTGCCGCCGACGTCGTGCGCGACGAGGTGTGGCCTCTCGAGGCCGAGGCCCGCAATGAGCTCGTCGACCCACCGAATCTGCTCTTCGAACCGCACCTCGAGCTGGGGCGCCGACGCGCCGTAGCCGGGCATGTCGGCGGCGTGGCAGGTGAAGGTGTCGCGCAGCCGCTCGACGACGGGCTCCCACGCGTGGTGGGTGTCGGGGTTGCCGTGCAGGAAGAGCAGGGCGGGCCCGCTGCCGGTCGAGTAGGTCGCGGTCTCGACGCCGGCGCAGGTCAGCGTGCGGGTCTGCTCGAAGACGCTCATGGCACGATGAGGTACTTCTGACCGGTCGAGGCCGACGCGTACTTCGCGATCGACTCGAGCGAGAGCGCGCCGGCGAGCGAAAGTTCACCGACGTAGCTGCTCGCGAACGTGGTCTTGAGCTCGCTGATGACGCGCGCGCGCATCGCCTGCACGGGGCCGGCCCCGAGCTTCTGCAGAAACGGTGTGACGAGCCAGCCGCCGACGCCCCACGCGAGGCCGAAGGCGCGGCCGAGCTCGGTCGGGCCGCGATCGAGGTTGCCGTAGATGTAGACCTGCTTGTGGGTGCTCGAGCCGTACCGGCTGTACTTCGTCTCTTTGGCCGAGGCGGCGACCTCCATCGCGGTGAGGATCTGGCTCGCGAGCTTGCCGCCGCCGATGGCGTCGAACGCCAGCGTGGCGCCGGTCGCGGTGACCGCGGCGATGAGATCTTTCATGAACGAGGGCGAGCTCGAGCTGACGACGTGCTTCGCGCCGAGCCCTTCGAGCAGCGCCACCTGCTCGGGCTTGCGCACGATGTTCACGAGCGGCACGCCGTCTTTCAGGCACAGCTTCACCAGCATCTGGCCGAGGTTCGAGGCCGCGGCGGTGTGCACGAGCGCGGTGTGACCCTCGCGCCGCATCGTCTCGAGCATCGAGAGCGCAGTGAGCGGGTTCACGAACGCGGCGGCGCCGTCGGCGGCCTTCGTGCCCTCGGGCAGCGGCAGGCACTGGTCGAGCGGCACGGTGCGCACCTGCGAGAACATCGCGCCGCCGAGCATCGCGACCTTCTTGCCGAGCACCGCCTGGGCTGCCGGGCTCGAGCCCGCCTCGATGACGGTGCCGGCGCCTTCGTTGCCGACCGGCATGGGCACGCCGATGCGCGCGCCGAGCGTGCGCAGCACCGGCTCGGGCACCTTGGCGGTGACGACCGGCGACTGTGGCGTGCCGCCGGCGGTCGCCTTGCTGAAGTCGGCGCCGGCCAACATGAGCCAGAGGTCCGACGGGTTGATCGGCGCGGCCTCGATCTTCACCGTCACCTCGTTGGGGCCCGGCGCGGGCGCCGTCACCTCGGCGAGCGAGAGCGTGAGCTCACCGTTGGCCTGAACGGTCGAGTGCAGCTGGAGGCCGGTACGAGAGGTCGTCATGCGCGCGCTTTATGTCAGAAGCTGAGCGCTACGGCGCGGGCGGCAGCACGGGAGCGCGCTTCACCAGCGGCGGCCCGAAGTCGGGCCCGGCATCGATGAGCGCGCCGTCGCTCTTCACGTCGACCCACAGGTAGCCGTCGAGATCTTCGACCTTCTCGGTCGCCTTCATCTGCCGGCACGACATCTTCTTCACCACCAGCTCGTTCGAGTCGCGCAGGTGTTTCGTCAGCTTCTCTCTGCCGTCGGCCGACAAGCGCCCCTTGTTCGACCAGCTCGACGGCGCGCGCAGAAAGATGCGGCGCGGGTCGTCGTCGGCGATCTCGGCCGAGCAGTCGAAACGAACCGGGGCGGCGGCGAGCACCACGAGCAGCAGCAGGCTCATGCCGTCAGCGTCGCGTAGACTCGCGTCCAATGCCAGCGGCGCTGGGGAGGCTCATCGGGAAGTGGGTGTGGCTGCAGGTGCCGAACGGCCCCGAATCGTTCGCGGCGTACGTCTACGTGGAGCATCGTGCCGTGCGACTCGTGCGGCGCCGGCGAGACCCTCGACCCGCCCCGCGTGATGGTGAAGACGCGCTTCCCCGATGCGACGGGTGAGATGCAGACGTTCACGGCGTTCTGCTCGCTGTGTGGCGGCCGGCAGCTGCTCAGCCGCGACGGGTGACGCCCAAGAGCCGCGCGACCAGCTGCTCGAGCGCGCGCGCATCGACCTCGTCGAACGTGCCGAGCTTCTCGCTGTCGAGATCGAGCACCGCGCGCACTTCGCCGTTCGCGCCGAGCACCGGCACCACGATCTCTGACCTCGAGCGCCCGTCACACGCGATGTGGCCGGGGAACTCCTCGACGTCGGGCACCACCACGGTGCGCCGCTCTTTCGCGGCCGTGCCGCAGACGCCGCGGCCGAACGCGATCTCGAGACAGCCGAGCGTGCCCTGGTACGGCCCGACGCGCAGCAGCGTGGGCGTGACCGCGCGGTAGAAGCCCGACCACAGGTGCCCGAAGCCGTGGTGCAGCGTGCACGAGATCGTGGCCATCACCGCGATCTCGTCGTCGATGCCTTCGAGCACCGCGTCGAGAGACGCCGAGAGCGCCGCGTAGGCTTCGGGCTTCGGCAGGTGTCGAACGTCGAGGGTCGTTTCGCTCACGGGTCGCACTCTTACGTCACGTGACAACAGCCTGAGAAGCCACGTCGATTCGGGTGCTTAGGGCTGCGCATCACAAATGCAATGGGCCCCCTCACCGTGAAAACTCCCTCTCTGCTGATGTGCGCTGCAGTTCTCGCCGTGACCGCTTGCAAGGGCGACGACACCGAAGACCCGGTGCAGGTCGACACGACGCCGGTCGTGCACAGCGACTTCCCGTCGAAGCCGCCGAAGGGCTGCGGCACCGCGTTCATGTCGTACCACTACGGCGACGCGTACAAGACGCTGCGTGAGGTCGAGGAGTACCGGGTCGGCAAGAGCAAGCGCTACGTGCGCGAGCTGTCAGACCGCCGCAACGAGTACCTGCTCGCGGGCATCTCGCCGAGCTTCCGCCGCGACTGGCTGAGCTCGCACAAGATCGAAGAGAAAGATCAGCAGTGCCTCGTGCCGCTGTTCGACGCGATCGGCGCGGCCGCGAAGGTGACGCTGCCGAAGTTCCACCCGCGCGGGTACATTCACCACGAGTCGGGTGAAGACAAGATCATCAAGAACGCGATCAAAGAAGAGCTCCCCGATGCCGAGTTCATTCACGTCGGCGTGAGCTCGCCGCAGTGGAACATCGAGAAGCTCTACAACGGCCTGCCGAGCCAACGGTACAAGTACGGAATGGCGTGGGTGAAGAGCAAGACGTTCGACGACGGCTACTGCCGCATCATGTACGTCAACATCGTGCAGGACTACACGGGCGGCGGGAACTACGGCGAGAGCCGCGGCAACTACATCAGCAAAGAGCCCGCTGGCTGCGAGAAGTAACCGCGCGGCGCGCCGGAGCTGGGGAACCCGGGCTCTCGTCACGCGCGCGGGCGCTGGCTCAGCATCACCAGCGCCAGCTGCGCGAACGTCGACTGAGGGTCGAGCGCCACGACCTTCTCATAGTCGGCGAACGCCTCGGCCACGTGGTCGAGCGCCATGTGGGCCTCGGCGCGGCCCATGTATGCCTCGGCGAGGTTCACGTCCATTCCGATGGCCTCGTCGAACCGCATCAGCGCCGCCTGCGGCTCACCGGCCCGAAGGTGCGCGTGGCCGCGGGCGCTGCGGTAGTACGGCTCGGCCGGGTCTTGCTCGATCAGCAGCTGAAACAGTGAGCCCGCGCGCAGAGGGTCGCCCACCTCGAGCATGGTCGAGGCGACCTTCGCGGCCTGCAGCCGGTCGCGCGCGGTGCCCCCCTTCGCCAGCTTCGTGATGATGGCGGCCGACAGCTGGCCGGCGACCTTCGGGTCTTTGAGCATGGTCCGCAGCTGCTGCAGCTCGGCTTCGATGGCCTCGAGAGACCGGGTGTCGTGTTCGCTCATGCTGGCTCCATGATCTAACGCGTGTTAGCGGGAGGTCTTGGACACATTTCAACAGCTGGGCCTCAGCGCCGGGGCCCTCGAGAGCCTGCAGCGCGCGGGCTTCGAGAAGCCGACCCCGATTCAAGCCAAGGCCATTCCTCCTGCCCTCACGGGCCGCGACGTCATCGGGTGCGCCGCCACCGGCACCGGCAAGACCGCCGCCTTCATGCTGCCGCTGCTCGACCGCCTCGGCGCGGGTCAGGTCAAGCACGTGCTGGTGCTCGCGCCCACCCGCGAGCTCGCCCTGCAGATCTCGGAGCAGGTCGAGCGCTTCGGCGCCTCGCGCAACGTGCGCACCGCGACGCTCATCGGCGGCGTCGGCATGGGCAACCAGATCAGCGAGCTGCAGCGCCGCCCGCAGGTCGTCGTCGCCACGCCCGGCCGCCTCATCGATCACATGGAGCGCGGCACCGCCAGGGTCGACACCGTCGACGCCCTCGTGCTCGACGAGGCCGACCGCATGCTCGACATGGGGTTCAAGCCCCAGCTGACCAAGATCCTCCACCGGCTGCCGAAGAAGCGGCAGACGATGTTGTTCTCGGCCACCATGGCCGGCGAAGTCGCCGACTTCGCCCGCAGCTCGCTGCACGACCCCGTGCGCGTCGAGGTCGCCCGCAGCGGCACCACCGCGACCCGCGCCGAGCAGCGCGTGTTTCACGTGTCGCAGGCCGAGAAGTCGGCGCTGCTCGTGACGCTGCTGAAAGAAGACAAAGACACCACGCTCGTCTTCACGCGCACGAAGCGCCGCGCCGACCAGGTCGCGCGCGCGGTCGAGAAGGCCGGCGAGACCGTGGCCCGCCTGCACGCGAACCGCTCGCAGAACCAGCGCGAGGCGGCGCTCGACGGCTTTCGCGACGGTCGCTACCGCGTGCTGGTCGCCACCGACATCGCGGCCCGCGGCCTCGACGTCGAGCTCATCGGCCACGTCGTCATCTACGATCTGCCGCACGTGCCCGCCGACTACGTGCACCGCGTCGGTCGCACCGCGCGCGCCGCCGCCAGCGGCCGCGCGTCGAGCTTCGTGAGCCCCGAAGAGGCTCCGCTGCTGCGCGACATCGAGCGGCTCACCCGGGTGCCGCTGCCCAAGGCCGAGGTGCCGCGTGGCTCCGAGGTGTTCAAGCAGGCGATGGCGGCCCGCGCGGCC
>JAEUJP010000277.1 GCA_016793725.1 Myxococcaceae bacterium | reverse complement strand
ACCACCCCCTGCTTGCAGCGGTTCGGGTTCGTGCTGCACGTCGCGCCCTGCGTGCACGCGCCGCAGCTGCCCGAGCCGTTGCATACGAGGTTCGCGCCACACGTATTACCCGCAGGCACGTTCGTCGCGCTGTCGATGCAGCTCGACGTGCCGGTGCCGCACGCCGTGATGCCGACCTTGCACGCGTTCGGGTTCGTGGTGCACGGCTGGCCCGGCGTACACGCGATGCAGCCTCCGTCGCCGTCGCAGACCTGCATCGCGCCGCAGCTGCCGCCCGCCTGCGCCGGAGCGCCATCGACGCAGACGGGTGCGCCCGTCTGGCATGCGATCGCGCCGCGGCGGCACACGTTGGGGTTCGTGCCGCACGCCGCGCCGGCCGCGCAGTCGACGCACTGCCCGCCGGCGGTGCACACCCTGCCCGCGCCGCACGGCGCGCCGGTCACCTTGGCCATGCCGTCGTTGCAGACCGGGGTGCCGCCCGAGCAGTCGAGCACGCCCAGCTTGCACGGGTCGGGGTTCGTGCTGCACGCCGAGCCCGTGACACACGCGACGCACGCGCCCGAGGCCTCGCAGACCTGGTTCACGCCGCAGCGGCTGCCGGGCGTCGCGAGCCGGTCGTCGACGCAGCGGGGCGCTCCGCTCGAGCACTGCACGACGCCGGTGCGGCAGACCGTCGGGTTCGTGGTGCAGGCCGTGCCTGCCGCGCAGTCGAGACAGCCGCCGTCGGCGCCGCACACGCGGTCGGAGCCGCAGCTGCTGCCCGGTGCCCGCGCCTGAGCGGTGTCTTGGCACTGCGCGCCGCCGGCCGGGCAGGTGACGGTGCCGACGCGGCACGGGTCGGGGTTCGACGTGCAGCCGACGCCCGGCATGCACGCGGTGCACGCGCCGTTGAAGCAGATGCCGCCGTCACACGCGACGCCGTCGGCGGCGTTCGCGCCGTCGGTGCAGATGGCGTTGAGCCCGCTGCACGACGTCGAGCCGCGCTTACACGGCGCGCCGGGGTTCACGCTGCAGGCCTGGCCGCTCGCGCAGCCCGGCGAGCACCGCCCGAGTGCGCACGCGGTCATCGGAGGGCAGATGACCCCCTCACAC
The DNA here is from genome assembly GCA_016793725.1 of Myxococcaceae bacterium. GTDB lineage: Bacteria > Myxococcota > Myxococcia > Myxococcales > Myxococcaceae > Xiheicaenimonas > Xiheicaenimonas phototrophica. The sequence continues at coordinate 6,078 of JAEUJP010000277.1, read as the reverse complement.
GCGACGTCGACGCAGGCGCCCGCGGGGCACGCGTGGCCAGCCGGGCACAGGCCGGCGTCGGCGCACGAGCGGCTGCGGCACTGGCCGCGCTCGCACACCTCGCTCGCCGCGCAGCTGACCCCTTCACACTCGGTCGTCACGCACGTGTCGGCGACGCACGTCTGGCCCTTCGCGCAGAGCGTGCCGTTCGCGCAGTCGGCGTTGCGACAGGCGCCCGCGATGCAGACCTGGGAGCCGGTGCAAGCGGGGGTACACCCGCTTGCGCCGCCAGCGGTGCCGCCGTCGCCGGCCGCGCCACCCGCGCTCGCCTCACCGCCGCCGGCCCCCTCGGGGAAGCGGGTGCCGTCGGGAATCGTGATGCACGTACAGGCTGCGGCGAACGACAGCAGCACCGTGAGGGCGACGGGCCGGACCATGAGGGGTGGCCCGAGAGCCTACCCTAGGGGGCGCCGAGCTGCCGCTGCAGGTCGTCGAGTGTGCGAAAAAGCTCGGCGCGGTCTTTCGGGGTCTTGGCGACCGTGCTGTCGCGGCGGGCCTGGTCGAGCAGCTGGCGCACGACGCGGTCTTTGCCGCCCGTGCGCGCCTCCTTCTCGGCGAGCAGCTGATCCAGCTTCTGCAGCCGGGCGATGATCACCTTCTCAGACGGGCCCGGTGGGGGAGCGACCTTCTTCTTCTGCGGCGCTGCGGTCTCGGGGTCGGGTTCTGGCGTGGCCACCGGCGGGGCCTCGACGGGCGCCGGGGCCTCGACGGGCACCGGGGCGTCGGGCGTCGGCTCGGGAGTCGGGCCTGACGGCCTCTCGACCACGGCGACGGGCGCCGGCGGCGGCGCGACGACGTCGACCACCGTCGGGCTCGAGTTCGGGTTCGGGTTCGGGTTCGGCTCCTCGTGCAGCACGCGCCACATCGCCACACCCACGATGACGACGAACAGCGCGGCGACGATGCCGAGCCCGCTGCGGCCACGAGGCGCAGGCGGCTCGACCGGCTCGGGGGCGACGGTGACGCGCGTCACCTCGGCGACGGGCACCATGTCGACCGAGGTCGAGTCGGGCTTCGTGGGCGCGGGAGGCCGCCTCACCAGCGTGGGGTCGAGCATCGACGGCGGCTCGTCGCGCGTCAGCGCGGTGAGCGGAGCGAGCGACGGTGAGCTGGGCGTCGCGACGGCCGGCACAGGCTTGATGGCGGGTGACGCGCCGGTGCTGCGGCGCACGCGCACGGGGGTCGCGGTGGTCTTGTCGGGCTCGATCGCGGCCAGCTTGCCGCTGGCGCGGCGGGGGCTGGCGGGGCGCGCGAACGTGGGCTCGTGAGGCAAGAGCCGGAGCACCTCTTCGACGTGCAGGCGAAGCTCGCCGGCCGAAGCGGGCCGGGCGTCGGGCTTCTTCTCGAGCATCCACGCGACGAGCTCGTCGACCTCTTCGGGCGTGCCGGGCACCTTCTCAGAGATGCGGGGCGGAACCAGCTCGAGGTGCCGGTTCATCGTCTGCAGCGAGTTTTCGCCGCGAAAGGCGCGCTCGCCGGTGAGCAGCTCGAACATCACGCAGCCGAGCGCGTAGAGGTCAGACCTGGCGCTGATGGGGTCGCCGCGCACCTGCTCCGGCGCCATGTAGTCGGGAGTGCCGATGATGACGTCGACGCGGGTCTGCGGGGTCGACTGGCCCGCCAGGGCACCGAGCTTCGCGATGCCGAAGTCGAGCAGCTTCACGTACTGGCGAGGTGTGCCGGCGTCGACGAGAAAGAGGTTCGACGGCTTGAGGTCGCGATGAATGACGCCGGCGGTGTGCGCCGCGTCGAGGGCGTCGAGCACCTCGCTCATCCAACTGAGCACGTCGTAGGCGCCCTGCGCGCCCTGGCGCTTCAAGAGCTGGTCGAAGCCCAGGCCGTCGAGGAACTCCATGACGAAGTACTGCGAGCCGTCGGGCAGGCGACCGAACGAAAAGATGTCGATGATGCCGCGGTGCCGAATCGAGTTCACGGCGCGGGCCTCGGCGAGAAAGCGGTCGACCTGCTCGGGGTCGTGGCTCAGGTGCGGCAAGAGCACCTTCACGGCGACGCGCTTGCCGATGAGCGGCTGGAGGCCGGCGTAGACGATGCCCATGCCGCCTGCGCCGAGGCGGGTCGAGATCTCGTACTCGCCGACCGTGTGACCGGTCAGATCGATGAACTCGGCAGATTTCAAGAGGGCCGAAGCGGCAGCCTAGCGCTTCTTCCACGTACAGCTGAACTCGTGGGCGGCGTCGCCGCGCGAGGGGCAGGCCGACTCGCGGCCGTCGATGACCTCGGCGCCGAGGGCGTTCATGGTGGCGGTCATCCACCCCTCCATGAGGCGGCAATGCTGGGCGGTCATCTCGGGGAAGCTGTCGATGCGCAGCAGGGTGTCGTCGGGGGCCCAGCGAATGGCCTCCATGGTGCCGGCGTTGCGGTAGTAGCTGGGCCAGACGCGCGAGCAGCCGCGAATCAGGCGCTCGGTGCTGGCGATGGCGAGGTAGATCTTGAAGACGGTGTTGATGTCGCGCACGCCGCTGCTGGCGCCGAGGTGGCGGCAGTACGCCGGGTCGCCGTGACCGAACTTCGCCTCGAGCGCGCTCAAGAAGCCGGCGTACGCGGCGTACGGGTACCAGGTGCCGTGCAAGATGCGCGACTTGAAGACGGCCCGCGTCACCTCGGGCGTCGAGGCCATGAGCCCGTCGATGGAGTTCGGCCCGCGCGCTTCCCGCACGTGGGCAATGATGCCGAGAAAGGCGCGACCGCTGACTTCGGGCTGTGGCACAGGCAGTAGGCGCTTCTAGCGCTTGCTGACGCGCTCTGCGAGCCGGCGATTTTCGCGGGCGAGGCCGAGCGCAGACTTGCGCTGGGGGCCGCGGGTCAGCACCGCCGGCACGCTGCCGCCGACGTCGGTGTGCATCTGGTACGTGAAGGTGCAGCCGCCATTCGGCAGCGGGGTCGCGGTGAACGAGCCCTCGAGCGACATGCGCACGTGGGTGCTCGAGGGCTTTCGTGCGTCGTCGACGCTCTTGTAGACGATGGTGACGACGCCCGTGGCGGGGTCGCGCCTTCGCGTCTCGCGCATGACGTAGTCGCGGTCGCTGATGGGCGGGGCGCTGATCAGGTCCCAATAGAGCCGATCGTTCGTGTCGTCTCTCATGACCTCGCGCTTCGTGACCTCGGGGGTGCTGGTGAGATCTTCGGCCTTGCCCCACCACACGTCGGCCATCGCCTCTGCGCTCGCGCGGGTCGTGCCGGTCACCCGAACGCGGTCGAAACGCGAGCCGGCGACGCCCTGCTCCGAGAGCACGAGGCCGTCTTCTTCGGCGATCTGCTCCCAACCGTCGGTTGCCCCCGCGAGCAGCCCGACCAAGACGACGAGGCGCACGGGCCTCATTTGTAGCACGGTGCACCTCGAAATACTGACATCGTCGATGAATGTGCGACCTCGATGCCGCCACTGATGGGGCCTAAAACGCCTTTGCACTCGGGCGGTGGGGCCGGTGTACAGAACCTGCATCAACGCGCGCGCTCACATGCGAAACAGACTCGTTACGCTGTCGATGGTCGTCGTGGCTTCGTCGGCGGGTGCCTCGGCCCTGCCCCAGCCGGTGCCCGAGGTCGAGCGCCTGCTCATGGCGCCTTCGTGGCCGGTGCACCTGTCGACGAAAGTGGCGTTCGCGTACCGGCTGGCCCGCTCGCCGCAGGCGATCGCGCACGGCGGGCACGAGCTGATTCGCGACTCGATCGACGCGGGCGGCATCGTGGTGCACCTGCGCTTCTCGCGCGACGTCGGCGGTGAAGACCTGCGGCGCATCGAGGCGCTGGGGTGCGAGCCGCTGCGCCTGCCGAATCGAGAGCCGGTGGTGGTCGGCCCGGTCGCCGATGCGCACTGCGCGTGGAGCTCGCTCTCACCCCTGGGTGCCGTACCGGGTCTGTTGCGCGTGACGCCGACGCTGGCGCTGCCGCTGCAGCGGCCGCTCGACCCGCCGGTGTCGACGACGATCGACGACGTCGAGTCGAACGCGCTGCACCGCGGCGTCTACCCCGCGCTGGCCGCAGGGGCGGGCGTGATCGTGGCCGATATGGACGCGCCGGGCGACGTGCGTCACCCGTTTCTCTTCAAGCTCGACGGCGGGCGGTTCGCGTGGCTCGACGTGAACTCCGACGGGCTGTTCTCGCCGGGCGTCGACGCGGTCGACACGAACCGCAACGGGGTCGTCGACTTCGGCGAGACGCTGCGCCTGCAGAAGGCGGTGGTGTACGCGCGCAACTGGGCGCTGGGCACGTTCGTGCCGTACAACGACGGCACGACGTTCGTGCCGGGCGTCGACTGGCTGTACCAAGACGAGAACAACGACTTCGCACGCAACACGGGCGGCCCCGAGAGCCGGCCGGGCTACGGCGAAGGTGTGTTCGTGGCCGACGACGTCGACGGCGACGGAGTGCTCGACCCGGGTGAGCGGCTGTTGCGGCTGGGCACGTCGAAGATTCGAGCGGTGCTCGACTACTCGAACGGCGGCAGCCCGGTTCAGTACACGCGGGGCACGAACCTGTCGCAGTTCTCGGCGCCGGCGAACGAGGCGCTGCACGGCAGCATGGTGATGGGCACCATCGCGGGCGGCGACACGCGGCACACGCGGTACCACGGGCTCGCGACCGAGGCCGAGCTCTTGAACGTCACCATCAACACGACACAGAGCATGATCAGCGGGCTCGCGTGGGCGCGGCAGCAGGGCGCGAACATCGTGCTGTGGGAAATGGCGACCTGGTACTTCGAGTCGCTCGACGGCGCATCGGATCACGAGGCCGCGTGCGACTCGGCGCACGACAACGGCGTGGTGCAGGTGGCAGCGGCGGGCAACCTCGGCGGCTCGCGCAAGCACCGGTTCGCGGCGGCGCCGGCGGGCACGTCGACGTTCCAGCTCTCGATACCCGCCGACAACAGCTACTACGTGGGCGGCAACTTCAACTTCGCGGCGTCGACGCCGCTCAGCTTCTCGATGACGCTGGGCGCGCAGACGGTCGCGCTGTCGGGCAGCAACGGCCAGGCGCAGCTCGGCAGCTTCGTGCTGCAGTGGTTCGCCGACACGTCGCTGCGCGGCACGCGGGTGGCGTCGTTCTACCTGGCGTCTTCGACGGGTCAGCCGCTGACGACGAATTCGACCATCACGGTGACCGTGACGAACGGCGGGGCGGCGGCGGTGCCGCTGCACGGCTACGTGTTCGACTACAACTCGAGCTGGGGCCTCGGAGCACAGTGGCTCGGCAGCGACGTGACCGACCGCAACACGTACGGCACGCCGGCGGTGGGCGACAAGACGCTCGCGATCGGCACGTACATGGTCGACTTCCCCGCGCCGCCTGCGGTGGGCGGCCAGCTCGCGGCGCACTCGAGCCGGGGCCCGCGCGCCGACGGGTTGGATACGATCGACGTGGTGTCGCCTGAAGATCACGTGACGTCGTTCACGTCGACGAACCTGCCGTGGGGCCAGCTGTGGGTCGGCGGCGGCACCTCGAACGCTTCGCCGGTCGCGGTCGGCGTGCTCGCGCAGCTGAAGGGGCTCGAGCCGGCGCTCACGGCGACGCAGCTCGTCGATCGCCTGCGCACGCGCACGCGCGTCGAGGCGCAGATGGGCACGGTGCCGAACCACGACTGGGGTCGCGGCAAGGTGTCGGCGTATCGCGGGCGCTTCAACGCGGCACCGCCGTCGGTGATGTTCCCCACGGCGCGCGGCACGGCCATCGTGAGCGGCGCGAGCGGCGTACTCGACGGCACGACGAGCAGCGACCCCGGCGGGCTCGCGCTGACGTACCGGTGGGACTCTGACGATGACGGCGTGTGGGACGCGGCGCCCCTGAGCAACGCGACGGCCACGCGGGCGGCGGCCCAGGTGGCGCCGTGGGTGGTGCTCGAGGTGGCGAACTCACAGGGCGCGGCAGACCGGGCGCTGATTGCCCGCACGTCGGGCGCGGGTGGCGGGAGCGGTACCGCGGGGGGCGGTGCGACTGCGGGCGGTGGCGCAACTGCCGGTGGTGGTGCGACCGCGGGCGGCGGCGCGACCGCCGGCGGCGGCGCGACCGCCGGCGGCGGCG
>JAEUJP010000272.1 GCA_016793725.1 Myxococcaceae bacterium | reverse complement strand
GAGGCCGCGCTCGCCGACCCGAAGCTGCCGGCCGTCGATCGCGCCCGGGCGCACGGCCTCGCCGCGCTGATTCACAGCGCCTTCGACCGCCCCACCGAGGCCATCGCGGCGTACGAGCAGGCGCTCGAGGCCGACTCCACGTTCGAGGTGAAAGACGCGAGCCCCAAGGTCCGCGCGCTCTTCGACGAGGCGAAGAAGAACCACGCCCGCAAGACGAGGCCGCCCCCCGCGTGGGTGCAGAGCCCGCCGCCGGCGCCTGCTCCTTCAACGCCGTGGGTCAAGAGCCCCTGGGTGTGGGCCGTCGCCGGCGTGGTCGTCGCCGGAGCCGCCGTGACCACGACCGTGCTCGTGCTCGAGGCCCGCATGCCGGTGGGCAATCTGCCGAACGGTCAGCTGCGGTGACGAGGCTCGTGGTCGCTCTCGCCCTCGCGCTCGGCGCGTGTGCCCCCGAGGCCGCGGTCTGGCTCCGCATCGAGGCGCCGCTGCGCGTGCCCGCCGAGTGCGACGCGATCGACCTGAGAGCCACGCGGGTGGCCGGCGGCGCCGAGGTGTACGCCGCCCGTCACGAGCTGCACAGCGGCCCGACGCCCTTTCCGCTCGAGCTGGCCCTGTCGACGAACGAGCCCGACAACCTGGGCCAAGACGCGGTCGAGCTCGAGGTGCGCGCGCTGAAGGGCGGCGTGCTCGCGGCGCCGTGGGCGCAGAAGAAACAGCGCCTCGCGCTGGTGCGCGGCCAGTGGGCGCACGCGACCATCGAGCTCTGCGACTGCCCATGAGCGAGGCCACCGAGCGCCTGACCCCCGAGGTCGCGGCCCCGCTGCGGCTGAAGCTGCGCGTCGTGTCGGGCCCCGACTTCGGCAAGGAGCTCGTCGTCGAGCGTGGCAGCTACACCATCGGGCGCGCACCCGAGTGCGACCTGGCGCTCGCCGACGGCTCGACCTCGCGCACGCACCTCGTCGTTCAGGCGCTGGCCAGCGGCATGCTGCTGACCGACAACAAGTCGGCGAACGGCACGCGAATCGGCGGCAAGAAGTTCACCTCGATCGAGGTCAGCGCCGGGGCTGAGGTCACGCTCGGCAAGACCACCCTGCGGGTCGAGCTCGCGGCCGCACCGAGGTCGGCGCTCGCGCCGTCGACCGAGACCCGCTTCGGGCCGCTGCTCGGCGAGAGCCTGCGCATGCGCGAGGTGTTTGCGCGGCTCGAGCGGCTCAGCCGGGCAGACGTCGACGTGCTGCTGCAGGGCGAGACCGGCACCGGCAAGGAGCTCGCCGCCCGCGCGCTGCACGACCACAGCAGCCGCGCGAGAGGGCCGTGGACGGTCGTCGACTTCGCGACCGTCTCGCGCGAGCTGCTCGAGGCAGAGCTCTTCGGCTTCGTGAAGGGTGCCTTCACCGGCGCCGTCGCTGACCGCGCCGGCCCCTTCGAGCTGGGCCGCGGCGGCACCGTGCTGCTCGACGAGGTCTCTGAGCTGCCGCTCGAGCTGCAGTCTCGCCTGCTCCGGCTGCTCGAGCGCCGCGAGGTTCGCCGCATCGGCACCACCGACTGGCTGCCGGTCTCGCTGCGCATCATCGTCTCGACCCGAAAAGACCTCGAGGCCGAGGTGAAGGCGAAGCGGTTTCGCGAAGACCTCTTCCACCGGCTCGCGGCGACCAAGGTGGTCATGCCGCCGCTCAGAGATCGCCCCGAAGACCTCGGCGGCCTGGTCGCCCACTTCGCCGGCCAGCTCGGCCGCGAGGCCTCGGAGCTCGCCCCCGAGACGCGCGCGCTGATGTCGAGCTACGGCTGGCCCGGCAACGTGCGCGAGCTCAAGAACCTCGTCGAGCGCGTGCTGACGCTGGGCGACACGGTGTTCCCGTCTGCCTCGAGCCCCGCTGGGGAGCTGCCGTTCAAAGACGCCAAGGAGCGGCTGATCGACACCTGGGAGCGCGAATATCTGCAGCGCTTGATGGAGCGGTGCGATGACAACCTCTCGCGGGCGGCGCGCGAGTCGGGCGTCGGGCGGCTCCACCTGCGCAGGCTCTTGCGCCGGCACAACCTTCGGGCCGCTGCCGGCGACAACGAGACTGAAACCGACGCGTGACTGGTTCCAGCAGGAACCACCACCGACCGAAGTCCACGCTCCAACCCCTCGCGCCTTCAGGTGTGGGTGGCGCCGCGGGCCAGCAAGCACGCGGGGTTGGGTGAGGCCGCTGGGCGGCGACGGCCTTGCAGTGCGGCCGCCCCATGCGCTGCATTCAAAGGGAACTGCTGCTCGCCATCAGCCTCGCGCTGTTCGGGTGTGAAGGTGTGGTCGACGGGCCGGACACGCTGCTGGGGGCCACGGGGGGCGGTGTGCAGCGCGCGACCGGCGGTGGCGCTGCCACCGGAGCGACCGGCGGCGGCGGCGGCAGCTCGACCGGCGGTGAAGGCGGGGGCGTGAGCGGCAGTGGCGGCGGAGCAGGCTTCACCTTCACGTGCACTCCGCCGACGATGGCCGAGGCGAACATCGACGCCATCGCGACCGCGTTCGAGGCGCGCGTCTTCGGCAGGCTGGTCGACGCAGAGAGCGGCTGCACGCGCTGCCACGCGCCGAACAGCTCGCGGCAGTTCAAGGTGAGCTCCACGGCGCGGCAGACGTTCGACGCGGCGGTCGTGGCGGGGCTCTTCACCGACGGGCCGGCGGGCATTCTCGCGCGGCTCATCGAGACGAACCCCGCCCTTCGCATGCCGCAGGGCGAGAGCGCGTGGCCCGCGGCCGACATTCAGGCCGTCGCCGACATCACCTGCCGCCTGAAGCACCTGGCCCAGCCTGCGGTGTGCACGCCGAGCGACATCAAGCCGGGCGCCGCTCCGCTCCGCCGCCTGACGCGCCGCGAGCTCGGCAACACCGTCGCCGTGGTGATGGGCATCACCGACCGCCCGGCAGATGCGCTGCTGCCCGAAGACCTCCACGCCGAAGGGTGGCCAGACAACGACGCCGAGCTGCTGACCGCCGGCTCGGCGCACGTGCGGGGCTACAGCGCGCTGGCCGAAGACCTGAGCGCGCGCATCACCGCCACGAACCTCGCGACGTTCACGAAGTGCGCCGCGCCGGTGACCGACGCCTGCGCGCGCACCTTTCTTACCGACGACTTCGGCCTGCGCGCCTTTCGCCGCCCGCTCACCGCCGCCGAGAAGGGGCGCTACCAGACGTTGTTCACCCAGTCGCGCGCCGCGTGGTCGCTGCGCGAGGCGGTCATGGTGACGGTCGAGGCCTTGCTGCAGGCTCCGCCGTTTCTGTACCGGGTCGAGGCGCAGGCGGCGCCGACCGCGAAGCCGAGCTCGTACGAGATGGCGTCGCGGCTCTCGTATCTGTTCACCGGCGCTCCGCCCGACGACACGCTGATGACCCTCGCCGCAGCCGATCAGCTGCAGACGCCGGCGACCATCGCGACCCAGGTGCAGCGGCTCATCGCCGACCCGCGCGCGAAGTCGGTCGTCGCGAGCTTCCACAAGCAGTGGCTCGGGTTCGAAGACGTCCTCAACATCTCGAAGAACGAGACCGTGTACCCGATGTGGAGCGACACCCTTCGGCCGCACATGCTCAAAGAGACCGAGCTGTTCGTCGACGCCGTCTTCTGGGACCCCGCCGCGAAGGCGGGCGACCTGCTCACCGCGCCGTACAGCTACATGAACAAGCCGCTCGCCGACTTCTACGGAGTGTCGGGGCCCACGGGTGCCGCGTTCGTGAAGGTCACGCTGCCCCCGACGCGCACCGGCGTGCTGGGGCACTCGAGCATTCTCGCGACGCAGGCCCTCGAAGACCAGACCCACCCGGTGTACCGCGGGCACTTCGTGCTCACGCGCCTGCTCGGCCAGGTGCTCGGCGCGCCGCCGGCGACCGACGCGTCGGGCAACCCCATCGACCTGCCGCCGCTCGACCCGACGAAGACGACGCGCGAGCGCTTCGCCGCGCACTCGTCGAACGTGGCGTGCGCCGGCTGTCACCTGAAGATCGACCCGGTCGGCTTCGCGCTCGAGAACTTCGACGGCACCGGCCGCTGGCAGACCGAGCAGGCCGGCAAGCGCATCGACCCGAGCGGCACGGCGGTCGCGCCTGCAGGCATCGCGGGCCCCCTCTCGGGCGCGGTCGACTTGAGCGCACGCATCGCGCAGAGCCCCGAGTTTCAGCGCACGCTGCTGCAGCGGTGGTTCGCGCTCAGCACCGGCCGGGCGCCGGGCGTCGAAGACGCCTGCAGCCTCGAGCGGCTCGACACCGCGTTCAGGGCAGCCGGGCACAACCCGAAGGCGCTGTTCCAGCTGCTGTCGACGACCGACGCCTTCCTCTATCGGGGTACCGCACCATGATGAAGCCGCTGAGCCGAAGAACGTTTCTCCGCGGTGCCGGTTATTCGCTCGCCCTGCCGTTGCTCGAAGCGATGGAGGCCAAGGCCCAGACGGTGCGCCCGCGCCGCCTGGTCATCTTCTTCACGCCCGACGGCTTCTACCGGCCGACGTTCGACCTCACCGGCAGCGAGACGAGCTTCACCCTCTCGCCGACGCTGCAGCCGCTCGCGCCGTTCAAGTCGCGCATGGCGTACTTCGACAACATCGATCAGCGGGCGCCGATGGACAGCGCGTACGGCAACAACGGGCACGACCGCGGCATGGCCGGCCTGCTGACCGGCACGAAGACCTCGGCGAAGCGGCTGGCGAGCGGCATCTCGATCGACGAGTTCATCGCGCGCCGCATCGGGGCGCCTCCGAGCGGCTTCGCCTCGCTGACGTTGGGCGTACAGACCGCGAACGTGGTGGGCTTCTCGCGCATCACCTTCTCGGGCCCTGACGCGCCGATCGCTCCGCAAGAGAACCCGCAGACCACGTTCAACCGCATCGTCGGCGCGACGTCGACAGACCCGGCGGTGCTCAAGCGGCGCGCGCAGCGCAAGAAGGTCGTCGACTTCATTCTCGACGACTACAAGTCGCTGCGCTCGACGGTCGGCGCCGCAGACAAGGTGCGGCTCGACGAGCACGTGAGCTCGATTGAGGCGCTGCAGACCGAGCTCGACCAATCGGCGGGCGCGTGCTCGGTGCCGAGCCTCGACTTCACCAACCAGACGTACCCGAGACAGGTTCGGCTGCAGAGCGACCTGGCGGTGCTCGCGATGAAGTGCGACCTGACGCGGGTGATCGTGATTCAGCTCAGCAAGTCGGTCAGCCGCGTCGTGCCGAACTGGCTCACGTACGACGGCGGCAAGGTGATCAACAAAGAGCACCACGACCTGGCCCACTTCGGCGACGGGGTCGACGACACGAAGATGCTGCAGGTCGTCGATCGCTGGTACGCGGAGCAGTTCGCCTACCTGTGCACTCAGATGGACGCGGTGCCCGAGGCCGGTGGGTTCACGCTGCTCGACAACTCGATGACGGTGCTCACGACCGAGTACGGCCTCGGCACGAGCCACAGCATGGCGCGCACCCCGTTTCTGGTGGTGGGCAGCGGCGGCGGCGCGCTGAACGTCGGCCGGTTCTTCAAGTTCCCCGCAGGCACGAACCACAACAAGGTGCTGGTCACGATGGATCGCGTGATGGGCGGCACGACGAACGTGTTCGGAGACCCGGCCTATTCGCAGGGCGTGCTGCCCGGCGTGCTCGTGTAGCCCGGCTCACCAGCGCGACGCAGGCGAGCAACCCGAGCGGCCCCGCCGCGTGCGAGCAGCCCGGCAAGCCCCCCTCGGGGCGAAACACCTCGCCCGGCACCTCGACGTCGACGAAGGCCGGCTTCGAGACGCCGCCGGCACTGTCTTCGACCTTCAGCTCGAATCGGTACCGGCCGGGCACCGACAGCGACAACGCGATGGGCGGCGAAGCCGGCAGCTCGACGCCGGTCGGCCCCGCGACGATGCGCCAGCGCGCCGCGGTCAGCTGGTGGCCCGCGGCGGGCGTCGAGCCCTCCGACGACAGCGTCACCGCGCCGCCCCCTGCCGGGAGCATCGTGGCCGACGCGCTCGCGACCGCGGTCGGCGCATCGGTCTGCAGCGGGGTCTCTCTGCGCAGGTAGTCGGGGTGGGTCGCGACGAGGGTCTGCGCGCCTTCGCCCCGGGACTTGAACCACACCTGGGCCGAGGTGCTGCCCTGAACGACGTCGACGGAGGTCACTGGGGTCGCGCACGCAGCGTCAGAGAAGAACTCGACGAGGCCGTCGCCGCTGCCGACCTCGACCCGGGTCTGCTCGGTGAGGTTCATCACGGTCGCGGGCGTCTGCAGCGTCGTGGCACGAAGCGTGGCCCGCAGACACTGGCCCTGGGCGACGGGCGCAGGCAGGTCGAAGGTGAAGACGTTGGCCCACCGTGCGGGGCCGGCGCGCACGTCGTCGAAGTCGAGCGTGCCCGTGTACGAGCCGTTGCCGGCCGAGGGGCTGCCGATCTTGAGCTGGTCCGGCACGAAGGCTGCGGCCGAGTAGTCGAGGTTGGTGAGCTCGGTCTCGAGCACGCCGTCGACCCAGAGGCGCCGGCGGCCGTTGTTCGTGGCGAGCCCGCCGATCGCGGCTTCGACGAGGTGCCATTGCCCGTCGCCCAATGAGCGGCTGCCGGTCGTGACCGTGAAGTCGCCGGCCGAGTTGGTGCCCTGCAGTGTGACGCGGGTGGCGTCGCTGCTGACGCCCACCGCGGCGATCACCGACTGCGAGGGCGTCTGGAGCTGCAAGAGGGTGAACGGCTGAACGCTCGCCGCGGGCGGCATGCGGAACCAGAAGCGCACGTGGTACTCGAGCGTGACGGCGGCGAGGTCGCGCGAGAGGTAGTTCTGCGGGCCGGAGCCGGTCGAGGCGTCGGCGTCGCTGAGCCGCACGCCGGCGTCGCCGCGATGTGCGGCCGCCGGTCCCACCGCGAACGTGTTCTGCGGCACGGTGAGCGACTGCTGCCACCTCGAGAGCGTGCCCGACTCGAAGTCGTCGGTGAACGTCGGACCTGCCGCAGAGGCGGTGACGGTGACGAGCGTCACCGCGAGAGCGCAGGGGGCGCGCAGACGCATTCGAGCGTCGAGGCTATCAGCACGCTGCCGAGCACACGACACTGCGCGCAGCTTCAGGCCTTCGACCGGCTCTGGTGCCACGCGAGCACGTCGACATACGAGAGAATGCCGACCAGCCGACCGCGATCATCGACGACCGGAACCGCGCTGAGCCGCTCGTCGGCGAACGCCGCGTAGGCGTCGCGCAGGCGCGTGCCCGACTTGAGCCTCGTCGGGTCTTTCGTCATCACCGCGGCGATCGCACCCTCGGGAGGGTGATCGAGATCGCGGTCGGACACGATGGCGAGGAGCTCGCCGCCGGCGTCGACGACCGGCAGGTGTCGGGCGCGTGTCTCGGCCATGAGCCGCAGGGCGTCGGCGACGGTCGCGCTCGGGCTCAAGGCCACGGGCTCCGGCGTCATGAGCTCGTCGATCGGCAGGTCCGCGAGCGTCTCGGGGCTCACCGCGGCTCCCGCGAGCGCTCGCAAGAGATCGCTGCTCGTGACGATGCCGGCAAGCTCACCACCTGGCTCGCGGATCACGACGAGGGCGTGCACGCGCTCATCGGTCATCTGTCGCGCCGCGGTCTCGAGGGGCGTGAACTCGGTGACGGTGACCGCCGGAGCGCTCATCAGGTCGCCCACCCGCCGAGCACCGGCCTGCGCCGCGTGGCGGAGGAGATCAGCAGGCGTCAGCATGCCCACCACACGTCGCCGGGCATCGACCACCGGCAGGTGATGAATTCGGCGGAAGCGGTTTATCAGGCTCGGAATCGTCAAGCTCTCGGACGCTCCGAGGGTCTCGACCGGCTGGCTCATCACGTCTCGAACACGCAGCGTTTGCATGGTTGTTCTCTTCTCATCGGTAGCAGCAAGGCCACTGCCACGCTCGGCGCGTGGCCTGGTGTTACCACCTGGCGCGCTGCGCGCACGTTTTGCCGATGGGCCTCACGCGGCGCACGAACTGCGCACGACCCGGGTGTGCTGGGCGGCGGGGCAAGGCATCGGCTTTGCAGCTCTGCACTGCAATGACCTTCGCCGACGCCTCTTCTTCCCAAGTGAGGGCACGGAGACCGGCGCCGTTCAAGCACGTGTTCGTCGCGACCGACTTCTCGAAGGGCGCTGCGCTGGCGCTCGAGCGCGCGGCGCGGCTGCCGATTCTCGAGGGTGGCAGCGTGACGATCGCACACGTGCTCTCGAGTGGCGCCAGCGAGAAGGTGAGGCGCGTCGCAGAGACGCTCGCGAAGGAGCGCCTGAAACACGCGCGACAGCGCGTCGGCGCGGCTGCGGCAGCGGTGGGCCGGGGCGACATCGACGTGAGAACGCAGCTCTCGCGCGGCAGTTCTGCTTACGTCGGGCTCGTCAGGAGCGCGCGTGAGGCCGGCGCAGATCTCGTCGTCATCGGGCGCCACGGACAGCGTCTGGTGCGCGACCTGTTCATCGGGTCGACGGCCGAGCGAGTGCTCCGCGCCGGCGAGCTGCCCGTGCTGGTCGTGAGCGGCAAGACCACCGGCCCGTACCGCAGGCCGTTGTTTGCAGTGGATCTGGAGGACACCTGCCGCTCGGTCGTCACGACCGCGCTGCGCGCGCTCCCTGGCGAGCTGGTTGCCGCGACGATGGTCCACGCGTTTCACGCTCCATTCGAGGGCTTCATCACGGGCGGGGCGCTCCCATCGCACGCGGCGTCGGTGCGCGAAGAGTACCGGCGCTCGTACCGCGACTCGGCGGCCTCCGAGCTCGCCCAATTGCAGGCCCGGCTCGGGGACGTCGGCGTTCGCTGGGACACCCTGATCCGCCACGGCGACCCGCGCCTGATCGTCGTACGTGAGGCAGCTCGCTGCCAGGCCGATCTGCTCGCCATCGGAACCCATGGCCGCTCGGGCATCGCGCACGCGCTCTTGGGCAGCGTGGCCGAGTGGGTGCTTCGTGCCGCGACCTGCGACGTGCTCGTCGCGAGACCCGCGCGCGTCTCGTTTCGACGCCCGTGACGTGGCGCACGCCTCACCTCAGTGACGTCGCAGATGCTCGCACGGCCGGCTCTCGACCGGAATTCCTGCGGTCGCGCAGTGGCAGTCGGGGCCCTGCCCGCCGCACGAGCCTCGCAGGCGGCGGCCTCGCAGCACGGCCCCCAGCGCCATTCCGAGCATGGCCAGCGCCACTGCGGCCACCGTGAGCAGGAGCACGAGCATCATCGCGCCGCCCCCTGCCCGCCCGGCCGCAGCAGCACGCGTGCAAAACCTTCGGTCACCCGCTCGGTGAAGCCGCCGTCCGGAGCCTCTTCGAGCAGCAGCACATCGAGCCCCTGCGCGAGCGCGAGGGCCCAGGCGCGATCGGGGCCGGCGGCCATCAGCGCAGTCGCCCAGGCATCGGCGAGCGCGCACCGCGCGTGCAGCACCGAGACCTCTGCGAGCCGGTGCTGCACCGGCCAGCCCGTGCGCGGGTCGATCGTGTGTGCATAGCGAACGCCGTCGACCTCGAAGACGTTGCGAAAGTTGCCCGACGAGGCGATGGCGCGATCGCGCAGCGCGACCGCGAGCCGAACGGAGCGCCGCGACGGGTCGGGCTCCTCGACGCCGACGCGAAAGGGCTCGCCGTGCACGTTCACCCCACGCGCGACGAGCTCGCCGCCGATCTCGACCAGGTGATTCGGCTCGCCGCTCTGAAGCAACAGGTCCGAGACGCGATCGACCGCGTCTCCCTTGGCGATCGCAGAGAGATCAACGCGCAGGCGTGGGTGCGCCTTCGCCAGCGCGCCACCATCGAGGCTCAACCTGTGACTGCCCACGGCCGCCAGCAGCTCTTCGATCTGCCCGGCGTCCGGCACGCGGCCACGCACCCCGCGGGCGCCGAAGCCCCACACCTCGACGAGCGGCCCGACCGTCACATCGAACGTGCCTCCCGATGCCCGGTGCACCTCCAGGGCGTCGCGCATGACCCGCGCCAGCGGCGGCGAGACCTCGAAGGCCGCCGAGGCCTCATGCGCGTTGAAGCGCGACAGCTCGGAGCTTGGGTCATAGGTCGACATGCTTGCGTTGATCTCGACCAACAGCCGCTCGATGCCGCGCTGAAGCTCGGCGAGCCGGCCGTCGGCGCGAGGGCCGTCGAGCAGCACGCTCCACGTCGTGCCCATGGTGCGGCCCTCGAGCCGG
Organism: Myxococcaceae bacterium; assembly: GCA_016793725.1. Classification (GTDB taxonomy): domain Bacteria; phylum Myxococcota; class Myxococcia; order Myxococcales; family Myxococcaceae; genus Xiheicaenimonas; species Xiheicaenimonas phototrophica. The sequence continues at coordinate 665 of JAEUJP010000272.1, read as the reverse complement.
GCAGGTGCGGCGACCTCTCGCGAGCCGAAGTACCGCGCAGCGGCGAACGCGGCGAGCGCGAACAACAGCACCCACCACCGGGTCGAGGCCTGTCGCAGCGAGAACGGCTTCTTCACGGCGCCCAGGGCCCGTCAGCCGAAGTCATCGAACGCGATGTTGGAGCGCTCGACGCCCAGCTCGTCGAGCATCTTCATGCACGCCTTGAGCATCGGCGGCGGGCCGCACAGATAGTACTCGACGTCCTCGGGCGCCGGGTGCTTCGCGAGATACCGGTCGAGCAGCACCTGGTGAATGAAACCCTTCGGCCCCTTCCAGTCGTCTTCGGGCAAGGGCTCGGAGAGCGCGACGTGCCAGCTGAAGCTCGGGTTCTCGCGCGCGAGCATGTCGAAGTCTTGCTGGTAGAAGAGTTCCTTGAGCGAGCGGGCGCCGTACCAGAACGTCACCTTGCGCTTCGTCTTCAAGCGGCGGAACTGGTCGAACAGGTGCGAGCGCATCGGCGCCATGCCGGCGCCCCCGCCGATGAAGCACATCTCGGCCTGCGTCTCTCTCGCGAAAAACTCGCCGAACGGGCCGCTGATGGTGACCTCGTCGCCGGCTTTGAGCCCGAAGATGTACGACGACATGATGCCCGGCGGTGCGCCCGACACCCTGGGCGGCGGGGTGGC
>JAEUJP010000253.1 GCA_016793725.1 Myxococcaceae bacterium | reverse complement strand
TCGATGCGCTGTACGTGCTGTACCGCGAGACGCGGCAGGCGCCGAAGGCGGGTGAGACGCTCGAGAAGATGTTGGCGGTGCCCGAGCTGCGCTCAGACACGCCGCGGCTCAAGCGCGTGTACTTCGCGCTGGGCGAGATCGCGCGCGACGAGCTGAACGAGGTCGACAAGGCCGAAGCGGCGTTCAACTCGGCGCTCGACGCCGACTGGCACTTCATCGAGGCGTTCAGCGCGCTCGAGGCGATGCTGGGCAAGAACAAGATGTGGCAGTCGCTCGAGCAGAACTACCACCGCATGATCAAGCGCCTGCCGAAGTCGGCCGACACGCACCAGGCGCGCATGACGCTGTTCCGCGCGATGGGCGAGCTGTACCAGCACAAGCTGAAGCGGCCCGACGCTGCGGTCGAGGTGTTCAAGGTGGTGGCGATGGGCCTGCCCGAAGACGCGCAGGTGCAAGAGATGTTCGCCGAGCTGGCGAGCGAGCAGCAGGGCTACGAAGAGAGCGCGATGGATGCGTGGCGTCGCGCGCTGCCGGCGACGGCGAACCCGGGCAAGGTGGCGAGCGCGCTGGCGGCGCTGGCGGCGAAGCGCAAAGACTACGACTCGGCGTGGCTGGCGGCGCAGGTGGTGAGCGGGCTCATCGGCGACGTGGGGCCGAACGAGCGCGAAATTCTCACCAAGCTGACGCCGTACGCGAAGAAGAAAGAGGTGGCGCAGCGGGCGCTGACCGACCGGCTGTGGCACTCGCACCTGTTTCACCCGCGGGTGCGTGGCCACATCAGCGAGCTGATGGCGATTCTCTACGAGTACGCGCGGCACATCTACAAAGAGGAGTTCACGAAGTACCAGATCGACAAGCGGCGGCACTTCATCGACGTGAACACGGCGCAGGAGTACCAGATTCACCACTTCCGCTACGTGTCGCGCATCTTGGGCATGGAAAGTGTGTCGCTGTTCTCGCCCTTTCTCACCGTCACGCGCGAGCGCATGCAGAAGAAGACGACCGAGCCGGCGCCCGAGCCGATGATCGGCGTCGAGATCTGCCACACCGAGCCGGCCTGCCTGAAGGTGGGCGGCAAGTTCTTCTCGGAGACCGGGCAGAAAGAGGTCTACTACATGCTCGGCCGGTCGATGGCGCTGCTGCGCCCCGAGCTTGCGCTGTCGCAGCGGCTCTCGGCCGAGCGGCTCGAGGCGGTGTTTCAGGCGGCGCTGTCGCTGTCGGTCGACCGCTTCCGCTTCACGGCCGACCCGCGGGCGCTCGACACCGAGCGGCGCGTGCTCGAGAAGACGTTGCCCGAGCCGGCGCGGGCGGCGCTGGCGCGCGTGACGAAAGAGTACGTGAAGACGGCGACGCCGGCCGACCTGCGCAACTACCTCGAGGGCGCTGAGCTCTCGGCGGTGCGGGCGGGGTTGTTCGTGGCGGGCGAGATCGAGCCGGTGAAGAAGATGGTGCTGGGCGAGAGCGGGGCGGCGTTTCGGGTGCAGCCGCGCTCGAAGATTCGCGACCTGATGGTGTTCGCGCTCGGCGAAGATCTGCACGCGCTGCGTGTCGCGGTGGGAACACACGTCGAGGTCATCGCGCGCCGGTAGATTGAGAACCGCGTGACGTCTGTAGGTGTTAAACACCTACGCGGCATCGGGAACCGGCGAGAGGATTCCGGCGTCCGTCTGCTTGACCACTCGAGTGGTCACACCTACGCTTTCGGAGTTTCATGAGATTCGTCTGCGACAGCTGCCGCGCGCAGTACATGATCAGTGACGAGAAGGTCGGGCCGAAGGGCGTCAAGGTCCGCTGCAAGAAGTGCGGCTACGTCATTCTGGTCAAGAAGGCTGACGCGAACGGGGCAGGCGCGGGTCACGCGCACAAGGGCTCGCCGGCGCCGCAGGCTCCGGTGCCGCTGTCGAACGACCCCGACGACGCGCTGGCGACGCAGGTGATGAACAACCCGCTGGGCGGCTCGCCGGCGGCGACGTTGCCGATCCCGGGTGAGGGCATCGACGCGACGAACCCGGGCATCAACGACGAAGCGACGCACCAGATGCCGGCGCAGAGCGTGAAGTCGGGCTTCGACGCGAGCGAAGACGAGATCGGCGCGGTGTTCGATCAGGTGCTGAACTCGGGCGCGCACTCGATACCGAAGGGCGCGAAGAACGAAGAGAAGACCGAGCTCGAGCGGCCGGCGGTCGGGGCCGAGGGCGACGATCGCATGAGCACGCGGGTGCTCGACGCCGACGTCGTGAAGAAGCTCGCCGAAGAGACGGGCGAAAACGCCGAGGCGAAGAACGGCAACGGGCACGCCGAAAAGAAAGACGTGCCGAAGACCGACTGGTTCGTCGCGATCGACGACAAGCAGACGGGGCCGCTCACGCTCGAGAAGATCAAAGAGCACTGGGAGCGCGGTGAGATCAGCCCCGACTCGCTGTGCTGGCGCGCGGGCTTTTCAGATTGGATTCCGGTGAGCGAGGTGGCCGATCTCGCGGCCGAGCTGGCGCCGCGGCCGGCGAAGCCGGTGGTGGTGGCGCCGGTGACGGTGGGCGGCATGGCGCCGGGCGCGGTGGTGTCGGTGCCGGTCGAGTCGGCGTTCTCGGCGGGCGGGGTGATGAAGTCGGTGCGCAGCGAGGTGCAGGTGCCGCTCGCGGCCGCGTCGCCCGAAGAGACGGGCAGCTGGCGACCCTCTGCCGCCTCGGCGCTGGCGTCGCTGGTGAAAGAAGAGATGGAGGCGCTCGCGAAGCCGCCTTCGGCTGGCCCTGCAAGCGACCCCATCGGTGGCGACGTGCCGCTGAGCTCGACGGGCGGCCTGCTGTCGGATCTGCCGGAAGCGTCGATCGCGCAGCCGCGGCCCTCGAAGGGGGCGAACGGTCACTCGAACGGGGCGGGCGCGGCGCCGAACCACGGCGAGATGACGGCCGCGCACGGCCCGCGCAACCCGTACATCGCGAACCCCGGCGCGACGTACTCGTCGCCGGCGGTCGCGCAGTACCGGCCGCAGAAAGAGACCAACGTCGTTCTGATCGGCATTCTGGCGTTCGCGGGTGTGGCGGTGCTCGGCATCGGTGCGTTCGTGTTCGTCAGCGTGAACGGGAACAAGCCGACGCAGCCGCCGGTGGTGGTGCAGCAGCCGGTGGCGCAGCCGCCGCCCGTGCAGCCGCCTCCGGCACAGCCGCCGCCGGCGCAGCCGCCTCCGACGGCGGTGGCGCAGCCGAACGGTCAGGCGGCTCCGGCCCAGCCGAGCCCGGGCCAGCCCGGCGAGCAGCCCGCCGCGAACGGCACGTCGGGTCAGCCGGCCGTCGCGCAGCCGAACCCGAACACGCAGGCGAACAACGGCCAGCCGAAGGCGTCGAAGCCGGTGGCGGCGGCCAGGCCGGTCGAGAAGCGCGAGACGGTGGTCGCGAAGGCCGACCCGGTCGAGAAGCCGCCGAAAGAAGAGAAGTCGAAGCCGGTGGCGACCGCGTCGGGCAGTGATGACGAGTTCGCGAGCGCGTTCGGTGGCGACAAGCCGAGCAAGAAGGCGGCGAAAGAAGAGAAGGCCTCCGACGAGGGCTCAGGCACGAAGAAGTCGTCGGTCTACATTCCTCCGGCGCCGGGGCAGGGCGGCAACATACCCGAGACGCTGGGGCAGGCCGACGTGATGGAGGTCGTGAAGGCCAACATCGGCGCGATCAAGAAGTGCGTCGACGAGCAGAAGCAGAAAGAGCCGGGCAGCTCGGGCAAGCTGGTGATGAAGTGGTCGATTCAGACCAGCGGCAAGGCGAGCAAGGTCGAGGTTCAGTCGGAAGAGTTCAAGACGAGCTACATCGCCGGGTGTGTGGGCGGCCTCATCAAGGGCTGGCAGTTTCCCAAGCACAAGACGGCGATGGCCGAGCCGGTCGTCTTCCCGTTCAAGTTCTGAAGACCTGAAGACCTGAAGACCTGAAGACCTGAAGACGAGAAGAGGCGCGCGGCGAAGTGCCTGCGCGCCTCTTTGGGGCTGATCTTCAGTCGACGCCGTGAATCAAGGCGTCGCGGGCTTCGTACTCTCTTTGTTCGACAAGGCCCAGCTGTTGCCGCCCCACTTGTACGTCGCCTTCTGGTCACAGCCCGCCACTGCGGCGGTGTCTTCGTTCATGTTCATGACGTCGAGCCGCTGCTCGTTGCAGCCGAGCTCGAAGGCGGCCTGCTTGCGCAGCTCGTCTTCGTGGGCGACGACCTCGGGCTTGCCGGTGATTTGTGAGTTGTGGGCGCACGCGGCGGCAGACATCATGACCAGTGCAACCAAAAACCTGCGCATTGGAAGCTCTCCGATTCTGTTGAGAAAAAAGGGTGGCGGTGAAGCTTGGAAGCAGCCATCTATCGGCGGCCGTTTCACATCTCAAGGAGACAGTTCGTGAAAAGAACAGCAGCCCTCGCTGCAGCCCTGACGTTGAGCGCGTGCAGCGGTTTGTCCAACATCTTCGACAGCGGCAACCCGGGGGGTTGCGCGAGCTGCTCGAGCACCCAGGTCTGTCACCCCGTGACGAACGAGTGTGTCGACACGTGCACGAGCGCGTCGATGTGCTCGTCGGCGGCGCTGTCGTGCAGCGACCTTGCCGGCACGACGTCGAAGGTCTGTACGTGCACCGCTGACGGCAACTGTGGGCTCACCGAGATCTGCCAGCCGTGGGGCCAGTGCGATGACAAGTGCACGAGCAGCTCGGCGTGCCCGAGCACGTACACGTGCGACACGGCCAGCGGGAAGTGCACGAAGCCGAGCGGCGGCGACGGCGGCACCGACGGCGGCACGACCTGCACGTCGGGCAACCAGCAGCCCGACACGTGCGGCTACGGCAACGTGTGCCAGACGAGCGGCTCGTGCCAGGCGGCGCAGAAGGGCACGTGCTCGAACTTCCCTGCAGCGCACTCGACGTCGGGGTGGACGCCGGCGAACGGCACCGGCTACGTGATCTGGACGCACGTCGACGAGAGCCCCGACGAGGGCTGCTCGGGCGCGACCGACACGGGCTACACGGTCACGCTGAGGGCATACACGACGACGGGCACCTTCCCGCCGAACGAGACCAACCTGCCGGGCTTCAAGTACGTGACCACGAGCGGCAACGAGATCGACATTCCCGTCTCGCTGCTCCTTCAGTCGAATTACTCGGTGAGCACCGACATGAAGGCTGCGTCGATGAAGTTCACGCTCTGCTCTTCGTCTTCAACGGGCATTCAGGCCGGCTTCTATTTCACGGGCGGCAACCCGTACTGCGCGAACCTCACCCACCAGTGAAAGGACCTCACACATGACCACGACCATCATCACCCTCTTCGTTCTCGCCGGCGCTCCGGCGCCGGTCATCGGCAACAACCACAAGCTCGCGTGCCCTGAAGGCACGGCGCAGTTCGGGGCTCCGAGGCAGGGCAAGCTCGCGTGCTCGGAAGGCCTGCGCAACGGCGTGCAGGTGTTTCACGGCCCGGTCATCTCGTTCTTCGCGAGCGGCAAGGTCGACGCGGTCGGCCAGGCCGAGCACGGCATGCGCAGCGGCAAGTGGTCGTTCTACGACGAGGCCGGCGTGCTCGTCGGTGAGACCGAGTTCAAGAACGGCGACTTTCACGGCCGACGGGTCTTCTACTTCGCCGATGGCCGCATCAAGTCGGAAGAGCGCTGGGTGAACGGCGTGCAGCAGGGCCTGGCGAGCGCCAACGTGCCCGGCGGCACCGTCACGACGCCTCGGTAGCCCTGCGCGGGTGTGCGCCACAGGGCGCGCGACCTCACTTCGGCGCCCGGTCACGATGCCTGTGGCCGGGCGCCTCTGTTTTTTTTTCGACGACGCGTTGCTGCCCGAGAGCCCTGAAGAGACGTGGCCTCCGGCCTGGTGCGCTCTGGCTCATCGACCCGTTTCGACGCGTCGCGGGCTCTCGCGCCAGGCAGCGCCGGCGCGAAGACGGTGCGTGGGGCTCGCTGGCCCACGAAGAAGCGGCGGTTGGGTTCCAACGCCGTCGCCGAAGACGCGGGATGTCCAGGTACCCTCGCCGAGGAGCCGTTTCAAAAAACGACATCCCATGGGGTGTCTCCTCGCGAAACGGCATTTCGGAACACACGGCCGGTCATCCCATGTCTCTCAGGCCGCGCGCTCGCTCCACCAGAACCACGGATATCGATCGGCCTCGAAGCGACATCATCTGTGGTTCTGCTGGAGGCAGGCACACTCAGTCAGACCTGCCCGACCTCTACGCACAGACCGCCGCCACTTCCTCGCTGGCCGGCGCGGCCACGCGACGTGGCCGCAGCAGCGCTGCGGGTCGAGAGCCCGCGCAGGGTCTCGGCTTCTCGAAGCGACTGCGGCGCACCAGACCGGAGGCCACGCCACCGCCCCGCACGGCACCGCGCTGCCGCCAGACCTGCGTCGTTCGTGCGCGGTCGTCGAGCGCGTCGAGGCGGGCGCTACTTGAGCTCGGCCTGAATCGCCGCCAGCCGGTCGGCGCCGAGGTCTGAGCCCTTGGCGCCGGTCTGGGCGATCGTGGCCCGAATGTTGCGCACGCGCTCTGCGCTCGGCGGGTGCGTCGAGAGAAACGCGAGCAGCTCGGGCACGTCGCCCTTGCTCTGCAGCATCTCGAAGAAGGTGGCGAGCGCGTCGGGGTTGTACCCGGCGGCCGCCGAGTACTTCACGCCCAGGGTGTCGGCCTCGCGCTCCATCTCGCGGCCGTACGCGAGCATGGTGCCCTTGCCGGCGAGCGCGGCGGTCAGCGCCACGATCTCGTTCGGCGCCTGGCCGAGCGCCATGCCCGAGACGACCTCGAGCCCCTTCGCGGTCACCAGCTGCCGCGCGGTGTGGCGCGCCACGACGTGCCCCATCTCGTGGCCGAGCACGCCGGCCACCTCGGCCTCGTTGCGCGCGGCCAGCAGCAGGCCCGAGTACACGTAGATGCGGCCGCCGGGCGTCGCGAACGCGTTCGCCGTCTTGCCCTCGTCGATCACGAACAGCTGCCACTTCACGCCGGGCCGGTCGCGGTCGGGCCCGCCGACCAGCTTGCGCGCGATGCCGTCGATGTACGCCTGCACCTTCGGGTTGGCGTGGAACTTCACGTTCTCTTTTTGCAGCTCCTGGTGCACCTGCAGGCCCAGCTGTGACTCCTGCTCGTCGGTGACGAGGGCCTTGGCGACCTCGCGCTCGATGGGCGCGGCCTGGGGGAAGAGGGTGGCGCAGCCGCAGAGCAACGACGCCGAGACGATGAAGAGGGCTCTCATGCTCCGGCCACGTATTCGAGCTCGCGCCCCGACACCAGCGCGACCTTGCGATGTCACCGGAGGCGACCCTGGTGCGCGTGCGTGTCGTGGCCACTATGAACTCTCGCGGGTGGGTGGGAGAGGGGCGGCGGGTGTGAGGTCGAGGCAGGCAGCGGCAGGGCAGGCACGGGCGGGTCGCCGAGCGCCGCGCCGAGTGAGGAGGCGCGCTGGAACGCGGCGCGTTTCTTTTGCTGGCTTTTTCGCGCACCTCTCGTCGAGGATTCACCTGCGAATGACCGCGCTGAAACATCAGCCGGCGTTGCCGGACCTGCCGGTGCGTACGGTGCGAGAGATGGGGCTCAAAGAGCTCGAGCGCATTCGCCTGATCTTGCGCGGCGGCTCGGTGCTCGAGTGGCGCCGGCTGCACTACAAAGAGCGCGACGAGGTCGACCGCTTCTTGCGGCTCTGCCAGATAGACCCCAGCAAGCCCCACGACGACGAGTGGGTGCGCATGATTCTCGCCGACGCCGTCGAGTACCTGCGCAAGACGTTCGACTACAAGGTCGCCGACGCCATCGCGAACCCGGCCGAAATTCACGACCTGTTCCTGTTCGCGTCGGGAGCGAAGGAGCCGCGACGCCTTCGCAAGATCGCCTGCATCGTGCTGAAGGTGATGCACGTGATTCAGCACATCGAGGGCCGTGATCTGCTGTTCAAGCTGGCCGTGTCTGAGGCCGAGCTCGCGCAGCTGGTCACCGAGCGCGTGACGGCCATCACCGACGAGATGAGGGCGAAGGGCCTGCCGATCGTCGAGTTCGCCGACTCGATCAAGACGCGCGAGTCGATCATCTCGAAGCTGATCGCGAAGCGCGAGTCGACGGCCGGCACCGTGTACGACCGCACGCGCTTTCGCATCATCGTGAAAGAGCGGCCCGACGTGCTGCCGGTGCTCTACTTCCTCACGCAGAAGCTGGTGCCGTTCAACTTCCTGGTGCCGACGCAGACCGAAAATTCGCTCATCAACTTCAAAGATCTGCTGCGCGACTACCCACACTTTCAGCGGCACGTGAAAGATCTGCACCTCGACGAAGACTACGAAGAGCGTGAGGCCAACAAGCCCGGCAACCGCTTCTCGGGCTCGGGGTACAAGACGCTCAACTTCGTCGCCGACGTGCCGATTCGGCTCGACGCGTACCTGCCGCCGCCCGACAAAGATCCGCGCCCGCGCAAGGGCCGCATCGCCCTCGCGCTCTGCGAGTTCCAGATCTGCGACGAGGCCCAGGCCGTGCTGAACGAGCAGGGCGAGAACAGCCACGAGCGCTACAAGCAGCGGCAGCGCGAGGTGGTGCTGAAGCGCCTGTCGCGCGGGCTGGTGGTGCCGAAGCGGGCGATCGAGCAGGCGAAGCAGAAAGACACGCAGCCGTAGGGCCTGGGCCGGCCCGGCGGCGCACTACTTCTTGCGGTTCTTCTTCTTGTTCTGCTTCTCGCGCTTGCGCCGCTCTTTGAGCGCCTTGCGCTCGGCGTCGGTCATGCCGGCCGCCTGCGGCCCGGTCGAGTAGCCCATGAGCCGGGCCTTCGCCATCGCGTTCTGGCCCATCGGCGCGGTGTAGCCGCGAGCGACCTGGGGAAGCTGCAGCTGCTGGCCGCCGCCGGCGCCCATGCCGAGCGCCTGCTCCATCATCTTCGCGTCTTTGCCGAAGACCTGGCTCAGATCCATGCCTTTGAGCTGCGAGAGCTGACCGAGCTGCTTGAAGCCCGGGATGCGCCCGAGCAGCCCGGGGTTCTGCCCGATCGAGCCCATCACCTGCTGCATCATCGCGTACTTCTGAATCAGCTCTTGTACGTCTTTCGGCGTCTTGCCCGAGCCCTTCGCGATGCGCTTCGCCCGCGACTCGTTGATGAGCGACGGCTGGAGCCGCTCGGCCTCGGTCATCGAGTCGAACAGGGTCTCGATCTTCGAGAGCTCCTTGTCGTCGGGGTTCAGCTGCTCGGTCATCTCACCGAAGATGGGGAACTTCTCGAGCAGATCTTTGATCGGCCCCATCTTGCGCACGGTGCGAATCTGCTCGACGAAGTCGCGCATCGTGAAGTTGCCCGACAACAGCTTCTTCGCGTCTTCTTCGGCCTTCGCCTCGTCGACGACGCCTTCGAAGTCTTTCATGAGGCCGACGATGTCGCCGAAGCCCAAGATGCGGCTCGCGAGACCATCGGGCCGAAACTCCTCGAGCTTGTCGAGGCCTTCACCCATGCCGAGGAACTTGATCGGCTTGCCCGTGACTTCTTTGATCGACAGCGCCGCGCCACCGCGGGCATCGCCGTCGAGCTTGGTGAGAATGAAGCCGTCGATGCCGATGCGGCGATCGAACTCGGCCGCGGTCTTCACCGAGTCTTGGCCGATCATCGCGTCGCAGACGAGAATCGTGTTGTCGGGCGAGACCGTCTTCTTGATCGCCTCGAGCTCGAGCATCAGCGGCTCGTCGATGGCGAGGCGGCCGGCGGTGTCGACGATGACCAGGTCGTGTTTGTGCTCGCGGGCGAACGCGTACGCCTTCTCGGCGAGCTGCGGGGGCTGCAGGCCGGCCTCAGAGAACACCGGCACGCCGAGCTGCTGGCCGAGCACTTTCAGCTGATCGACGGCGGCGGGGCGGTAGATGTCGGCGGCGACGAGCAGCGGCTTGCGGCCCTCTTTGAGCAGCTTGTTGGCGAGCTTGCCGACCGTGGTCGTCTTGCCCGAGCCCTGCAGGCCCACCATCATGATGCCGGTGATCGTGCCCTTGGGCTTCAGCTTGAGCGACGTGTCGACGGGGCCCATCAGGGCCTCGAGCTCGTCGTGGCAGATCTTCACGAAGTGATCGCCTGCCGAGACCTTCACCTTCTTGCCGTCTTTGCCGGTGATGGTCGTCTGCACCGTCGCGCCGATCGCCTTCTCGCGAACGTTGGCGACGAACTTCTTCACCACGTCGAAGGTGACGTCAGCCTCGAGCAGAGAGACGCGTATGTCGCGGAGCGATTCGTCGACCAGCTCGGGGCTGATCTCGGCCTTGCCGGCGAGGCGATTTTTCGCCGCGCGAAAACCTTTGCTGACCGTCTCGAGCATCGCGTGGCCTATATCATCGAGATCAGGCCCGGGTGGCGAAACTGGTAGACGCAGCGGACTTAAAATCCGCAGGCGGGGCAACCCGCCGTGCCGGTTCAAGTCCGGCTCCGGGCAAGGTGTCGTTCAGCGAAACCGCAGCACGCGCATCGGCTTCGACGCACACGCGGGGTTCGCGCCGATGGGCTCGATGGTCGGCGGCGCCCAGCAGGTGTGCAGCATCAGGTCGCCCTCGTCGAGCACCCCGAGCGGGGGCCGGTCTTCCCACAGCACCGCGACGTGGCGAGACGAGGGGAAGTGCAGCACGTCGCCGCGCTTCACCGGCCCCTTCACCTCGGGCGCCTGCTGGTCGATCGAGTACGTCGAGACGTATTCGGCCTTCTTGCCGAGCCGGCGCTGGCCATAGACGGCGAGGTCGGCGCAGTCGGCGCCGATGAGCAGGTCGGTCTGATTTCGCCCGTCGGGCCCGGCGCTGCCGAAGATGTACGGCGTGCCGGCGAGCTCGGTGACGTAGCCCAGGTAGGTGTCGTCGAGGCGCCAGGTCACGCGGTGCACGTCTTTCGTGAGGCCTCCCCACTTCGTGGCCTCGACGCCGGGGCTGGCCTTCTCGCCGTCGCGCACCTGGTAGGCGACGGTGCCGACGCCCGGCACGCCGGGCAGGCCGGGGCCGGTCACCTCACACGTCGCCTGGCCGCGGCACCGCTCGAGCTCGACCGGCTCGAAGTGGAGCTGCTCGAAGTGAAACGAAGGCTGGGTGTTGTCGACCGAGGGCTCTTTCACCTTCAGCTCGAACCAGCGGCCCTCGGGGCCGAGCGGAGCGTGCAGCACGACCTTCTGCCCGACGCGAGCGTAGACCCAGCCGCCGGCCGGCTTCGCGCCGTCGACGCTGGTGCGGAGCTGGACGGGAGCGGCCAACAGGAGCAGAAGTGGGAGCATCACGGGTCAGACGCTATCGTGCGCCGATTCGTTTCACCGAAGGTCGATGCACATGAAGGCTGCTTCACATTGAAAGCACAGCTCCTCATCTCAGACTCGAAGGGCCGCGTGTTCGAGCACCCGCACCTGCTCGCCACCCTGCGCAGCGGCGAAGAGCTGATGCCCGCGCACGGCCGCCCGATTCCGTTGCCCGCCGACGGGCGGCTCGTTCATCTGCCGGGCCGGCTGCCGGTGGGCATCGACCCCGACACGGGCGAGATGGTGCCGGTGCGGGGCTACGACGCGGTGGGGGCGCTCTTGCCGCCGGGCTACACGCGCACGTACCTGCCGGGCGAGGTGAAGGGCGACGGGCCGATTCTGCCGCAGTGGGCGTACACGGCGGCGGCGTGGGTCGACGGGCGGCCGGTCGCGTGGGCGCTGCACACCGACAAGCGCAAACACTGGACGCCGAAGAACTTCTCGACGCCGCAGGTGAAGAAGCTGGTGAAGGCGCACCGGGCGCGCTTCCCCGAGAACAAGGTGCTGAAGCAGCTCGAGGTGTGCGCGCTGGTGTACCGGTGCTTCACCAGCCAGAACGTCTTCTACGCGCGCGACGAGGGAGCGATACCGGCCTCGACGTTCTGCAACGCGCGCTGCGTCGGCTGCA
>JAEUJP010000216.1 GCA_016793725.1 Myxococcaceae bacterium | reverse complement strand
GAGAATGGACTCTGGAAGTTGCCGCCGAGCGTATGGACCTCGACCTGAAGCACCTTCAGAAGATCGAAGCTGGCCAGCTCAACGTCACATTTGTGAGCTTGCTGCGTATCGCCGACGGCCTGGCCGTCGCGCCTCGCGAACTGTTTGGCGACACTTGAGCCCTCCTGAGCGTGGGGCCGCACTCACGCGACAACCACACTACGCGTGGGCCTCAAGCGATCGCCGACCGCACTCGCCCAACGGCCGCTGAGCAGCACCGTCACTGCTCGACGATGTTGAACTCGGTGCGGCGGTTTTCGGCCTTGCCGGCGGCGGTCGCGTTCGAGGCGATGGGCCGCGTCTCGCCATAGCCGACCGCTTCCATTCGGCCGGGGTCGACGTTGAGCTTGATGAGCGCCGACATCACCGAGTTGGCGCGGTTCTGCGACAGCTTCAGGTTGAAGCCGTCGTCGCCGACCGAGTCGGTGTGGCCCTCGATGCGAATGCGCTTGATCTGCACGTTGTCGCGCATCGCCTGCGCGACCTCGTTCAGAATCGTCTGGCTCTCGGCGCCGACGATCTTCGCCGAGCCCGTGGCGAACTTGATCTGCTTCTTGATCTCGATCTTGTCTTTCGTCACCACCACCAGCGAGTACTTCTTCGGGCAGCCCTTCTCTTCGGGCGGGCCGGGCTGATCGGGGCACGCATCGGCCTTGTCGGCGATGCCGTCTTTGTCGCGATCGGGGCAGCCCTTCAGCTCGGCCGGGCCGGCTTCGTTCGGGCAATCGTCCTGCATGTCGGGCAGGCCGTCTTTGTCGTTGTCGAGATCGGGGCAGCCGTCGTCGTCTTGGAAGCCGTCTTTGTCTTCGGCCTCGTTCGGGCACTGATCTTTGTCGTCGTTGATGCCGTCGCCGTCGCGGTCGCGAATCGGGCAGCCGATGTTCTCGATCGGGCCCGGCTCGTTCGGGCAGCGGTCGGCGCCGTCCATCACGCCGTCGTTGTCGTTGTCGGGCTCGGGGCACCCGTCTTCGTCTTGGAAGCCGTCTTTGTCTTCGGGGGTGTCGGGGCAGCGGTCGACGTTGTCGAGAATGCCGTCGCCGTCTCTGTCTTTCGGAGCCTCGAGCGGGCAGCCCCCGTTCTCAGGCGGGCCCGGCAGGTTCGGGCACTTGTCGTCTTTGTCGAGAATGCCGTCGCCGTCTTTGTCGGTCGTCTCGATCTTCACGACCACCGGCGTGTCTTTGATGGTGACCTGCTTCGGCCCACAGTCTTTCGAGAGCGCGATCGCCTTCTTGATCGCGATCTCGGCCTCACGAATGTGCTGGTCGCCGCGCGACGCCGTGCCCTCGGCCAGCTCGCCCTGCGCGAAGTCGAGGTTGGCCTCGGCCGTCGCGAGCTCACGGGGCGCGCAGCGCATCGCGCCCGACCGCCGCGCGCGCTCGATGTCGCTCTTGATGACCTCTGACTTCGCGCGAACCTGCTGGCCCGTCACGCAGGCGGCACACAGAACGAAGCTCGAGAGCAGCAGCGCGCGCATCGGCTTCAGGGCACCTTCGCGGGCGACGGTTGCTCTTCTTTCCGCGTCGCCTTCATCGCGTTCTCACGCGCCTGCACCGCGAACTTCTGAGCCTTCTGCGCGAAGTCGACGGCCTGCTCGAAGTCCGAGTAGCCGACCTCTTCTTTCGACTTCCGGTAGTAGAGGTTCGCCGACGTCCACTCGTAGGGGGCGTAGCGCTCGGCCTGCGCCGTGCGGGCCGCTTCGATCTGCACCTCGGCATCCATCAGGTAGGCCGTCGACTGAACGGGGCCACACGCAGAAAGGGCGATGAGCGCGAGAGACGCAGGCGCGAATTTCACGGCCGCGAAGCTCCCATGACGCCTCTAGACCGTCAATCTTCCGGCGGTTTTGCCTTCGAACCCCACCCGCCGGTAAGGTGGCCGGCGATGACTGGGAAGTACAACAAACCGACCGGCAGTGCTCCTGGAGCGGATGGCCGCCCTCGCGCCCAGGTGTCTTACGAGGGCGAAGACGAGTTCTCGGCGATGTCGCTCGACCCCTCGCGCCGCAAGAAGAACGCGGTCGACCTCGTGCCCGGGAGCCCGGGCAGTCGCGAAGAGGTCGAGATCGACGAGCTCAAGCCGAAGAAGCGCGGCATGGTCGACTTCTTTCGAAAGATCTTCGCCAAGTGAACAAGCCCCAATTCGACTCCTTCGAGCAGTTCTGGCCGTTCTACCTGGGTGAGCACAGCCTCCCAGCGACGCGGTGGATGCACTTCTTCGGCTCGAGCGTGGGCTTGGGCCTCGCCATCTCGGGCTTCGTCAGCGGCAGCTGGGCCCTGTTCCCCGCGGCGGCCGTCAGCGGCTACGCGTTCGCGTGGGTGAGCCACTTCTTCATCGAGAAGAACAAGCCGGCCTCGTTCAAGTACCCGGGCTGGAGCTTCATCGCCGACTGGAAGATGTGGTTCTACATGGCGACTGGCCGGCTGAACGCCGAGCTCGCCCGCCACAACGTTCAGGTCACGGCTCAGAAGCTGCCGGTCACGCCCGCGTAGGCACCGCCGTTCGGCGTCAGCATCACGGTCGGCTGCGGCGCGTCTTTCGGCCCGAGCACGAAGAACAGAATCGCCCCCGTCACCGCGAGCACGCCGCCGCCGGCCATCAGCGCCGCCGAGATGGTGGTGTTCGTGGTGATGCGCTGCCCGAGAAAGGTCGCGTTTTCGGTGTCGGTCGGGTCTCGCACCTGGCCCCGCTCGTCGATGGCCGCGGCGAGCGCCGCGCGATCGTTGCCGCCCGACGCGAAGACCGCGACGCCTGCGACGGCGACGATGACGCCCGCAGCGGCGATGGCGATGGGCACCGCGCGAGGCACCCCGCCCGACGACGACGACGAGGTGGCGGTGGTCGCGACCGGCTCAGGGGCTGGCGCGACCGGCTCGGTGCGAGCCGGGTCGGCGACCGGAGCATCGGGCCGGCTGCCCGACAGCGCGAGCTTCGCCGGCTGGCCGGTGAGCACGAACGAAGCCAGGTCGGAGTAGCCGTTGTTCTTGCGCGCGTCGGCCATCTTCATGCCGCCCTCGCGCACGCGCGCGCCCTTCGCGACCTCGAACAGCAGCGCGGTCACCCAGCCGGTCGAGTCGACGCGCAGCACGAGCGCGCGGTCTGCGCCGGCGCGGGTCGCGAGCTTCAGCGCCTCGGAGTCGCTCACCGTCGTCGTGTTCACGCACAGCGGCAGCTGGGGCCGCAACGTGCCCTCGAAGCCGAGATCGATCTGCAGATCGACCGGCTTGGCGTCGAGCTTCACCTCGTACGCAAACGACTGCTTCTCACCTTGGGTCACCACGACGCGGTAGGTGCCCGCGGCGAAGCCGGGGCTCGACAGCGGGGTCACGCCCGCGCGCACCCCGTCGACGAACACCGCCGCGCCCGACGGGGTCGACGTCACGTTCAGCGGCACGCGCTTCGCCTTGGCGACGTCTTTTTTCAAGCCCTCGAACTGCTGAATGGTCGCGGGGCTGTGGAAGTCGGGGTCGAGCTTGTAGTCGGGGGCGGTGCGCACGACCTTGCGCCAGGCGTCGAGCTGCTCGGTCTTGCGGCTCAGGCTCTTGAAGATGAGGCCCTCGAGCACGCCGGCGGCCTGCTGCTGCTTCGCGACCGCGTCAGAGGGGGGCAGGCGCTCGAGCGCCTTCATCGCTCCGTGTACGCCGTCGAGGGCCTTGTCGAACTGGTTCGCGTAGAACTGCGACTGCGCGGCGTCGAGCTGGCGCTGCACGTCGTCGGGGCCAGCGGAGGGCCTCGGCCGCAGCTGATCGAGCACGGCGGCCGGGTCGAGGGCGTCGGTGCGCAACAGGCCCGAGACGGCGTCTGAGAAGGCGGTCGCGCCGTTGAGCAGCTCGGGGTCGCGGCAGTCGCCAGCGGCGATCGAGATGGCCTTGGGCCCGGCGTGAGCCACCCCCGCCCACACCAGAACGACGACCAGCGCTCTCGATGCCATGGAACCCTCCCGTCCGCGGTCTACAGCTACTAGAGTTTCACACACTGTTTGCTCCTTCCGGGGACAAAGATCGGGCGGTACCTCGTCAAGAAGAAGCTCGCCGAAGGAGGCATGGCCGAGATCTATCTGGCGGCCGCCGTCGGGCCCGAGGGCTTCGAAAAAGAGGTCGTCATCAAGGTCGTGCGCAGCTTTCTCGCGCGCGATGACGGCTTCATGAAGATGTTCGTCGACGAGGCGAGGCTCGCGTCGCGGCTGAACCACGCGAACATCGTGCAGATCTTCGACTTCGCGAAGCACGACGACTCGCACTTCATCGCCATGGAGTTCGTGCGCGGCGTCTCGCTGTGGGACCTGCGCCGCCGCTGCCGCGAGCTCGGCGTTCGAATACCCCCCAGCATCGTCGCCGAGGTCGGCGTGCACGTCGCGCGCGGCCTGCAGTACGCGCACTCGCTCACCGACCGTGGCCGGCCGCTCGGCCTCGTGCACCGCGACGTCACGCCGCACAACGTTCTCATCTCGTACGACGGCGCCATCAAGCTCACCGACTTCGGCATCGCGAAGGCGTCGAACAACCAGTCGTCGACGGCCGCGGGCATGCTGAAGGGCAAGTTCGCGTACATGAGCCCCGAGCAGGCGCGCGGTGAGAAGATCGACGCCCGCACCGACGTCTTCGCGCTCGGCATCGTGCTGTGGGAGATGTTGACCGGCGGCCGCCTCTTCGAGGGCGAGAGCGACGTGCAGGTCTTGCGTGCGGTGCAGCAGAGCTACATCTCGCCGCCGCGGCGCCTGAACCCCGACGTGCCGCAGGAGCTCGATGACGTCGTCATGAAGGCGCTCGAGCGCGACGAGAACCAGCGTTTTCGCACCGCGCACGAGCTCGAGCGCGGGCTCGCGAGCTTCAACCTGCGCCACTCGAAGTCGGTCGAAGACACGAACGTCGGCATGTTCGTCTCGATGATGTTCAAAGACGAGCTCGACGAGATGCGGGCCGCCGAGAACGCCGAGGCCGAACGTGAACAGGCGCCCCCGGGCCCCCCCCCGACGGGCTCGCTGGGGCTCGGGGCGACCGCGGTGGTGCAGCGCGACCACTCGCAGCCGCGGCCGTCGGCGCCCGAGCCGCAGGCGAAGCCGCGCACCGCGATGTTGCCCGGGTCGAAGGCGCGCGCGCCCGATGCCGATGACCCGTCGAAGAAGCGCACCGACCCGCCCGACGATTTCGGCGAGCGCACGCGCCAGACGGCGACTCCGCTGCCTTCAGAAGCGGTGGTGAACGAGCTCGCGAGCACGAAGCCGCTGAGGCCCGAGCAGATCGCCGCGCTGCGCACGACGCAGAGCGTGCGCGCGAGCCTGAAAGAGACGGTGCCCCTCGAGGCCCCGGTCGAGCCGCCGCCGCCGGCCGAAGACACGTCGCTGCCGCCGGCCGCCCCCCGGCGGAGCCCCGTGGTGTGGCTCGTCGCCGGCCTGGCCGCGCTCGGGTTCGCTGGCAGCACGGGCTACCTGATGCTGCACCACGAGCCCGACCCGACGCCGCTGGTGGTGAACCTGCCGCCTCCGCCGAGCGAGAAGCCGGTCGAGCCGGTGAAGCCGCCCGCTGAGGCTGCGCCCGTCGAGAAGCCGGTCGAGAAGCCCCCAGAGCCGGTGGCCGAGGTGAAGCCCGAGCCGAAGCCCGAGCCGAAGCCGCAGCCCGCGGTGACGACGGGCACGCTCGAGGTCGACGTGCAGCCGTTCGCGACGCTGAAGGTGAATGGCAGGCCTTACGCCGACGAGGTGATCGGCATCAGGCGCTTCCCCATGAAACCGGGGCAGTACACGCTCGAGTTCCGGCACCCGAAGCGGGTGGTGACGACGCGCGTGAACATCACCTCGGGCAAGGTGACCCAGGCCCCGTTCCGCGCGTTCGACGCCCCGTGAGGGCGCAGCGCCCGCGAATGTGGCCGCCGAACAGCCTTACCGTTCGCCGGCCAGATGAGCGAAGCGGAGCCCGAACTGGAAGCCCGACACACAGCTTCTGCCACTTCGGCGCGAACGACGCGTTGCTGACGGTCGGCTGGTCGATCGAGATGAAGTAGTCGGCGCGGCGGTTGGCCTGCTCGTCGGTGTCGTCGGGGGTCTGCACCTTGAGCGCCTCTTCGCCGAAGCCCTCGGCGTAGACGGGGATCATCAGGCCCTTCTTCTTGAAGTACTGGCCGATTGACCTCGCGCGACTCAGCGACAGCGTGCGGTTGTAGTCTTTCGCTGCCACGGTGTCGGTGTGCCCCGCGATGTAGAGGCGAATGTTCACGTCGGGAATCTCGGCGTACTTGCGCAGCGCGTCTTGAATGTCTCGGTACGTCTTGTCGAGCTTGGCGCTCTCGCTCTCGCGAATGTCGGCCTTGCCCGAGTCGAACTGCACCTCGTCGTGGGGAATGTCGACGTACCAGCTCGTGAACTCCTTGCCCGTGTACTGCTGCGCGGCGTCGTAGACGTTGAGCCACATGATCATGACGCGGCCCTTCGCGTCGGGCCACGTGACCGAGAGCGTCTGACCCGGCGTGTTCTCGCCGAACGCGATGTCGTCGTCGAACGCGTACTTCCCCGTGTCCATCAGCACCTTCAGCTTCGCCTTCACGATGGGGCGGCTGGTCTTGAAGCTCCACTTGCGGTTCGGCAGGTCGACGTCTTCTTTTCTGGTGTCGATGCTCAGCGCGCCCCAGATGGCCGTGTCGAACTCGAGCGGCATCGCGCCCGTCGTGCCGTCTTTGTAGTTGAGCGAGAGCTCGCCCTTCCACGTGAACTTGCCCTCGGTCTGCACGAGGTCGATGACGCGCTTCTGGCCCGGCTTGCCGCCGCCCTTCACGTCGAGCTTCTTGCCGTCGTTGCGCGTCAGCATCAGCCGAAAGCCCGCGATGGGCTCGAGAATGAGAATGTTCACCGAGGGCATGTCGCCCTTCTTGTACGGCGTCGTCGTGACGCTGACGTCGACGGCCTGAGAGAGCAGCGTGGCGGCGAGCAGTGCGAACATTTCGTCAAGACCCCTTGATGACCGGCAGCGCGATGCGCGTGATGCGGCGGTTGGCTTTGCTGGCGAACGGCAGCTCGGTGCGTGCGAAGAGATCACCCTCGTTGAGCCACGCGACCTCTTGCGAGAGCACGTCGTAGAGCTGGTACGCCCGGCTCTTGCCGCTCGTCTGTACCTGCAGAAACAGCGCGAAGCGCCGGTCTTTGCCCGGGTCGGGCCCCAGCGCGACCGGCACCGGCAGGCCCCGCTGCAGCGCCTGGGCCACCTGCGCCATGACGTCTTCGAGCTTCGCCTGGCCCGCGCCGTCGACGCCCTGCTCGCGGTACGCGATGCCGAGCGCGTGCATCGCGTCGTTCAGCACGTCTTGAACGATGGCCGGCCCGCTCGACGGCGAAGGCACCGCCGCCGATGGCCCCGTCGACGGCCTCGGCACCGCGTCGATGCTCGCGCCCAGCTCGCGCGCCGCCGCCGCCGCCGCGCGCTTGAGCGCCCCGTCGTCTCGCACGTCGAAGCCGCCCGACCTCTGCACGCGCACCTTCGGGTCGGTCATCTCGTCGAACTTGCGGCCGTCGCTGCGCGGTGAGCTCGGCGGGGGCACGTACGGCAGCGCGTCTGACGCGCGCGGTCGCTCTTCGGCCGGCGAAATGTCGCCGCCGCGCAGCGTGAACGCGAACAGCGGGTCGGCCTCGGCCTTCAGCACCTGCGCGACCGTGTAGCCGGGCGCGCTGTCGAGGCCGATGGTGCACTTCTCGAACGCCTCGACGTCAGAGAGGCCCCGCAGCGCGTCGGCGAACGCATGCACCTCGGCGGCCGAGTGGCCGGCGGCGACCGCGCGGTTCAAGAGCTCGCGCTGCATGTCGTTCGCCGCGTCTTCGAGCAGCTCGGTGAAGAGGTGCTTCGAGCGCTCGGGCCACACATCGAGCCGTGAGCTGGCCTCGGCGCTGACGAGGTCATAGCCGGCGACGGCCTTCGCCTTCACCCGCGGCCCCCTTTCGGCAGCCGCTCGCTCGCCCGGCGCAGCGCGCTCATCGCCGCTGAGACCCGCGCGAGGCGCTCGAAGTGCCCGAACAAGAGGGGCACGTCGACGTCGGTCTTGAGGCGGCTGGCCCAGCGCACGAGCAGGGCGGCCATGGCGGGGTGCTGGGCGAAGCGGGCGGTGGCGAGCACCTTGATGTGGGCGCTGGCCTCGCTGGCCCGGGTGCCCATCAGATCTTTCAGCGCGCCGACGCAGTCGTTGAGCTGGCGCTGGGGCACCTGGGCGTTGCGCAGCTCTGAAATCTCTTCGAGCAAGAGCTCGCCGTTGAGCTCGCGGTTCGCGAACGGGGGCGACGGCGCAGCTTTCGGCGGAAGGGTCGCCATCGGAGCGGGTGCGACCTTACATGCCGACGACGCTGATGCCGAGGCGCTCGGCCAGCTTGAAGAGCTGCGGGCCGTCGAGCAGCACGGTTCGGCCGGCCTCGACCGCGAGCACGCGGGCGCCCACCTCGCGCATGACCTCGAGCGTGACGGGGCCGGCGGCAGGCAGATCGAACCGCAAGTCTTGCCCCGGCTTCACGCGCTTCACGACGACGGCGCCTTTCCCTCCGAGGTGGCCGCCGCGGCGAATGGCCTCGTCGGTGCCCTCGACGGCCTCGACGGCGACGACCGCCCCGTCTTTGACGACGACGGTCTGGCCGACGTCGGCCTTGCCGAGCGAGAGGGCGACCTCGCGGCCGATCTCGACGTCGCGTTCTTGAGCGGCCGTGAGCTTCGGGCCCGCGAGCAGCCCCTTCGGCGCGAGCACCTGCTTCACGAAGTCGGTCGGAGCGACGATGCGCACGCCCCCCTCTTCGAAGTACGCGGCGATGGCCCGCAACAGCTCGTCGTCGCGAAAGCCGCGCAGGCGCTTCGCGATCGCCCACGCGCCGGCGTCGGGCCAGGCCTCACGCAGGCTGCGCGCGCGGCCGATGCCCCCGGCCATGACGGCGCGGTCGACGCCGGCCTTCTTCAGCGCGGTGAGAATGCCCTTCGCCTGGCCGAGCTTCACCCAGGTGAAGCTCTCGACCTCGGCCTCGAGCGCGGGGTCGGCCTCGCCGCGGTGGGCGACGGCGTGAACGGTGAGGCCCTGCTCTTTCGCGGCGCGGGCGAAGAGAAAGGGAAAGGTGCCGCTGCCGGCGATGAGGCCGATGGAGCCCGAGGTCAGCGCGTCACCCCGCGCTTCGACGCGTTCAAGAAGTCGATGAGGTGGTCGATCTCGGAGTGCCCGCCGTGCTCGGCCTGCAGCTTCGAGAGCGCCTCGTTCAGGCCCAGCTTCGACCGAAAGAGAATTTTGTACGCGTCTTTCACGCGCGCGATCTGATCTTCGCTGAACCCGTGGCGCGCGAGGCCGACGGTGTTCAGCCCGACGAGCTCGGCGCGGTCGCCCTGCGCGGTGCAGTAGGGCGGCACGTCCATACCGACCATGGCCCCGCCGGCGATGAACGCGTGTTTGCCGATGCGGGTGAACTGATGCACGGCCGTGAGCCCGCCCATGATGACGTAGTCGCCCAGCTCGACGTGGCCGGCGAGCGCCGCCGAGTTGGCGAGCACGCAGCCGTTGCCGACGACACAGTCGTGGGCGACGTGGCTGTAGGCCATGAACAGGTTCTTGTTGCCGATGCGGGTCGTGCCGCCGCCGCCGGCGGTGCCGATGTGCAGCGTGGTGAACTCGCGAATCAGGTTGTCGTCGCCGATGACGAGCTTCGTGGCCTCGCCGGCGTACTTGAGATCTTGAGGGTCGGCGCCGACGCTCGCGAACTGAAAGATGCGGTTGCGGGCGCCGATGGTGGTGTCGCCCTCGATGACGGCGTGCGGCCCCACACGAGTGCCGGGGCCCAACTTCACCTTGCCGCCGATGACGGCGTAGGGCCCGACCTCGACGGTCGGGTCGAGCTTCGCCTCGGGGTGAACGACGGCCGTCGAATGAACGGTCACGCCTTGTCCCTCTCGATGACGGTGGCGAGAAACTCGGCCTCTGAGACGAGCACGCCGTCGACGGTGGCCTCACCGCGCTGCTTCCAGATCTGGCCCTTCTGCTTCACGACGGTGGCGGTGAGCGTCAGGCGATCACCGGGCACCACGGGCTTTCTGAACTTCGCGCCGTCGATCGCCATCAGGTAGACGACCAGCTGCGAGGCGTCGAGCTTCGCGGTCTTGTACGCGAGCAGCGCGCAGGCCTGGGCGAGCGCCTCGAGAATGAGCACGCCGGGCATGACGGGGTGGCCCGGGAAGTGGCCTCCGAAGAAGGGCTCGTTCAGGGTGACGTTCTTGTACCCGATGAGCTTCTCGCCCGGCGTGTACTCGAGGACCCGGTCGACGAGCAGAAACGGGTAACGATGCGGGAGGATCTTCGAGATCTCCGTCACGTCCATCATGGGTGTTTCCCTTTCTCCAGCTGTGAGACACGTTTTTTGAGCTCGCGCAGCTCTTTCAAGAGCTCGGGCAGCTGTGCGTAGACGATCGCCGCGCGCTTCCAGGTTCCCGCTTCGATCGCCGGCGAGCCGCCGAGCGTCTGCCCGGCCTCGACGTCTTGAGCGACCCCCGACTGCGCCGCCACCTTCGCGAGGTCGCCGATCTGCAGGTGCCCGGCGACGCCGACCTGGCCGCCGAGCACCACGCCCTGCCCCAGCTGCGTCGAGCCCGAGATGCCGGCCTGCGCGCAGACGATCGACAGCGGCCCGACGCGCACGTTGTGCGCGACCTGCACGAGGTTGTCGATCTTGGTGCCGCGCCCGACGACGGTCTCGCCGAGCGTCGCGCGATCGACGCACGAGCACGCGCCGAGCTCGACGTCGTCTTCGAGCCGCGCGATGCCGGCCTGCGGGATCTTCACGTGCGCCAGCGCCTCGAGGTCGAGCACGAACCCGAAGCCATCGGCGCCGACGACGCTCGACGCGTGCAGCGTGCAGCGCTCGCCGACGATGCAGCGGTCGTAGACCACGACGTTCGCGTGCAGCACCGACGCCGCGCCGACCCGCGCCCCTTCGCCGACGAACACGCCCGGGTGCAGCACCGCGCGCGGCCCCACCACCGCGCCGCGCGAGACGACCGCGCCGGCCATGACGGTCGCGGTCGGGTCGACGTGCGCCTCGGCGTGTACGACGGCTTCGCTGCTGACGCCGGCCGCATAGGTGCGGGCGGGGAAGAACAGCTGCGACAGCCGCGCGAACGCGAGCTGCGGGTTTTCGACCTTCACCAGCGTGACGCCATTCGTACGAACGGTGCCGTCGGCGACGAGCACGGCCGAAGCCTTCGTCGCATGAAACGCGCGCTTGTAGCGGGAGTTCGAGAAGAACGAGAGCTGACCGGGTACCGCAGCCTCGAGCGGCGCGAGGCCTTCGATCTGAACCGAGGCGTCGCCGTCGATCTGACCGCCGACGTGAGCCGCGAGCTCTTTGAGCGGTCGTGCCACGAGGGCGACCTACTTCGCGGCCGCGGGCCCGTCTTTCTTCGGAGCCTCGCCCTTCGGCGCCGGCGCCTTGTCGGTCTTCGCAGGGGCCCCACCACCGGTCTTCGGGTACTTGTCGTTGTAGGTGCGCACGAGCTCGTTCGTGTAGTCGAGGCTCGCGGGCGCGTAGACGAGGCCCGAGTCGGTCTTCTCGAACATCATCGTGAGCCCGTCGCGCTGCGCGAAGCTGGCGATGATCGGGTCCATCTTCTCGAAGATCTTCTTGAGCTCTTTCTGCTCGGCGGTGGCCATCTCCATCTGGAGCTTCTCGGCCTTCTGCGTCAGCTCGAACAGGCGCTTCTGGAGCTCGGTGAACTTCTGCGTGCGCACCTCTTCGCTCATCATCGGGCCCTGCTTGTCGAGCACCTCTTTGTCGGAGCGGAGCTTGTTCTGCTCGGCCTCGAAGTCGGTCTTCTTCTTCTCGAGGTCGGCCTTGAGCTTGGTCTTCGCGGCGACACCTTCGTGCACCTCGCCCAGCGCGCGCTGGAGGTCGACGTAACCGACCTTCAAGTCGGCAAAAGCCGGCAGGGAAGACAGCAGAACAGCGACGACGGCGAGCGAAAAGTAACGACGCATAGGAGCGGCCCCTTTAGACACCGGCACTCTGGCAGGTCAAGTGAACCGGGCGTATACGGCCGGCATGCTCAGGTACGCAGCAGCGCTCGCGATATTTCTGGCGGCACCGTCTTTTGCAGACTCGGCAGGGGGCCTCGCGTGGGCTCCCCCGGCGGGGTGGAAGGCCGACGCGCCGCGGCCGATGCGGGCGGCGACGTACAAGATCCCGGCTGCGAAGGGCGACGCCGAAGACGCCGAGTGCGGCGTCTTCTATTTCGGCCAGGGCCAGGGCGGCAGCGTCGACGCGAACGTGCAGCGCTGGGTGGGCCAGTTCGAGGGCGCGAAGGCTCCGACGCCGAGAAAAGAGAAGCTGCCCGCGGGGTTCGACCTGACGACGGTCGAGCTCGACGGCACGTACACGGGCGGCGGCGGGCCGATGGGGCCGAAGACGAACAAGCCGGGCTTCAAGCTGCTCGGCGCGATCGTCGAGGGGCCCGAGGGCGCGGTGTTCTTCAAGCTGACGGGGCCGGCGAAGACGGTCGAGGCGGCCCGCGCGGAATTCGCGAAGATGGTGAAGGCGATCAAGAAGTAGCCTTGGTAGAACCTTCGAGCCTTGGCCGAACGACGCCGAATTCTGCTCATCGACGACAGCGAGATCACGCTGGCGATGGAAAAGGCCGTGCTCGAGAGCCGGGGCTACGAGGTCGTGGCGACGTCGACGCTGGTCGAGTTCGAGAAGACGCTCGAGACGTTCAAGCCCGACCTGATTCTGACCGACCTGCACATGCCCGACGCGAAGGGCACCGACATCTGCCGCACGCTCAAGAACGAGTTCAAGACGCAAGACATACCCATCGTGATCTTCAGCTCGCTGGGTGACGAAGAGCTCGGCAAGCTCGCGCACCAGGTCGGCGCCGACGGGTTCTTGTCGAAGGCGAACGGGCTCGAGGCGCTGGGCGAGAAGATCGACGAGCTGGTGGAGTCGATTCTCTGGTGAGGCGGTCGTGGGTCGCGGCGCTGGTTCTCGTCGCCTGCCAGACGACGCCGGTCGCGAAGCCCGAGCCGAAGCCTGCGGGCGCCCCCGACGCGACGCTCGTCATCAGCGCCGAGCTGCGCGGCTACCTGGGCCCGTGCGGCTGCAGCGAAAACATGCGCGGCGGCATCGCGCGCGCGGCGGCGCAGCTGTCGAAGGTGCGCAGCGAAGGCCAGCCGGTGTTCTTCGTCGACAGCGGCGAGGCGCTGTTCGGGGCCGCACGAATTCCCGACGACGCCGTGCCGCAGCAAGAGAAGAAGGCGAAGGCGCTGGCGGCAGCGCTGGTCGCCATGAAGCTCGACGTGCGGCAGCCGGGCCCGCTCGACGACGTGAGGGGCACCGACTTTCGCAAGCAGCAGGCGCTGCCCGAGCTCGAGGGCGGCGTGCGCGTGCTCGAGCGCGGGGGGTTCAAGCTGGGCGTGGTGTCGGGCGCGAGCGCAGGCGAGCTGGCCGAGCGGGCGGCGCGCGCACGACGAGACGGCGCACGGTTCGTCGTCGGCCTCTTCGAAGGTGCGCTCGACGCGGCGATACCGCAGGCGCCGAAGAGCGGCGTCGACCTGCTGGTGGCGGCGCGCGCGAAAGACGAGGTCGCGGGCGAGCAGAGCCGGCTGTTGCGCGGCGAGGTGCCCGTGGCGCAGCTGCAGAGCAAGGGGCGCTCGATGCTGCGCGTCGACCTGTGGCACGGGGCGGGCGACCGGCCGCAGCTGTTCGCGGGGGCGGCCGACAGAGAGCGTGCGCTGGCGGCGCTCGACGAGCGCATCGAGATGTTGCGAGCGCAGACGAACGACCCCGGCCTCGCGCCCGAGCTGAAGGCGCTGCGCCAAGAGAAGCTGGTCGAGCTCGAGTCTCGGCGGGCGGCGCAGGCGTCCGAGCCGCTCGAGACTCCGCAGGGCCAGTGGGGCTTCGCGACGCGGTTTCTGCCGCTCGAGTCGTCTTTCCCCGAAGAGGCGGGCGTGAAGGCGATCGTCGACGCGTACGACCGAGAGGTCGGCGAGCTGAACCTCGCGCTCGCGAAGAAGACGAACAAAGAGTGCCCGGTGCCCGGCAAGAACCAGCAGGGCTTCGTGGGCAACGCGGCGTGCCTCGACTGTCACAAAGAGGCGTTTCCCGTGTGGCAGGCGAGCAAACACGCGCACGGGCTCGAGACGCTGGTGAAGGTGAACAAGCAGTACCACCTCGACTGCATCGGCTGTCACGTGACCGGCTGGCAGGCGGTGGGCGGCGTGTGCCGCATCGACAAGACGGCGGGCCGCGAGGGCGTCGGCTGCGAGAGCTGCCACGGGCCGGGCGCGGTGCACGCCGAAGACCCCACGGTGAAGAACATCGCGAAGGGCAACGAGCCGAAGGTGTGCGTGGGGTGCCACGACCGCGAGAACTCACCGCACTTCGAGTACGAGAAGTACGTGGTGCAGATTCTCGGCAAGGGGCATGGGCGCGAGTAGCCGTTCGCGCTCTGCTCGTTCTCTGAACAGCCGGGGACGGGGCCGGGGACCGGGACGGACGGTGGGTCTGCTCCGGGCCGGCGATCAGGTGAGCGCCAGGTACGGGTACTTCTGGTTCGCGAAGCGGTACGAGCCGCCGAGCTTGAACCAGTCGCTGTGGTTCGGGTGATCTTTGGTCACCTTCGTCAGCGTCGACCAGGCCGCGTCGAGCACGCGGCCGTCTTCGAGCTCGACCCACGTGTGGCCGACCGAGCGGCCGGGCCCCTGCGAGACCGCGCCGTTCACGAGCCGGAAGGGTATGTCGAGCTTGTTGAGCAGGCACGCCGCGAGCAGCGCCTTCTGAATGCAGTAACCCTCGCCCGCCTCGAGGTACTTCTCGAGACCGACCACGTCCATCGACTCGCCCGTCGAGCGCGGCGGCGCCGAGATGTCGTCGTACGCCGCGGCCTGGTGCGTCTGACCCGCTGCGGGGCCCGGGCGCGGTGCCTTCTTGTCCCACTCGAACTCGTCGCGGCCGTCGTTGGCGCTGCTGCCCGCCGTCCACTTGATCAGCCGGTTCACCTCGCGCGCGATGAACTGCAGGCGCCCCTCGGTGTCTTTCGGCATCACGTTCACGATGCTGTTCAGCTTCTTGTCGAGCAGCGAGCCTTTGCGCAGGTCGACGCCGGTGAAGATGCGATTCAGGCCGCCGTCGTCGATGATGAACCGCTCGGGGAACTTCTCGGCGAACGGCTTGCTGTTCGTGTCGAGCACCTTGCCCGGCACCGCGCTCGTCGGCACCGGCGTGTACACGGTGATCGCGATCACCGACGGCGTGACACGCGGCTCGGTGTACCGGTGAATCGTGCTGACGCCGAGGCCGGCCTTCGTGGGAAACGCGCCGCCTGCAGGCTTCGTGGTGGAGCTACCGGCGGCGGGCTTGACGGTCGAGGGTTCCGTAACGCGAGGCATGGGTGACACGGTTATCGCACAGCGTGGCGAATCGGTGCGGTTCCTCGCCCTCTTGAAAATTGGGAAAATTCCCGCCTCAAACTCGGCCGGAAGACTCGGCGCGAGGCCGTCGTTTGGGTAAGTAATGGGCGTTGAATGTTGCTCCTGATGCTGGCGGTCGCGGCGGCCGCTCCCGACGTGCCGATGCCTCCTCCGCCGCCCGGCATGGAGCGCGTCGAGCCGCTGCCGCCGGTGACCCCGGCTGAAGGCGACGAGGCCGAGGCCCCCGAGGGCCCGAGCGAGGTCGACGAGATGCGGGCGCTCGAAGAGACGACGCTCGAGCCGGCGGCGAAGTCAGACGCGGCGCTGCGCGAGCAGCTGCAGCGGCTGGGGCTCGGCAACGCGCTGCGCGAGCGCATCGAGCAGGCGCTCGACGACGCCGAGGGCAGCGGCGAGTCGCTTCCGTTCGTGCTCGACCCCGTCACCGACGTGGCGGCGTTCGACGTGTCGCTGGTGAAAGACCGCTACGACATACCGGTCGAGATGCAGCCCCTGGTGGCGCAGTACCTGCACTTCTTTCAGCACCAGGGGCGCAAGTGGTACCGGAGGTGGATGGGTCGTTCGACCCGCTACATTCCCATGATGCAGCCGGTGCTGGTCGAGGCGGGGCTGCCGAAAGACACCGTCTACCTGGCGATGATCGAGTCGGGGTTCTCGACGCAGGCGCGCTCGTGGGCGGCGGCAGTCGGGCCGTGGCAGTTCATCGCGGGCACGGCCGACATGTTTCACCTGAAGCGCGACTTCTGGCTCGACGAGCGCAACGACTTCATGAAGTCGACGAAGGCGGCGGCGGCGTACCTGTCGCAGCTCTACGCGAATCACGGGCACTGGTACCTGGCGTGGGCCGGCTACAACACGGGCGGAGGGCGCGTCAGGTGGATCACGACGCGCTACGGCACGCGCGACTTCTGGGAGCTGTCGAACAAGAAGCCCGGCTTCGCGAAAGAGACGAAGCACTACGTGCCGAAGCTGATCGCGGCGGCGCTGATCGCGAAGCACCCCGAGGCGTTCGGCTTCTCGCAAGACGAGTTCGAGTACGAGAAGCCGCTCGAGTACGACGAGGTGCCGCTCGACACGCAGGTCGACCTCGACGTGCTCGCGCGCATCGCGAACACGACGCTCGAAGACCTGAAGGTGCTGAACCCCGAGCTGAAGCGCTGGTGCACCCCACCCGCTTCGGAAAAAGAGCCGTACATCGTGCGCGTGCCGAAGGGGCAGGCGAAGGCGACGACCGAGGGCGTGGCGAAGCTCGGCCCCGGCGAGCGGCTCAACTTCAAGGTTCACCGCGTGGCGAAGGGCGACACGCTGTCGGGTGTGGCGACGAAGTACGCGAGCGCGGCCGAGGCGATCATGCGCGTGAACGGCATCAAGTCGGCGCGCTCGCTGAAGCTGGGCACCGACCTGCTGATACCCGTGCCGAGCGCGGCGTCGCTGAAGGCCGGCAAGACCGACGCGGTCATCGAGCGGCAGGTGGCGCGGGCGCGGCGCAGCGGGCTGACGACGCGGCCCGAAGACGAGGTGCCGGCGGGCACGCAGAAGACGGCCGCGGCCCCTGCGGGCACGATGACGGTCGCCCAGGTGAACGGCAAGACGCGCGTCACCTACGGCATCGGCTCTGGTGACTCGCTGTGGAGCATCGCTCAGCGGTTCGATGTGAGCGTGTCGGATTTGAAGAACTGGAACGAGGCGCTGCCGAAGAGCGCGCGCGCCTTGAAGCTCGGCACGGCGCTGACCATCTGGCCGGGGCCGAAGGCGAACCTCGGCGCGGCGAAGTAGTTCGCTCGGGGGCGAAGACGACGACGAGCACGCGCACGGGCTACGAAGAGGCGTACGTCGAGGTGAACGGCCTCTCTCGGGTGCGGGTGCGGGTGCGTTCACGCCCAGGCGAGAGCCGTTGTGTCCGTGGCCGAGCAGATGTAGCTGACGCGGCATGCGACTCGTGATCGTGGCGGTGCTGGCATTGTCGGTGGCGTGCAACAAGAAGGAAGGCTCGGCTCCCTCGGGCGGCGGCGGCCTTTCAGACCCGTCGAAGCTGACCGAGACGGCGCCGGCGACGTTCAAGGCGAAGTTCACGACGACGCAGGGCGACTTCGTGGTCGAGGTGCAGCGCGAGTGGGCTCCGCTCGGCGCCGACCGGTTCTACAACCTGGTGAAGAACGGCTACTTCGACGACACCGCGTTCTTTCGGGTGGTCGACGGGTTCATGGTGCAGTTCGGCATCAGCGGCAAGCCCGAGCTGAACGGCGTGTGGCGCAACGCGCGCATCAACGACGACCCGGTGAAGCAGAGCAACACGCGCGGCGTCATCACGTTCGCGACGTCGGGCCGCAACTCGCGCACGACGCAGGTGTTCATCAACTTCAACGACAACGTGAACCTCGACGGCATGGGCTTCGCCGGGTTCGGCAAGGTGGTGTCGGGCATGGAGGTGGTGGACAAGCTGTACAAGGGCTACGGCGAAGGCGCGCCGCAGGGGGCCGGCCCGAATCAGATGAAGATTCAGACCGAGGGCAACGCGTACCTGAAGGCCGAGTTCCCGAAGCTCGACTACACGACGAAGGCGGTCATCGAGCCGTAGCACGGCGCTACATTTCGAATCGGAAGTTCGCCTCGCGATGGTGGCGAACCGCGAGTAGATGCACGCGCTGCTCGCTCACGACGTACAGCATCACGAAGTCGCCGCGCACCAACTGTCGCGCAGCCGTCGCGGAAACCTGTCTCGAGATCTTGTCGAGAAGAAGTCGAGACTCCTCAGTGAGAGTGTGATTCGAGAGCGGCGCTCCGAGTGCTGGAGTGCTTTCGAGGAGCGGAATGACGCGCTCGAGCAGATCGTCGACGAGCTCTTCGAACCGTTGCGAAGCACCCGCATCGTCCAAAACCTGCTCGATGCGCGCGAGATTGCGCTCGAAGGCAGCAGTCACGATGACCCTGCTTCGAAGCCGGGCGCGGCGCTTCATCGACGCGATCGGCGGCTTCTACGAGCCTTGATGGCTGTGAGCGCCTTGCGCGCGTCTTTCACGCGGCCCGCGGCAATGTCATCGAGGCCGCTTTGCACATCTTGTAGAAGCTCAACCTCCCAACGCTCGGCGGCGAGTCGGTGGTAGTAGTCGAGGCGGTCGGCGGCAATCAGCGCGACATAGCTCTCACCGTTCTTGGTGATCACCTTCTCGGCCCCCGCCCGTACTTCGTCAGCCAGTTCGGAAAGGTTGGCGCGGGCGTGGCTGAGGGGAATGACGTCTCGGGTCGTGAGCGGCATGCTGTACAGAATAACGTACAAACTTACGTACAGCCCAGCCAGCGCTCACACCAGCCCGGGAATGCCGCCGTGCTGCAGCCCGGTGCCGACATAACCGAACGTCGTGTCGTTGAACCCGAACAGGTTCAGCAGGCTCGTGTAGAGGTCGCCGGTCGAGTACTCGGTGCCGCCGCCGCGCAGGTTGATGTACCGGTTCGTGCGCAGCGCGCCCTGCAGGCCGCCGGCGAGCACGACGGGCAGGTTGGTGCTCGAGTGGGCGCCGCCGTCACCGAACTCGCTGAGCCAGAGCACGAGGCTGTTGTCGAGCAGGGTCTTGCCGTTCGGCTCGACGACCGCGTCCATCTTGTCGAGCAGCGTCTTGAACTGCTTGCCATAGAAGCGGAAGCCGTGAACGAGCACGGGGTGGTCGGCGGCACTGCCAGCGTCGCGGTGAACGCGCGCGTGCCAGTTCGGGTCGCCCTGAATGGGGAAGAACGACTGCGCTGAGGCGGGCACGTCGCCGGCAGTGCCGAGAAAGCCGAGACCGGGGCCGTGGTAGTCCTCGTGCTTCAGCGTGATGACGTTGCGCACGCCGCAGGTGAGCATCTGAACGATGTTGTTGATCTGCGCGGTCGACTCGAGATCTTCGCCGCCGGGGTAGCCGGGCGGCAGCTGCTGCATGAGCCCACTGCACTGCACGGCGGGCGGCGGCATCGAGATGCTGGCCTCGAGCTCGCTGATGCGCTGCGCGTGCTGCTCGAGGCGCAGGCGGTCGTCGCGGCCGACCTCGCGGTAGAGCGAGCCGAACGACTCGCGCACGGCGCTCAGCACGTCGCGGCGCTTGCCGCGCATTCGGTCGGCGCGGCTCGGCACCGGAGGCGGCGTGATGGTCGCGAGGTACTGGTTGAAGACGTTGCGCGCGCCCGTCACCATGCCGGCGCTCGTGTTCGCGCCGTCGGGGTCGGTGGTCGTGCGGTAGAACATCTTGTACTCGCCCTCACCCGCGCCGGTCGCGCCGATGTGCAGCGAGTCGGGGCCACCGAGCCGCGCCGCGATCGCGTGGTCGATAGACGGGCCCATACACTTCGTGTCCCACCCCATCGCGACCTGGTTGGCGCGCGGCACGTAGGCGCCGTTGCTCCACGCGGTCTGCGGGAGTGCGGCGGTGAGCAGCGTGTGACCCGGCCCGACGTGGCCGTTGCCGGGCACGAAGAAGCCGTCGGAGTGCAGCACGTTGCTGACACCGCTGATGACGACCATCTTGCGCTGGTGCGGCGCGAGCATCTCGAGCATCGGGCGCCCGCTGAGCTCGAGCGCGCCGCCCGGCTGCGCCACCGGGTTCCACTGATCGGCCTGGCTGTTGTTGAGCGTGCCCTGCCCGTGAATGAAGACGACGAGGCGCTTCGGCACGGTCGGGGTGCTCTGACCGAAGGCGCGGCCGACGTCGCGATCGAGCAGCGGCAGCGCGAGGGTCGCGCCGGCGCCGGCGAGGAAGCTGCGGCGGGTGTGGCGGCTCATGGAGCGTCTCCTTCGCGCAGCGAAAACGCGTCGAGCGCAGGCAGGCCGACGAAGAGCGCGTTCAGGTCGCCGGTTTCGGTGAAGCCGTCGGCGAGCGTCTGCACGGCGCAGCCGTCGGAGGTGGTGTCTTTGCGGCCGGCGGCGTAGCGCAGCCACTGGCGGGCGAAGCACGTCTGGGCCTGCGTGCTCGAGGCGAGGCGCTCGCCGAGCTGGGCGACCGAGCTGAAGGTGCCGGTGAGCTCGCCGCCGGCGATGATCTCGCCCTTGCCGTCTTCGCTCGCGACGGGGCGACCGACGCCGTCGTAGGCGAGAAACGCGTAGCCGATCGGGTCCATCAGCTTGTGGCAGGCGCCACATTGGGCGACCGCCA
>JAEUJP010000197.1 GCA_016793725.1 Myxococcaceae bacterium | reverse complement strand
GGAGCTCACCGTCACCGGCAACGACCGCGTTCGCACCGAGAACAACTGCGTGCCGCGCGACATCGTCGCCCTCGGCAAACACCTGCTCTTCGGGTTCAACGTCTTCATGGGGCTCAAGCAGGAGCGCGCCGTCAGCGAGGTGTTCTCGCTCCACGACGCGAACGACTTCAGCCTGGTGCCCGAGACCGAAGCGGGAGGCTTTCTGGCCGACCGCCGCTTCGTGAAGGACTTCGAAGACCTCTGCAAGTACTACAAAGACACGAAGCTCCTGCAGCTGAGGCGCACCGAGTCGCGCCTGCTCGCCATCTTCCAGACCGGGCACAACGAGCGCGACATCAAGGTGTTTCGCTTCAGCGTCGATGCTGCCGGCAAGGCGACCTACATCGACAACCGGGGCGAGAACGATCTGCACAAGGCGCCGAGCCACGACTTCGAGTGGCAGACGGCGGGCCGCGAGCGCCAGGTCTCGGGCCGCCACCCGCACGTCAACATTCTCGACGAGGTGTTCGTCGAGACCGTCGGCGGCGATCTCACCGTCAAGATCGAGAACAACACCGAAGACGGCCTCGGCATCTACCGCGAGCCCGTCAGCGAAAAAGACCAGTCGCTCGACGACGCCGAGTTTCACTTCGCGAAGGTCGGCGCCGTCATTCTGCTGAAAGTGAAGCCGTTTCGCGAAGACGCCTACCGCTACCTCGTCTTCAACACGCGCACCCAGACGGTGAAGCGCGCCGACGCCATCGGCGTCAGCTGCGTGCAGCTGCCCGAAGAGCAGGGCGTCATCTTCCCCGGCGGCTACGCGCTGCAGACCGGCGAGGTGAAGCTGTTCGACGCCGTCTCGAAGGGGCTCGAGTTCGAGCGCGCCCTCAAGTCGCCGAACGGCGAAGACGTGCTGTACGTGTTTCACGAGCGCGAGGCCGGCACCTACGTGCTCTTGCCCTACAACCTCGTGCGCAAAGAGGTGCAGAGCCCGATTCCCTGCGAGGGGTACAGCCTCTTCGCCGACGGGCGCATGGTCACGTTTCGCTTCACCGGCGGCGAGGCCCAGCGCGTTCACCCGATGCAGGTGTGGCAGACGCCGTTCTTGAGCCCCGAGTTCGCCGCCGCCCAGAAGCCGAGCGGCACCTTTCTCTCGAAGATCGGCAACCCCGAGCTCGTGCGCGGCATCAGCGAGGTGCTGACGCTCGAGCGCATGGCCGAGACCGAGACGCCCACGCGCCGCACCTGGGAAGATCTCGTCGCCGCCTGCACCCGCGCCACCGACGCCTTCTTCTGGCTCGGCAACGCCGAGGTGAACCTGCTCGAGCCGGTAAAAGAGCTCGCGAGCAACGCCGAGCTCATCATCGACGAGTTCGAGAAGGTGCTCGCGCTGCAGCGCCGCGCCTCGGAAGAGATGACCCGCGCCACGGTCGCCCAGGGCGAGCTGCTCGGCCGGCTCACCGTCGAAGACCTGCGCTCGACCGACGCCTTCATGGATGCGCTCACCGCCCTGCGCACCCAGCGGGGCCGGCTCATCTCGCTCAAAGAGGTTCGCTACGTCGACCTGACGCGCATCGAGGGGCTCGAGAAGCAGGTCATCGAGGGCTTCGAGAACGTGTCGAAGCAGTGTGTCGGCTTCTTGCTCGAGCCCACCGCGCTGCAGCCCGTCGTCGAACAGATCGGCCGCACCGGCGCCGAGGTACAGAAGGCGATCGGCACCGCACACCTCGAGCCCCTGCAGAGAGAGCTCGAGCGCATCGGCGCCGGCCTCGACGTGCTCGGCGAGATCGTGGGCGGCCTTCAGGTCGGCGACCCCGTCGCGCGCGCGAAGATTCTCGAGGGCATCTCTGAGGTCTTCAGCCACCTGAACCGCGTTCGCGCCCAGGCCACCGGCAAGAAGAAAGAGCTGCTCGGCACCGAGAAGCGCGCCGAGTTCGGCGCCCAGTTCAAGCTGCTCGGCCAGAGCATCGAGAGCGCCCTCGGCAGCGCCGACTCGCCCGAGAAGTGCGACGAGCTGCTCGCCCGCCTGCAGGTGCAGCTCGAAGAGCTCGAGGGCCGCTTCAGCGAGCTCGACGAGTTCGCGGCGGAGCTCGCCAAGAAGCGCGAAGAGCTCTTCGAGGCGTTCGAGGCCCGCAAGCAGACCCTCGTCGACGAGCGCCAGCGCCGCGCCCAGAACCTGTTCGGCGCCGCCGATCGCATTCTGCAGGGCGTCGCCCGCCGCGCGAAGACGTTCAAGACCGACGACGAGCTGAACTCGTACTTCGCCGCCGACCCCATGGTGCAGAAGCTCGGCGACCTGTCGAAGCAGCTGCTCGAGCTCAAAGACAGCGTGAAGGCCGACGAGCTCGACTCGCGCCTCAAGACCGCCCGCCAAGACGCGCTGCGCGCGCTGCGCGACAAGAAAGATCTCTTCGAAGACGGCGCGAACGTCATCAAGCTCGGCGCGCACCGCTTCAACGTCAACGTTCAGCCGCTCGAGCTCACCGTGCTGCCGAAAGAGGGCGGGCTGTTCACCCACCTCACCGGCAGCGACTACCTCGCGCGCATCGAAGACCCGGCGCTCGAGGGCGCAAGAGACCTGTGGGACCAGTCGTTGCCCTCTGAGACCGCCGACGTCTACCGCGGCGAGTACCTCGCCTGGCAGCTCGCCGGCTGCGAGAAGGGCAGAGAGCTCGAGGCCGCCCGCGCCTGGGCTGCGTCACACCTCGATGAGGGCTACGAGCGCGGCATTCACGACGCCGACGCCGCGCTCATCGCCGCGCGCCTGACCGAGCTCAAGGCCTCGGCGGGGCTGCTCAGGTACCCCGCAAGGGCCCGCGCCCTCGCCACGCTGTTCTGGGCCGAGTGGGGTGACGCGCACGCGCGCGACGTCGCGCACCGCCGCGCGATGAGCCTCGGCCGGCTGCAAGCCGCGTGGAAGGGCACGACCGAAGCGCAGGCGCTCATCGACGAGCTCGCCGCCGAGATGAAGGCCGGCCCCGACTCGCGCCTCGCCGCCGAGTACCTCGCCCACGAGCTCGCCGAGGCCCACCCGCGCTTCGTCGTCAGCGGCGACGCCGTGGCCTTGCGCGATCAGCTCCGCGCCTGGCTCGAGACGCAGGGCTCTCGCGCCGACTTCGAGGCCGACTTCCGCGCCCTGAGCTCGCACCCTCACGTCGCCTTCAACCTCGCCGCCGCCTGGCTCGGCGCGTTCGCCGGTGCCAGGGCCCCCCACCTCACGCGCGCCGTGCCCGAGGCCGCGGCCCTGCTCACCGTCGACGAGGCCCGCGTCGACCGCCACGTCTCGTCGGCCGCGACCACCGCCACCGTCGACGGCCTGCTCGGCCAGCACCCGCGCCTCAAGGCCGGCAAGCTCGAGCTCGACCTGCCCGACTTCATGGGCAGGCTCTCGGCGTTCGTGCAGGAAAAGCTGCCGCGCTACCGCGCCTACCGCGAGCAGCTCTCGGCGCTGTTGCAGCGAGAGCGAAAGCGCCTGCGCCTCGACGAGCTGCAGCCGAAGGTGCTCTCGAGCTTCGTGCGCAACCAGCTCATCGACCAGGTCTACCTGCCGCTCATCGGCACGAACCTCGCGAAGCAGCTCGGCACGGCCGGCGAGAACAAGCGCACCGATCGCATGGGCCTGCTCCTGCTCGTCAGCCCCCCCGGCTACGGCAAGACCACGCTCATGGAGTACGTCGCCTCACGCCTCGGCCTCACCTTCGTGAAGGTGAACGGCCCTGCACTCGGCCACGACGTCACCAGCGTCGACCCGGCCGACGCCCCCAACGCCACCGCGCGGCAAGAGGTCGAGCGCATCAACTTCGCGTTCGAGCTCGGCAACAACGTGATGCTGTACCTCGACGACATTCAGCACACGAACCCCGAGCTCTTGCAGAAGTTCATCTCGCTCTGCGACGCCCAGCGCCGCATCGAGGGCGTGTGGGGCGGGCAGACCCGCACCTACGACTTTCGCGGCAAGAAGTTCTGCGTCGTCATGGCGGGCAACCCGTACACCGAGTCGGGCGAGCGCTTTCGCATACCCGACATGCTCGCGAACCGCGCCGACACCTACAACCTCGGCGAAATTCTCGACGGCAAGGCCGACCTCTTCGCGCTCAGCTACCTCGAGAACGCGCTCACCTCGAACACCGTGCTCGCCCCGCTCGCGACGCGGCCGGCCGGCGACGTGCACAAGCTCATCAAGATGGCGCAGGGCGGCGACGTGCCCTCGTCGGAGCTCGAGCACGGCTACTCGGCCGTCGAGCTGCAAGAGATCGGCGCCGTGATGCAGCGCATGTTCAAGGTGCAGGCGACGCTGCTCAAGGTGAACCAGCAGTACATCGCGTCGGCCAGCCAAGACGACCGCTTCCGCACCGAGCCGCCGTTCAAGCTGCAGGGCAGCTACCGCAACATGAACAAGCTCGCCGAGAAGGTCGCGTCGGCGATGACCGACTCCGAGCTCGAGACCCTCGTCGATCAGCACTACGCCGCCGAGTCTCAGACGTTGACGAGCGCCGCCGAGGTGAACCTGCTCAAGCTCGCCGAGCTGCGCGGCCGCCAGAGCCCCGAGCAGGCGAAGCGGTGGGAAGAGCTCAAGCGCGGCTACCAGCGCGTGCAGACGATGGGCGGCAAAGAAGACGACCCCGCCGTGCGCGTCTCGGGCGCCATCGCCTCGATCGGCACCGAGGTGCAGCGCATGGGCGAGGCCGTCATTCGCGCCGCCTCGCAGCCCAAAGCCCCCGCCGAGCCGCTCGGCGCGAAGCTCGACGCCCTGGCCGCCGCGGTGCGCGCCGGTGCTGCGCAGCCTCCGGCGCCTCCGCCGCTGCCGGCGAAGCCGTACGACGACCGCGCGCTGCTCCAGAAGCTCGACGCCCTCGCCGCGGCCCTGCGCGAGCGGCCCGAGCCTGCTCCCGTCGTCGTGCCGGCGCCGGCAGCCGCGCAGACGCCCGACCTGTCGCCGATTCTCGACAAGCTCACCGACGCGGTGCGCGCGATGTCGACGTCGCAGGCCGCGCCCGCCTCGCCTCCCGGCCTCGCCCCGAAGGGCACCGCCGCCGTGCAGAAGCACGTGGCGCTGTTGCGCGAGCGGCTCGCTCCGCTGGCCCAAGAGGCGAAGGCGGCGCTCGCGCAGGGCAGCTCGGGCCAGCTGCAGGCCGTCGCCGTCTGGCAGACCGTGAGCGAGGCGCTCGAGGTGCTCGCGGCGATGTCGGGCACGAAGCCCACCAGGCGCTGAGAAAAAGGTTGCCCTGCGGGCAAGGGCGCAGATGATTCGGCCGTGCGCCGACTCACACTGCTTCTATGGCTGTTGCCCGCGGTGTCCGCAGCGCAGACCAACCCGCCGACGCCGGCCATCGACATCGAGACGCTGTACCTCGACCCGGCGGGCCGCGGCGGCCTCACCGTCGGCAGCGGCGAGACGCTGAAGGGCGGCAAGTTCCGCCTCGGCGCCGGGTTCGGCTACTCGTACGGCCACCTGAGCCTCAGCACGCGCAACACCGAGGGCATCATCGTGCTGCGCGACCGTGTGACGGCGCAGGTGTTCGGCGCCGTCGGCATCACCGACTGGCTCGAGCTCGGCGCCACGCTGCCCGTCGTCATTCAGCAGTTCACCGCCGCGAACCCGCCGTTTCCCGTCGCGGCCGCCGGCCTCGGCACGCCGTACGTGCACCTCAAGTTCGGCATTCTCGGCGAGACGCGCCCGTTCTTTCTGTCGCTCGGGGTGTCGGCCGGCATACCCGTCGGCACCAGCAACGCGCTCACGAACCAGGGGTTTTCGGTCGTGCCGCGGCTCAACGCGGGCAAGCGCTTCAGCGCCTTCACGTTGTCGGCCGAGGTCTCGGCGCTCATTCGCACCACGACGCCCGTCGACCTGAGGGCGTACGGCGGCAGCTACTGGGACAACGTCGGCAACAACCTGTTCGTATCGCTCGCCGCGACCACCGCGGGCGAGACGGCGCGCGGCGAGCTCTCGGTGCGCTTCATCGCCCCGCTGCAGCAGGGCTGGGTCGGCGTCGAAGGCCTGCTCGGCCTGCGCATCAACCTGAAGTGGACGGAGCTCTTCCTCGCTCTCGGCCCCGGCTTCGGCGCGCACCCGAACAACCCCGGCTTTCGTGTGTACCTCGGTGCGGCGTTCGGCAACGGCGCGGGCAAGCAGAAGCCCGCGTGCGAAGAGACCGAGCCCTACGACCTGAAAGACTGCCCCGAGCTCGACCGCGACCACGACACCGTCGCGAACGCCGTCGACCAGTGCCCCGAGAAGCCCGAAGACAAAGACGGGTTTCAAGACGCCGACGGCTGCCCCGACGCCGACAACGACGGCGACAAGATTCCCGACGCGCAAGACAAGTGCCTCAACGTCGCCGGCATCGCCGAGAACGAGGGTTGCCCCGACACCGACGGTGACGGCGACAACGTCGTCGACCGGCTCGACAAGTGCCCCGAGGCTGCCGAAGACCTCGACGGGTTCCAAGACGATGACGGCTGCCCCGAGCCCGACAACGACGGCGACGGGCTGACCGATCAGATCGACCAGTGCATCAACGAACCCGGCATCATCGAAGAGAAGGGCTGCCCGGCCAAAGACGACGACGGCGACACCGTCATGAACCACGTCGACAACTGCCCTCAAGAGAAGGGCGACCCCGCGAACCAGGGCTGCCCCGTCAAAGAGAAGCAGCTCGTCATCATCGAGAGCGAACGCATCAAGATGCTCGAGGTGATTCAGTTCTCGACGGGCAAAAAGATTCTGCCCGCGTCGAACAAGCTGCTCATGCAGGTCGCGAGCGTGCTGAAGGCCCAGCGCCGCATCAAGCTCGTGCAGATCGAAGGCCACACCGACAACGTCGGCAAGCCCGAGAAGAACCTGAAGCTCAGCCAAGAACGCGCCGACCTCGTGAAGGCGTTTCTCGTGAAGCAGGGCATCGACCCCGCGCGGCTCAAGGCCGTCGGCTTCGGGCAAGAGAAGCCCATCGAGTCGAACTCCACCGCGAAGGGCCGCGAGGCCAATCGCCGGGTCGAGCTGAACATCATCGAGCGAGAGTGACGTAGGCTTGCCGGGCGCGTGCTCCGGTTCACCCTCATCGCCGCTGCGTTGCTCATCTGCGTGAGGTGCAACACCGGCTCGCACGCCGAAGACCTCACGTACGCGTGCGTCACCGACGCCGACTGCGCCGACGGCTTCGTCTGCGGCCCGCGCGGGGTCTGCGACACGAGCCGCGGCGAGGCCGGCGGCGGCGGCTCGACGTCGGGTGGTGGTGGTGGTGGTGGCTCGACCGCGGGTGGCGGGGCTTCGACCGCAGGTGGAGGCTCGACCGCGGGCGGCGGGTCGACGGCGGGTGGAGGCTCGACCGCGGGCGGCGGGTCGACGGCGGGTGGAGGCTCGACCGCGGGCGGTGGCGCCACGGCGGGCGGCGGCCGAGCGGGCGGGGCGGCCACGGCCGGCGGCGGGGCGACCGCGGGAGGCGGCACCGCCGGGGGCGCCGTCAACGGCACGTCGTGCACCACGGGCGCGCAGTGCGCGAGCACCTTCTGTGTCGACGGCCGCTGCTGCAACAGCGCCTGCAGCGCGCCGTGCGACCGCTGCAGCCTCGATGGCTTTCACGGGCAGTGCCGTACGGCGCCGCTCGGCACGGCGCCCTCGACGCCGTGCGCCGGGGGCTACGCGTGCAACGGCGCGGTGCCGGCGTGCCCCACCAGCTGCACCGCCGACGCGGGCTGCGTCGCGGCGCGCTGCGGCACCGGCGGGCTCTGCATTCCCAAGGTGTTCACGTTCAAGGAGCCCTTCAACACCCTCGACTCCGCGACGTGGAACGTGGGCAACCCGCTGTGCACGGTGCAGAACGGGCGCTTCGTCGTGAGCTCGATCGCCAACGACACCACGTACCCGGCGATCGCGAGCACGCGCTGGTACGACTTCACCGACTCGCAGGTGAGCATCGAGATCGTCGACGCCGGCGACCAGTCGCTGATGACGTTCGAGGCGTACGCCGCCTCGGTGTGCAGCACGCTCGCGCCGAACCGCTGCGTCTCGCTGCTCGCGAACCGCGGCAACATGGTCATCGAGCAGCGCGAGGGCGACATGTTCACGACGCCCGCGGGCCAGGTGCCGGTCGGCGACTGGCGCTTCTACCGAATGCGCGAGAGCGCGGGCACCCTCTACTTCGAGGGCTCGCGCGACGGCGGGAGCTACACGCAGCTCGGCACGATGCCCACGCCGACCCCCGACTCGTACCGCGAGGTCTACGTGTGGTTGGGCGCCGGCGGCTTCGGCCCCGAGGCCGTCAGCTCGACGGCGTGCTACGACAACCTCAACCTGCCTTGAGCTCGAGGCGCAGCGCGAGCGCACGCGGGCGAAAGCGCTCGATGATCGTCACCGTGTCGCCGTCGAGCCGCAGCTCGACCTCGATCATCGGCCGCCCGTGAAACAACGGGCCGGTGCCGAACAGCGCGCCGGTCAGCGTCGTGTGGCCGGGCTCCCAGTCTTGCAGGAAGTACAGCGTCAGCTTCTGGTCGCCCACCGTCAGCGTCGCCGGCGAGCAGTCGGGGGCGAAGTCTTCGAGCGTCACCGTCTGGGCGCCGAGCCTGCCCGTGAAGGCCTTCGTGTGCGGCGGCAGCTGCGTGTCTCGCGACGGGTGAATGTTCTCGCCCGGCGCCGCCACACCCGTCTCGACCTTTTCCCACGTGCCCGCCGCGATCGGCTTCTTCCAATAGCCGTCGGGCGCGCCGACCCGCAGCTCGCGCGCGTCGTTGCCGAGGCCCGTCTGCAAGATGGTGATGGCGGTCGTCGCGGGCCCCGGCAGGTCGGGCTGCCGCACCCACGGGTGTGCGGGCAGCGAGTACACGTCGTCGTTCAAGAGCCCCGTGCGCCGCTCGCGCTCCCACCCGTAGCGCAAGACCGGGTCGAGCCCCATCGAGTCGAAGTCGCCGAGCTTCGTGTACGAGCGGCCCGCCGCGTCGATGACGAAGACCGTCGACGCGCTCGCGCTCATTGCGGCGGCGCGAAAGCGGCCGTGCTCGGGCAGGCAGATGAGGTGCCGCTTCTTCGGAGGCAGCCACGGGTCGGTGTACTCGAGCCGCGCGCCCTGGTTCACCAGCACGTACAGCGTCGTGACGCCGACGATGATGTCGTGCGGGTTGCCGTCGATGTCTTCGAACGCCATCTTGCGGTGGCTCA
>JAEUJP010000177.1 GCA_016793725.1 Myxococcaceae bacterium | reverse complement strand
CATCGCCTCGTACAGCTCCTGCTTCAACTTCTCTGACGCCTCGTGCAGCGCATCTTCTGGAGGCGTGCCGCTCGCCACCGCCGCCAGCACCGCACGCAGGCCCGAGTGTTTGATGCCCGACGCCACCTGTGACGTGTCTCTCTGCAAGAGCGCCCGGCTCTTCAACACCGCCGCCACGAAGTCGCGCTCCAGCGGCTCGGGCGCCTTCTCGGCCCCGACCGGCTTCGGCTGCGGCTTGAACTGCGGCGCCGCCTGCTTGCCCCGCAGCTCGAGCTCGAGCTCGGCCGCCGGCAGCCCGAAGTGTTTCGACATCGCCGCGAAGAACGCCGACCGCGCGAGCCCCACCGGCAAGAGCTGCGCCACCGGCTTGATGCGCTGCAGCGCCCCCATCTTCGCCTCGAACGAAGCCGCGGCGCCCTCGGGCAGCACCGCCTCGAACAGCCACACCGTCAGCCCCTTCGCCTTCGCGATGAGCGCCTGCACGCCCTCGGGCCCCACCTTGCGCGCGAACGTGTCGGGGTCTTCGCCGTCGGGCAGGGTGGCCACCTTCGCCTGCGCTCCCGCTGCGAGAATCGGCCCTGCCAGCCGCTCGACCGCCGCCCGCCCTGCAGCGTCGCCGTCGAGCAGCAGCACCAGCTCTTTGGCGTCGGCGCGCGCGAGCACCGCCATGTGCCCCGGCGTCAGCGCCGTCGAGCACAGCGCCACCGAGTTCTTCACGCCCGCCTGGTGCAGGCCGATGCAGTCGAAGTAGCCCTCGCACAGCACCACGCTCTTCTTCTTGCGAATCTCGTCGCGGGCGAGGTCCATGCCGTAGAGCGTCTCGCTCTTGTTGTAGAGCTTCGACTCGCGCGAGTTGAGGTACTTCGGCCCGTTGTCGCCCTCGAGCAGCCGCCCGCCGAACGCGATGGTGCGGCCCTCGGGCGACCGAATGGGGATCATCAGCCGACCCCGGAACATGTCGTAGAACCCTTCGCTCTTCGTGCGCTCGCTCACCAGGCCCGCCTTCTCGGCGAAGCCCAGGTAGCCGTGCTCGCGAATCTTGTCGGCGAGGTCGCTCCACGCGTTCACCGCCCAGCCCAGGCCGAACTGCCGCGCCACCTCTTGAGTCACCCCGCGCGACTCGAGGTACTCGCGCGCCGGCTTGCCGATCAGCGGGTCCCACAGGCGCTGCTTGTAGTGCTCGGCCGCGAAGTCGGTCGCCTGCTTGATCTGCTGGCGCTCTTTCATCGCCGGGTCGACCGCCGCCTCGAGATCGACGCCGACCTCTTTCGCGAGATCTTGCACCGTGTCGACGAACGTCTTCCCCATCAGGCGCTGAATGAACGAGAAGACGTCGCCGTGCACCTGGCACCCGAAGCAGTGGAACTGCTTGTCTTCGGGGTACACGTAGAAGCTCGGCGTCTTCTCGCCGTGAAACGGGCAGCACCCCTTCAAGCTGCGCCCCGACTTCTTCAGCTCGACCCCGTGCCGCTGCACGATCGCCACGAAGTCGG
Source organism: Myxococcaceae bacterium (assembly GCA_016793725.1). Lineage (GTDB taxonomy): Bacteria > Myxococcota > Myxococcia > Myxococcales > Myxococcaceae > Xiheicaenimonas > Xiheicaenimonas phototrophica. Next base: position 1,723 of record JAEUJP010000177.1, on the reverse strand, counting down.
CGCGCGCGCGGATTTCATCGATCTTGGAGTCGGGGATCAGCATGTGAAGAACCTGCGGCGCAGCGGTCGTGACTTAACCCGGTTCGCGCGTAAAGCACGTACCGCGGCCTCGAGTCATTTCTGGTGGTGCCGCTACGGCGCGTCGCGGCTTTCGAAAACCCGCCGAATCAACCGCCCAGCTTCGACAGCTGGGCCTTCACTTCTTCACTGATCAGCTTGCCCTCGGCTTTACCCTTGAGCCGCGGCGTCACGATCTTCATCACGTTGCCCATGTCTTTCGGGCCCGTCGCCTTCGCCTCTGCGATAGCGCTCGCGATCTCGGCCGTCAGCTCTGCCGCGCTCAGCTGCTGCGGCAGGTACTGCAAGATGATCGCGATCTCTTTTTCTTCTTTTTCGACCAGCTCGGCCCGGCCCGCCTTCTGAAACTCGGCCACCGAGTCGCGCCGCTGCTTCAACATGGTGGTGAGCACGTTCACGATGCCGGGTTCATCCAGCACCTTGTTCGTGCCCTCCACCTCTTTGTACTTGATGGCGCTCTTCGCCATGCGAATGACCGAGAGCTTGAGCTCGTCTTTCGATCGCATCGCTTCTTTCAGATCTGCGTCGAGTCTTTCTCGAATCGTCGCCATGAGCGCCCTCAAGTACGTCGCTTAGAAGTTCTTACGGAGCTTCTTCACTGCGCGCTTCTTCGCCGCGAGCGCCTTCTTCTTCTTCTTCACCGAAGGCTTCTCGTAGTGCTCTCGCTTGCGGATCTCGGAGAGAATGCCAGCCTTTTCGGTGGCCTTCTTGAAGCGCTTCAGGGCGCCCTCGATCGATTCGCCATCCTTCACGCGGATCGTCGTCACGTTGAACTTCACCTGCCTTTCAACTCGTACGGTTAAGAGGAGGCGGCCGTATCTCACCGCCCACGCCGCTTGTCTACCGCCCTCAGCGCCGCCTGCCAGTGCTCCGCTTCCTTCTTCGACAGCTTCGCCCGCGTCAGCGTCTGCATCAGCTCCGCGTGCGGCCCGCCCAGCACCAGGTCGAGCGACGCCGACACCTGCCGCAAGAGCCCGTCGTCGGCCAGCACCGGCCCCGGCGCCGCGGGCCCGGCCGGCTTGCGCCACAGCTCGTACGCATAGACCAGCACCGCCTGCGCCAGGTTCAGCGACGGCTGCTCTTCAGAGGCCGGTATCGCCGACACGTCGTGACACTGCGCCAGGTCTTCGTTCGTCAGCCCCGACCGCTCGTCGCCGAACACCAGCGCCAAGGGCCCCGCACTCGCCGCCCGCTCGGCCACCGCGTCGGGCTGAAGCCGCCGTCGACCCTCGATGCGCCGCATCGTCGTGCCCACCACCCACGCGCAGTCTTTCACCGCCTCTTCGAGCGTCTCGACGCGCCTCACCTGCTCGAGCAGTTCGCCTGCGTGCACCGCGAGCCGGTTCATGCCGGGCACCTCGAGCAGCTTCGGGTTCGGCGACACCACCACCCAGTCGGTCAGGCCGAAGTTCTTCATCGCCCGAGCGATCGCCCCGAGGTTGTCGGCGTTGCGCGGGCGCATCAGCACGATTCGCGTCGTCATGGTATGGCCCGCCTACCATGGCGGTCGAAGTCGCCCATCTTCAAGCTCCCGCGCTCGAGCCGAAGTCTCCGGCGCCCCGGCTGTTCATCTCGACGCCGCTGAAAGATCTGACGTTCTACTTCTTCAGCGTCAGCGTCGTGCTCATCGCGTGGTTCGCCGCCA
>JAEUJP010000066.1 GCA_016793725.1 Myxococcaceae bacterium | reverse complement strand
GTTGAGCGTGTTGTCGTTCGCGCAGCGGCAGCCGGGGTCGGCGGTGCAGATGGCCTGGCGCGTGAGCGGCGTGCACGAGCTGTCGTCTTCGTCGGTGACGAACACGACGTAGAGCGCCGCGTCTTGCCGCACGAACTTCTCGGTCGCGCCCGAGATGTTCACCGGGTTCGTGAGCGCGAGGTACGCGGCGTAGAGGCCACGCTCTTGCGCCGAGCCCGAGGTGCCGACACGGCCCATCTGATCGAAGGCCGAGACCGCGCTCGACGTGCCGGCGTCGGTGTTCGCCGCCTGCGTGTTGCAGCTGACGCCGCCCGTCGCGAGCGGCGAGCAGGCGATGTAGTTGCCGGTGAAGCCGTTCAACGTCCACGTGCGGAGCTCGCCCCGCGTGAGCGGGTCGTCGGTGTCGGTCGAGATGACCGCGATGTGAAAGTCGATCGGCGGGTTCGCGATGACGAGCTGGTTGATGAACGCGTTGAACTGCTGCGCGAGCCGCTCTTGTTTGGGGGCCATCGAGCCCGAGCTGTCGATCACCCAGAGAATGTCGACCTTGCGCACCGAGAGCTGGCGGAACAGGTCGCACTGGCGCGGCACGTTGATGCCGAAGTTGTCGGTCGAGCCGGCGTCGTCGAACAGCACCGTCGGCGTCTTGGTGTCGACGCCGGGCGTACCGGGCACGATGGTGAACGGCTCGGGCACCGTGCGCGTGCGGGTGCGATCGTCGCAGGCGAAGCTGCCGATGACGAGGCCGACGCAGGCGGCGGAAAAGACTGTGAACGGAAGACGGCGCATCCTGAAGGCGCGGGTCACTAGCACACCCAAAGGCGCGGAAGGAAACCGTTTGGGGGCTAAAAAGTGATCGCCATGCCGAGCATGGCCTGCACGTTGTGGAGCAGCTGGCCAGCAGGCTTGCGAATGGCCTCACGCGCCGCAGCGATGTCGAGTCGCGCGTTTACGTCGAAAGGCTCGCGGACATACGCGCCCCAAAGAGCGACTGCCCGCTCCGCGACGCAGCATCGAGCTGATCGAGGTCGAACTCCGAGCAGCCGTTCACGGCCGTGACCCGCGAGCCCATCATGAAGTCGCGCAGCTCGACCTCGCCTGCCAGCCGACACTCGCTGCGTGCCGCAGTGCTGCGTGGTGCCCCCCTTCCCCTGCACCGTGAACGGGTGCAGGGCCACGTCGACGGCGACGGGGGAAGCCGCGATCAAGACGGCGAGCAACGTCGGCATTGGGCGACTTCTGCCTCCGCTCGAGGCCGCCCCGCCAGTGGGTCACTGCCCACTGTGTCAGCGGGTCAGCCCGAACACCTCGAACCGACCGCGCTCACGAAAGTGCCGGTCGAAGCTGAACGCGCCGCGAGCACCGCGCGCCTCGACGACGGCGAACGAGATGGCGTCGCAGAGGCTCCAGTCTTTGTCGGCGTGCAGAATCAGCAGCTGCCGTGCGGCCTGCTCTTCGTCGCCATCGGCGCGAACGACGTGGAGGCCGCCCTGAGTCAGCCACTGCCGCGCGACGACGCGCCCGACGCGCGTCAGCAGCAGCGCGTGCGCTTCGACCTCGACGTAGTTGGTGATGAAGGGCCGCAACTTTCGCAACGGCCCGCGGGCGGCCTTCACGGCGAGGGCGTGGTTGCGATCGGAAGCGTCGATCAGCGCCAGAATCGCGCTGCTGTCCCACAGCACGGCATCTCTCACCTGCGCGACGCAGCTTCGTCTGCCAGGTAGGCGTGCTTGTCGCTCGACCCGCGCCCGGCTCCGCCGCTCTTCGCGGCGCCGACCAGCTTCCAGATCGGGTGATCGTCACCCAGCCTCCGCGGCTCACTCGAGGGCTTCACGACGGCCTCCGAGGAGATGAGGCGCTTTCCGCCGCGCTTCACGCTCGGCAGCTCGCGACGGCGCAACATGCGCCAGACGGTCGACAGCGAGATGCCGCTCGCCACCGCGAATTCAGCGGGGCTGAGGAGGTCGGCTCCTCCGTCGCGCACCTGCGGAGGTGGCAGCGGTTTCGTCGAATACACGAACACGACCGTACCTACGCAGTGTCAACGTGTCAAAGCACGACACGGTGACACGACACGCTACTGCAGTGACGGCGGCAGGCACGCCGTGACCGACATGTTGTCGACGGTCGCGAGCATCTCGCAGCGCCAGTCATCGGGGCAGTCGTTCGCCTCGGTCTCGGGCGTGCACGGCACCGTGCAGATGGGGCCCGACTCTTTGCGAATGCAGTAGCCGCTCGCGCACGCCGCGGGGCCGAACGTGCAGTCGGCGCCGGCGTTGCCGCCGCCGTTGGGGAAGCACACGTCGATGCCACCGTCGGTGTTCGGCAGGGCCGCGGTGCGGCAGGTGAAGCCTTCGGCGCACGCGCTGCCGCCGGGGCACGTCGAGGTGCACAGCTGCGAGGTGCCGAGATCGAGGCACGTGCCGGTCTGGCACGGCGGCCGGCCCGGCGTGCAGTCGTCGCCGAACAGCCCGCCGAGCGGAGCGCAGACACCCTGCCCGCCCACCGGCCCGTCACCCGAGCGCTGCGACGGCGAGCAGTCGTACGCACCCTCGCTCGTCACGACGCAGCACTGAAACCGCGCGTCGCCGCACTGCGAGTCGACCTGGCACGGCAGCGAGCAGAGCGACTGGTTGCCCGCCACCAGGCACACGCCGTTGAGGCAGTCTTGCGCGCCGTTCTCGCTGCAGTCTTCGCCGAGCCGGCCGAGGCCGGTCGCACACGTGCCGCGCTGCGGCATGCACATCTTCTTGTTGGTGCCGTCGGTGTCGCGCACGTCTTTGCAGACGAAGCCGACCCCGAAGCTGCGCGCGCACGCCGCGTCGTCGGCGCAGGGCGTCGTGCAGAACGCCTCACCGCGAAAGGGGCACGACTCGCAGTTGTTCACGATGCAGCGGTTCTCGGGGTGCTGGCCCCGGCGGCAGTCGTCGGTGGTCGAGCACGGCGTACACATGCGGCCATCGCTCGCCGCGACACACCGGTTCGCCACGCAGCGGCGCCCGAGCCCACACTGCCGGTTCTCTTCGACCTCGTTCGCCGCGTCACACCAGGCGACACACGTGTTCGAGTTCGGCACACACTGGTGCGGGCCCTTCACCGTCGGGTCGTCGCTCTGGCCGATGTTCGTGCACGAGAACCCGCTCGGGCACTCGGGGTTCTCGGCCGAGTTGAGCGTCTCGGGGTCGCACGTCGTGCCCATCGGGCAGACGTTCTTCGCCGGGTTGCAGTCGCGGCCACAGAACTGCTCGCCGCTCACCACGTTGCGAACGCAGACGTCGAACGGCCCGCCGCACTCGGAGTCGCCGCGGCACGGCGCGCACAGCGACTTGCCCGCGTTGCACGACATCTTCACCGGCGCACACTGCCGCGACGTCGTCGTCGCGCCGGGCGCGGTCGGCAGGTCGGTGCACGCGAAGCCGTTCGGGCACGCGTCGCCCGCGCCGCACGGCACCGTGCAGAAGCTCTCGCGCGACGACAGCGCCTCGAAGCAGATGCCGCCCGGCGGGCACTGCAGCGTGTCTTGGCAGGGCGAACAGAGGCTGCGGCTCACCTTGATGTAGCAGCGGCCGCCCTCGGCGTTGCAGGTGTGGCCCGACGGGCAGTCGCTGTCGATCTTGCAGCCCGTCAGCTTGCGGCAGATGCGCCCGAAGCGACCTGCGCCCTGGCACACGAAGCCCGAGCCGCAGTCGGAGTCTTCGAGGCACTCTGCCGAGCAGAACCCCGAGACGTTGTCGAGCGAGACACACAGACCCGTGCCGCACAGCGCGAGCCCGTTGTCGGGCGTCGCGGCCGGGCTGCACGGCTCGCCGAGCGCGATGGTCGACTGTCGTGAGCCCCCGCACGCGGTGAGCACCGCGGCGAGAGCGACGAACGAGGCGAGCGCAAGTTGGCGCACGGGAGCGGGCCTCACGTGTTTCGACTACTTCTTCTTGGCCTTGTGGGCGGTGCGCATCGCGAGCTTGATCGACGGCTTCACGATGACGACGCCGTCGTTGTGACCGGCGATGCCGCCCTTGACGAGCAACAGGCCCTTGTCGGCCAGCACGTCGACGACGGTGAGGTTCTGGGTGGTGACGGCCTCGACGCCGTAGTGGCCCGGCATCTTCTTGTTCGGGTACACGCGACCGGGCGTCTTGCGCTGACCGACGGCGCCGGGGTGCTTGCGGTACTCGTGGGTACCGTGCGTCTGGCCGAAGCCGCGGAACTTCCACCGCTTCACGACGCCCTGGGTGCCGCGGCCCTTCGTGATGCCGCTGACGTCGACCAGCTCGCCCTTCGCGAACATGTCGGGCTTCACCGCGTCGCCGACGTTGTACTTCGCGAGATCGTCACCGCTGATGCGAAACTCTTTGATGAACTTGCGCGGCGCCGAGCCCGACTTCTTCACGTGGCCGGCCTCGGGCTTGTTGAGCTTCTTCTCTTTCGCTTCGCCGAAGCCGAGCGTGACGGCCGTGTACTTGTCTTTTTCGGCGGTGCGCTTGCCGACGACGATGCACGAGTTGACGTCGATGATCGTGACGGGAACCATGTTGCCGTCGCCGTCGAACACCTGCGTCATGCCGACCTTCTTGCCAATCAGACCCTTCATTGTTGCGTCTCTTTCTCTCGCACGTGGCAGGAGCGCCAGAGGTGCGGCCCTCTGATGAGGGGGGCCGCGCTCGTACCAGGGGAGTCGGTCAGACGCAACTCAGCGCTTCTTCTCTCAGCGCCGCTTTTCTGGAACCGTGGCGTCGTCGGCGACGAAGACCCGCACGTCCCACAGGCAATCTTTTTCGGCGCTCTCGACGGGCGCATCGAGCTTGCCGAGCCACGCGAGCGTGCCGAGATCTTGCGCGACCAGCTCGGCGCCCTTCTTGCCGCGCTCACCTTCGCGCGCGCAGTACTCGATGCGCGTCTTGCCGGCCGGCTCGCTCAGCTTCTTGCCCCACCACACCACCGTGACGTCGCGCTTTCGGTTCGCGTCGATGAGCGAGTCGAGCAGGTAGTTCATCGTGCGGGGCTTCGTGTCTTTCGACTGCAGCTCGACGCCCGTGCGCTTCTCGCAGCCCTGGTAGCGGCAGTAGTAGCTCCCGCTCGGGAACATCGAGTCGGGCGGCGTCGACCTCACCGTCATCGCGCGCTCGGCCTGCAGCTCGAAGTCGAGCGCGTAGTCTTTTTTCAGATCTTTGCAGGCGGGGCCGGTGCAGGTCGCGACCTTCACGTCGGCGTGGCCGTTCTTCTCGTCGCTGGGGGCCTCTTTGAACTTCCAGCTGCCCTTCAAGATGGTGTTGCCCTTCGCCTTGTCGATCTTCTCGGCGTGGTACTTGCCCTTGCTCTCGAGGGCCACGTACGCCTCGGCCGTGCCGACCTCGGCGCCTTCGACGAAGTCCTGCACGCCCACCGCGAGCACCGCCGTCACCAGGGTCGAGATCATGGCCTCGCACGAAACCAGAAGTTCTGCCGCGAGTCAGCTCA
>JAEUJP010000044.1 GCA_016793725.1 Myxococcaceae bacterium | reverse complement strand
CCGCACCGCGAGCAACCCCGTGCTCGACGTCAACGGCGGCCCCATCGTGGTGCCCCCCGGCCGCCCGCCTCCGCAGGTGCGCAACGACGGCACCGTGTACTCGGGCGAAGAGCGCCTCGGGCAGCTCGCCACCTTCAAGCTCAGCGGCCCGCTCGAGCGCCTCGGCTCGCAGCTGCTCAAGCCCGTGAACGGCGGCACGGCCCAGGCCGTCGACGCCGGCGTGCGCGTCGGTGAGCTCGAGCTCGCCAACAGCTCACCGCTGCACTGCGCGGTTCAGCTCGTCTCGGCCCAGCGCCACTTCGAGAACGCGATGCAGACCATTCAGACCTACAAAAAGATGGACGAGCGAACCAACGAGCTCGGCCGCGTGCGCTGAAAGAAAGGTACCGACACCATGCTTCGTTCTCTCTACTCGGCGGCAAGCGGCATGGAGGCGCAGGAGCGGCGGATGGACACCATCTCGCACAACCTCGCCAACACCAACACCACCGGCTTCAAGAAGCAGCGCGCCGACTTCGAAGACGTTCTCTACGAGACCGTGAAGTCGGCCGGCGCTCCGTCACAGAACGGCGGCGTCAGCGTGGCCCCGCTTCAGGTCGGCCTCGGCGTGCGCAACGTCGCCACCACCCGCTCGCAGGCGCAGGGCGACCTGCTCACCACCCAGAACCCCTACGACGTCGCCATCGAAGGCAACGGCTTCTTCCGCGTCATCAAGCCGTCGGGCGAGTTCGCCTACACGCGCGCCGGCAACTTTCGCGTCGACGGCATGGGCCGCCTCGTCACCCAGCGCGGCGAGCAGCTCGACGGCAACATCAGCGTTCCCGTCGAGGCCCAGCAGATCAGCATCACCGCCGACGGCACCGTCTCGGCCCGCATGCCCGGCAAAGACGAGATGCAGGAGCTCGGTCGCCTCGAGCTCACCCTCTTCACCAACCCCGCCGGCCTCGAGGCGAACGGCGGCAACACGTACACCGCGACCGAAGCGGCCGGCCAGGCGATGCAGGTGCGCCCCGGTGAGGCCGGCGCCGGCTCGCTCGCGCAGGGCTTTCTCGAGAACAGCAACGTCAAGGCCGTCGAAGAGATGGTCGACCTCATCGGCACGCAGCGTGCGTACGAGCTGAACTCGAAGGTCATTCAGACCGCCGATCAGATGCTCAACCGCCTGACCAACCTGAGGTGAGTCATGACCGCGCTCTTCCTCTCGATGATGCTGACCGCGTCGGAGCCCTCGAACGGCTCGATGATCACCACCGAGTACAAGATCGGCACGGTCACCGTCGAGCTTCAGGCCCGCCTCGTGCCGTGCGTGAAGAACCGCCGCTGCGTGCAGCTGCCCAACGGCCGCCGCGTCATCGGCCGCATCGAACAGAGCCGCTTCATCGTCGAGGAGACCCCGTGAGAGTCGCGCTCGTCATCGCCGCCGTCTTCTTCACCGGCTGCGTCTCGCACATTCAGTCGTACACGCCGAAGAAGCGCCAGTACGAGCTGCCCGCCACCGAGACGCAGGAAACGCAGTCGGCGCCCGGCTCGCTGTTCGTCGCCGGCGGCGGCGGCGCCGCGGCCCTCTTTCAAGACCAGCGCGCGTACCGCGTGAACGACGTCGTCGTCGTGAAGGTCGAAGAGAACGCCGACGCCTCGCGCGCCGCCAACACCGACCTGCGCCGCGACACCGGCTTCAACGTCGACGTCAGCGCCTTCTTGCGCCTGCTCAACTCGAGCGGCGTCACCGCCGCGATTCCCGCCATCGACCTGAAGGCGGGCCTCGGCAGCGGCACCTCGACCGAAGCCGCGGGCTCGACCTCGCGCACCGAGCGCCTGCAGGCGAACGTGCCCGCGCTCGTTCGCAAGGTGCTGCCGAACGGCAACCTCTTCGTCGAAGGCCACCGCGTGGTGCTGGTGAACGAAGAAGAGAACCACTTCTACATCTCGGGCGTCGTGCGCCCGATCGACATCGATCAGAAGAACACCGTGAAGTCGAGCCTCATGGCCGACGCCGAGGTCGAGTTCACCGGCCGCGGCGTCATCGCCGACAACCAGCGCCAGGGTTGGCTGTCGCGCTTCTTCGGCTGGATCTGGCCGTTCTGAGAACGCACATGACCCGCACGCTCATCACCGTCGTTCTGCTCGCCGCGACGACCACCGCCGCCGCCCCCAGCCGCATCAAAGAGCTCGTCGACGTGCAGGGCTTTCGCACCAACGAGCTGCTCGGCTACGGCCTCGTCGTCGGTCTGCAGGGCACCGGCGACACCGAGCAGGTGCTGTTCACGCAGCAGTCGGTCAGCGGCATGTTGGGCCGCCTCGGCGTGCGCGTCGACCCGCGCGAGCTGCGCCTGCGCAACGTCGCCGCCGTCATCGTCACCACCCGCCTGCAGACGTTCTCGCGCCAGGGCAGCCGCATCGACGTCACCGTCAGCGCGCTCGGCAACGCCCGTTCGCTCGTCGGCGGCACCCTGCTCGTCACGCCGCTCAACGGCGCCGACGGCCAGACCTACGCGCTCGCGCAGGGGCCCGTGCAGGTCGGCGGCTACGGCTTCGGCTTCAACGGCTTC
>JAEUJP010000900.1 GCA_016793725.1 Myxococcaceae bacterium | reverse complement strand
GAGACACGCTTCACGGCGCCCTTCACCAGGGGGCAGGCCTGGTCGGCCTGGCTGCACGTCATCACCGCCACGAAGTCGGCCTTCGGGTTCTCGGGAGCATCGAGCTTCTTCGAGAAGGCGGTGGTGACCGGTAGGGCGGGGCCGTACCGAACTGCATAGTGGGGGTTGTCGCTCCCCGAGCCCGTGATGTCGAACCCCACCCGCCTGAGCGCATCGACGGCGCGCGGGTTGAAGGCGGTCGCCTCGGTGCCGCCAGAGTAGGTCGCGGCAGTCACGCCGTTTCGGGCCGCCGCGGCGGCGCCCAGCAGCTGTGCCATGTGGCTGCGCCGAGAGTTGTGCGTGCAGACGAAGAGCACGTCGAGCCGGCCGCGCCGTGCGAGCTCGGCCTTCAGTGCGCGGGCCAGTGTGGCCAGCTGCTCGCGGTGAGCCCCATCACCCGTGGGCCCCGCGGCTTCCCACGAGACGAAGTGGGCTTCCAGCGCGGGGTTGAGCGCCCCGCGCGGGGGCGCAGCCAACAGCGTCAGGGCGGCGAGCATGACCATCGACATGGTGTGTTCCTACCCGACGGTGGCGGTGACCGGGCTGCCTACTTGGTGGTTGAGGCGGTGGCGATGAAGTGCTGCAGGTCTTCGCGCACGCGCTCGGGGCCGAGCTTGCGAACGTAGCCGTGGGCGCCGCTCTCGCGCACGCGCTCGCGCGTGACGTCGGCCGGTGCGCCCGAGAACAGCACGACCTTCGAGGCGGTCTCGAGCACGAGCCCCGAGAGGTCGGCCCTTTCCATGTCGACGAGCGCGACGTCGAAGCGCGTCGACCGCGAGACCTCGAGCACGTCGGTGTCTGCGGCCGCGAACGTGACCGAATGACCCGCCGTGACCAGCACCGACTTCACCGGCTCGACTGACGCGGCGCTCTCGGAAATCAGGAGGATGGTGGCCATGTTGGCCGCAGATCTCACGCTTCAGCCCCGCCGATGCAACCGGCAACCCGGCGCGTCACGAAGAGTTTCCCCGTCTGTTGCAGTGTCGTGACGAAGCCAGGCATGACCCACGCCAGAGCCCTGTCGCTCAGCGCGACTCCCACTCGATGAGCCCCGGTGAGGCCGCCGTCGGCCCGGTGCCGGCGAGCCAGCTCAGCGCGGCCGGGTCGGCCTTCACGTAGGCGTCACAGAAGCCGACGACGACTGCCGTGAGCCCCGCCGAGAGGGCCATGAGCTCGGGGTCGGTCGAGCCCTGATCGCCCAGGTTGAAGCTCCCGTGAGCGATGCCCGGGTCGTCGATGTTGCTGTACCAGAGGTGCTTCTGGCCGGGAGGCAGGTTGTCGTACGCAAGCCGCCGCACCGCGCCCGTGAGCGTGTTGGCCGGCTTCTCGTCGTGTTCGCCCGTGACGACGAGGAGCGGCCCCCGGGCGCCGGCCCAAGACGTGTCGAAGAAGCCCGAGTAGCCCGGCCCCTGCGGCGAGATGGCGACGAACGCGACCGGTCGCGCGTCGGGTGAAGCAAACGCGGGGAGCGAAGCGCTGACGGTGCGGAGGGCCCCGGCGAGCTGCATCGGCGCCTGCGAGCCACCCGACCAGCCGGCCACCGCCACCCGGTCGATGTCGAGCACGACCCCCTGCTGCTGCAGCACCCGCGACGCGAGTGTCGGCAGCCCGTCGAGCAGCCGCCGCACGTCGGTGGGCCGCGCCACCGCGATCGAAGAGAACACGTTGGCTTCAGTCTCTTCGTCGAGCATGCCGTCGAGCGACAGGTCGTCGCACTCGGCGGGGTCGGTCACGCCGACCTCGGCGCACATCGCGGTGAGCTGGGCCGCATCGGGCGCTACGTGCGCGAGGTGCACCACGAAGTAGCCCGCCTTCGCGAAGGTCCGGCTCCACTCGCTCGACAGGCGGTGGCCGTCGGGGTCGTACCCCCCGCCGTGCTCCCAGATGACGATGGGCATCGGCTGCGGCGCCTGGGCAGACCAACGCACGCGCATGGGCAGCGTGCGGCCTCCGCTCGCGGCAGGCAGGTTCAGCCCGTCGAACACGCGCAGGTCGCCGTAGTCGGCCCCGACGTAACCGCCATCGATGGGGGCACCGCCGTCGGGCGGGGCACCGCCGTCGCGTGCGCCGCCGTCGCGTGCGCCGCCGTCGCGTGCGCCGCCGTCGCGCGCGCCGCCGTCGCGCAAGGGCTGGAGCGCGCTCGCGTCATCAGCCGGCGCGTACTCGAGGGGTTGAGCTGTGACGGGGCCGCAGCCTGTGGCGATGGCAAGGGCAGCGAGGGGAAACAGGGCAGAGGTCAGGGTGGCGTGCATTGGCCATGGCGATTGCAAGCCGGCCGCCCGCCGCAAGCGGCTGGCCGCGCTGTGGGGAGCAGAGCCGTCGGAGTCGGGTGAACCCGTCGACCGTCGGGTCGACCCGACGGCTGGCGGTGACCGCTGCCGCGGCGCACTCGGCAATCACGAGGCTCGTGGCGATGTTTGCGGCGCCGCTCACCCTTCGCCTCGCCGATGCAACCCCGTGACCCGGCGCGTCACGAAGCGCTTCCCCCTCGGTTGCAGGTCGAGACGAAGCCAGCGGGCCTCGTGCACAGCCGCCCGCGCAATCGCTTCGGTCATCACGCGTAGCTCGACTTGTCGTTCGCAGGCTCGGCTGTGTCTGAACGTCTCAGAGGTGAACCGTGGTGGCGCTCTTCGCGCTGGTGTCGCTGTCTGGCGTACCCGTAGACGCCGCGTTCGAGCGCGACTGGGCAGCGGCGCAGGTCGTACCCGCCCCGGCCGCTCACGAGCTGCTCATCTATCGCCGCCTGGTGCTCGGGCTGTGCGGCACGGTGCCGTCGCTCGAAGAGCTCCGGGCGTTCGAGGCCGATGCTCGCGCCGACAGACTCGAGCGCGCGCTCGACCGGCTGCTCGACGATGGGCGCTTTCACCGAAGCTTCGCCGAACGTCTGGCGCGCGTCTTCGTCGGCACACAGCGAGGCGCGTTTCTCGTGTACCGCCGAGATCGTTTTGTCGACTGGCTCGAGACCGAGCTCCGGCGCAACACGCCGTACGACCAGCTGGTGCGATCGATGGTCACCGCCCGAGGAGTGTGGACCGGCTCGCCCGCCACCAACTTCGTCACCTCGGCCGTCGTCGACGGCACGGTCGACGCAGACCTGCTCGCCAGCCGCACCGCGCGCGCGGCGCTGGGCCTTCGGCTCGACTGCGCGCAGTGCCACGATCACCCGTTCGCCGACTGGTCGCAGGCACAGTTCAAAGGGCTCGCAGGCTTCTACGCCGGCCTCGAGGTGGGTGGGCTCGGTGTCGTTCAGCGCGAGGCGACGGGTGCCGCCCCCTACGGCACCGCCTGGGTGCCCCAGACCGGTGAACCGCGCGAGCGGCTGGCCGCCTGGCTCACCGACCCTCACAACGTTCGGTTCTCGCGTGCGGCCGTGAACCGGGTGTGGGGCGTGCTCGCGGGGCGCCCCCTGGTGGAGCCCGGCGACGACGTGCCGCTGAACGCCGGCGGCGAGGCGCTGGCGGCGCTCGCGAACGGCTTCGTCGAGCACGGCCACGATCTGCGCTGGCTCGTTCGCACCATCGCGCGCTCGAAGGCGTACCGGCTCTCGTCCGAGCTGCCCGCGACCGCCGACCGCCCGGCGCTCGAGAAGGTGTGGGCGGTGTTTGCCTTGAGCCCGCTGCGCCCCGAGCAGCTGGCCGGCGCGCTGCTGCAGGCCGCTTCGGTGCGCACCGTCGATCTCGACTCGCACCTCGCCGTACGCGTGCTGCGCGTGCTGCGCGAGACCGAGTTCGTCGAAGCGTACGGTGACTCCGTCGACGACGCGCTCGCCGCCAAGAACGCCACCGTGTCTCAGGCGCTGCTGCGCATGAACGGCGAGCTGCCGCACGAGCTCCTCGGCGCCAACCCTTTCAGCGCCGTCGGTCGCATCGCCGCGCTCGCTCGCAGTGACGCCGATGCGCTCGACGCGATCTTCCTGTCGTTCTTCTCGCGGCGGCCCGAAGCTCACGAGCGCGAGGCGCTCGAGCCGATGCTCGCGGTCGAGCGGGGCAGGGGCGCCGAAGACGTTGCGTGGGCGCTGTTCAACTCGCCGGAGCTACTGTGGAACCACTGACTCGACGCGCCGTCGTGGCCGCGCTCGGGCTGGCCTGGGCGCGCCCATCGCTCGCTGCGGTCGGCCCCGGCCGCTCGCTCCTCACCGTCTGGCTCGAAGGGGGCCCGAGCCAGCGCGAGACCTTCGACCCGCACCCGAACGACCCCGCCGGGCTGGTGAAGACCTCGCTTGGCGGCGTCGCGTTCGCCTCGTTCTACCCGCGGCTCGCCGAGCGCGCGCACCTTCTCTCGGTGATTCGCTCGCTCACCTCGACCGAAGCCGATCACGAGCGCGGCGCGTACGCCCTCAAGACCGGGCATCGACCCGAGCCGGGGGTGGTTCACCCGTCGCTCGGGGCCATCGCAGCCTGGCTCGCGGGCGCGCCGAAGGTGCTGCCGGCGCACGTCTCGCTGATGAAGTCTTCGTGGCCCGGGCGCGGTGGGCTGCTCGGCCCGACGTTCGACGCCTTCAAGATCGCCAGCCCCGGTGAGCACCTCGACAACCTCGAGCCGCGCACGGCCGGTCGCGATGAGCGGCGGCTCGCGGCGCTGCAGACGGTCACCGCCGCGTTCGAGCGCAGTCGACCTGGCGCGCCGCTGCGGCACCGCGAGACGCTCGACGCCGCGCTGGCGATGATGCGCAGCGACGAGCTCGAAGCGTTCAAGGTCGAGACCGAGCCCGCTGCGGTGCGCGCAGCGTACGGCAGCTCGGCGTTCGGGCAGGGGTGCCTCGTGGCGCGACGGCTGCTCGAGCACGGGGTGCCCGCAGTCGAAGTCACGCTGAGCGGCTTCGATACGCACGCCGCAAACCTCGAGGGCCACCGCGAGCAGGCGGCGCTGCTCGACCCGGCGCTGTCGGCGCTGCTCGACGATCTGCACGCGCGCGAGCTGCTGCGCTCGACCGTCGTGATCGTGCTGGGCGAGTTCGGGCGCACGCCGAAGATCAACGCCGCCGGCGGTCGCGACCACTGGCCGCACGCGTTTTCATGCCTGCTCGCCGGGGGCGGTCTGCGTTCGGGCGTGGTGGTCGGCGAGACCGACCCGGCCGGCGAGAAGAGAGCGCCACGCGACCCCGTGCCGATCGCCGACTTGAGCGCGACGGTGGTCGCCGCGCTCGGCGCGCAGCCCGAGCGGGTGGTCGACTCGGGTGAGGGTCGGCCGATCGCGCTGAGCTCGGGCCGCGCCCGCATGGAGCTGCTCACGTGACCCCGCGCGCGCAGCTCGGGGTGCTGACCGTCGAACGGGCTCGTGCGGCGTTCATGCGCGGCGGGTCGACCGTCTCGGCCGGCGGCGCCCTGACGAAGGCGATCGAGACGGGGTCGGTCATCGCGCTGCTGTCGATGGTCGCCGCAGTGCCGCTGCTCGGGCTGCTGGCGCTCGGGTATCTGCTCGAGGCGCAGGCGCGACTCCTGCGCCGTGAGGCGGGCGTGCTGCCCGAAGCTGCTGCGGCCCCGGTGCTGCTGCGGCGGTTGATCGGCGCGTGGCTGCTCGCGCTGCCGGCCCGGTTGCTGTGGCACGCCCAGCGCGACGCGCGCGTGATCGCGCCCGAGGGCAGGGCGGCGTCGGTTCTGGCCTGGCTCACCGCCGCGGCGGCGGCCGTGGCGGTGGCCGTCGTGGCGCGCCGCGCGTGGCGAGATCGGCGGGCGGTCGTCTTGCGGCTGGTGCGTCTCGAGCCGCTGCGGCTGCTCTGGCTCGCGACGGGCGCGGTGCTGGGCGCGCTCGCGTGGCTCGCCGCGCCCAGCGCGCTGTGGGCTGCAGCACGCAGCAGCGGCACCGAACGGCCGGGGCTGGTGTTGCTGGGGGGCGCCCTGCTGGTGCCGGTGCTGTTGTGGCTGCCGTTTCTGCAGGCGCGCTTCGCCTCGACCGGCAACTGGCGCGACCTGGTGGCGGTGAAGCCGGTGCGGGCCGCTTTTCGCCGCGCGCCGCTCGCGTTCTTCGTCGCGCTCTTGGCGACGGTCGCGCTCACGTTGCCGCTGTGGCTGTCGAAGATCGTGGCGCCGCCGCGCGACGCTGCGCTTCTGGTCACGCCGCTCTTCGTCATCGCGATTCTGCCCGCGAGGTTGTTGACGGCGTGGGCGCTCCGCCGCGGCACCGAGCGCGCCACGCCGGTGACCGGGTTGATCGTCTGGCCCGTGCGTCTCGCCGCGCTGGGGCTCACGTTCGCGTACGCAGGCTTTCTCTTCGTCGCCCCGCTCGTCGACTCGCACGGCAGCGGGGCCCTGCTGCGCCACCACGCGTTTCTCTTGCCGACGCCGTTCTGAGCACGAGGCGGTTTCACGCCACCGGCGAGCGCTCAGCGCCGCAGGTGCGCCAGCACGGCCTCGAAGGCCTCGGGGTCGATGGCGGGCCGCTGCTCGAGGCCCCTGCGCAGGCCGGCGATGGTGCGACCGAATCGGCCGCCGAAGCGCTCGCAGACCACGCAGCCCTTCAGGTGCTCGTCGACCTGCGCGCGCACCGAAGGGCTCAGCTCGCCGTCGACGTAGTCGGACAACAGCTCGAGCACCTGGCCACAGCGCAGGCCGCCTGCGGTTCTTTCCTGCTCGGCCATCGAGGTGCTCCCTTCTCGAAGCGCGGCCATCAACTTCAGGCGCGCGCGGTGAAGACGGCTCTTCATCGCGGCGAGGTCGACACCCAGCACGAGGGCGGCCTGCTCGCCGCTCTGGCCCTCGAGGTCGCGCAGCACCAGCACCTCACGGTCTTTCGGGTCGAGCGCCGCGATCGCGCGGGCGAGGGCCTCGACGTCTTCTGCGCGCGCCAGCAGGGCCTCGGGGTCTTCGGCGCTCCAGCCCGCCCTCACGCCCAGGGCGCCGAGGGGGGCCTCGTCGGTGATCGGCGCTTCGTGACCCCGGGGCCGCAGGCGGTACGCCTCTCGCCGCGCGATGGCCAGCAGCCAGGGTCGCACCGGCCCGCGCTCGGCGCGGTACGTCGAGGCGCGACGAAACGCGACGAGCAACGCCTCTTGGGTGGCGTCGCTCGCGTCGGCGTCGTTGCCCAGCACCGCCGCGCAGAGGCGGTGAACGGCGGGCCCGTGACGTCTCGCGACCGCGACGAACGCCTCGCGGTCGCCCGAGGCCGAACGCCGAATCAGGTCGCCGTCTTCTGATGCTTCGAGACCGAGCACGTTGAGATCCCGAACAGAGTGTACAGGGGGCAGCTGCCCAGCGCGCCCGTCGCCAGCGGCACGATGCCCAGGAGCGCCCACGGGGTCTGCGGGCCGACGAAGAACAGGCTCAAGACGCCCGCTCCGACGATGACGCGAATGATGCGTTCGACTTTGTGCTCGTTGTTGGGAAAGAGGTTCATGTTCGTTGCTCCGGTTGGGGTTCACTACCAGTAGGGGCCGACCCCTTCGAAAGATTCGCGGACATTTTCGAAGGCGGGCGGGCGCAGACTTTGCGCGGCGCGAGCCGAACGACGCCTGCCCTCGCGGCGCAAAGTCTGCGCGCGCCCCGGGCCGAAAGGGCTGTGAATGCGACTTGCAGGGCGTGCGCCGCCATGCAGATCGAGCGAGAGGTGGTCATCATCGGAGCGGGGCCCGCAGGCAGCGTCGCCGGGGCGATGTTGGCGGCGCGGAAGCATGACGTGCTGTGCCTCGAGGCGGGCACGTTTCCGCGGTTCGTCATCGGCGAGTCGCTGCTGCCGCGGTGCAACGACATTCTCGAGGAGGCCGGGCTGCTCGAGGTCGTCGCCGCGAGAGGGTTCATGCCGAAGCCGGCGGCGATGTTCTTGAAGGGCGCGATGCGCGAGCGCTTCTGTTTCGCCGAGATGTTCCCCGGTCAGAGGCCGGCGGCGCTGCAGGTGCCGCGAGCCGACTTCGACCAGGCGTTGGCGACGGCGGCGCGGGCGAAGGGCGTCGACGTGCGGTACCAGCAGCGCGTCGAGGCGATCGAGGTGGGGGCCGAGCGAGCGGGGGCGGTGCTCCAGGTGCGCGACGTCGAGAGCGGCGAGGGCTACCAGGTGAAGACGCGCTTCGTGCTCGACTGCTCGGGCTACGGCCGGGTGTTGCCGAAGCTGCTCGGGCTCGAGAAGCAGCCTTCGCTGAGCCCGAAGGTGGCGGTGTTCACGCACTACGAGGGCGACGTGCGGCCCGCGGCCGATCGCGAGGGCGACATCTGGATCTGCATTCACCCGCGCGGCGCGTGGATCTGGATCATACCCTTCTCGAACGGGCGCACGTCGGTCGGCGTGGTGGCCGAGCGCGCGTTGATCGACGGCGCGGGCAAGACCGATCGCGAGCGGCTCGAGCGGCTGCTCGCCGAAGACCCCAACGCTTCGAAGCGGCTCGCGAACGTGAGCCCGGCGATGAAGACCACCCGCCTCGAGAGCTGGTCGGCGTCGGTCACGTCGTTCTACGGGCCCTCGTGGGCGCTCACCGGCAACGCGAGCGAGTTTCTCGACCCGGTGTTCTCTTCGGGTGTGACCCTCGCGCTCGAGTCGGCCCACCGTGCCGCGAAGTGCGTCTCGCGCGAGCTCGAGGGCGAGGCTCCGGGCTGGAGCGACTACGCGCAGCAGATGGAAAAGGCTGTCGGCGTGTTCCGCGTGTTCGTCGAGAGCTGGTACGACGGGCGATTGCAGCGGCTGCTGCTGCACCCGGGCAAGAGCGAGCAGATCAAGCGCGCCATCACCGCCGTGCTCGGAGGCTACGTGCTCGACGATCGAAACCCGTTCGTGCGCGACGCCGAGGGCACCCTCGGCGCGGCGCTCAAG
>JAEUJP010000871.1 GCA_016793725.1 Myxococcaceae bacterium | reverse complement strand
GCCACCGTGCTCGGCGCCGCCGGCGACGTCGACGGCGCCGCGATGGCCATGGGCGGCCCCGTCGACGGGAGGGACCGGTTTTGAGACGGCTCCGGAGGGGCGCGGCGATGGTCGAGCTCGCCGCCATGATGATCGTGCTCGTGCCCGTCTTTCTCTACACGCTGTTCTTGAACGACCTCTTGCGGCACCTGCTGATGGGGCAGGCGGCGGTCGTCTCGACCCCGTGGGACTGGCACGCCCTCAACTACGAGCGCTTCAACCGCGCGGCGGGCTCCGACTCGGCCATCACCAAGAACGCGGTGCAGACGCGCCAGACGCAGGCGTCGCCCGCGCGCACCGGCAGCTCGCCCGCCGCCTACGCGCGCCTCATGTGGTGCGACCACACGGCCGCCTACAACTCGTACGACCCGAGCTTCGACTGCAACGACTCGCGCCACCACAAGGCCGTGGCCGCTCACGCGTGTTGGGACACCGAGCGTGCGCAAGAGGTCGCGTGCGGCATCGACGTGAACACCGCCGCCAACTACACCGACCCGTTCGGCATGATCGACGGGCTGAAGAACAGCGTGCAGCGGGGCGGCGAGGTGTACTGCTCGGCCCGCGTCGGCGTGCTCAACTACATGCTGCCGCAGCGCCTCTTCATGGAGTTCAGCAAGGAAGAGACGACCCGCGCGACGAAGCGGTCGGGCGACGTTCACGGCCACCGCGGCGCCTCGGCCGCGAGCACCTACCCGCTGACGATGGATACGTTCAGCGTGCTGCACGACCCGTGGGCGATGGCGACGGTCGAGAACGTGAACCCCACCGGTCGCAACCTGCTGCAGCGGCGCGTCAACAGCATCTATTGGACGATGTTCGGCCAGGCCGCGTACGGCATGTCGCTGCTCTACCTGACGCGCGCGATGCAGCAGCAGCTCATCGGCCCGCAGGTGCTCATACCCGCCGACACCCCGTTCACCGACGACCTCACCCAGGCGAACGTCGCGTTTCGCACCACGCAGAACCCGCTCGTCGACGGGCATCACCCGTCACCGTGGCGCGACTGGGCCCAGAACCCCGTGCAGCAGTCGGCCGCCGCCCGCGGCGAGTTCTACATGGGCCGGAGGAACTGGTGATGAGGCCGCTGCGCGTGCTCGTCGGCGCCGCCGTGCTCGGCACCGTGCTCGGCACCACGTTCGCTTTTCGTCGCGAGGCCGAAGACGAGAAGGCGCGGCAGGCGCTCGAAGAGGCCGCCGGCGGCGAGGTGGGCTCGTCGCCCGAGCTCGACGACAAGAGCGGCCTCGTGAAGCTCGCCGCCGTGCAGGGGCTGCCGCCGTACCCGGGCGCGCACGTGCGGCCCATCTCGTCGGCCGATGAGCTCGACGTCGCGTGGTTCTCGACGAAAGACAGCGTCGAGCAGGTGCTGTCGTTCTACGAGAGAGAGCTCGTCGACAAGGGCGTGATGCCCGTCTCGCACCAGTACAGCGAGCACGCCGGCTACGCAGGCTACCTTGACCTGCCCGACCGCCGCATGCACCTCGTCTCGGTGATTCGGCAGAGCGGCGAGACGCTCGTGTTCCCCTCGACGAGCCTGCCCGAAAAGATGCTCGCGGGCGGCGCGGCGCCTCCGGCCGGTGTGCCGAACATCGCGGGCGCCGAGAGCACGCTCGGCTTCGACCTCGGCGGGGGCCCCGACAAGCGGCAGGTGTGGCTCGCGACCTACGCGAACCAGAGCCTCGAGCAGGTCACGGCCGCGTGGCGAAGCGGCCTCGAGGGCAACGGGTGGCAGGTGAAGCGCACCGAAGAGCAGGGTGAGCCGCGCCTCGCCGCCGAGCGCGCCGGCAGCTCGCTGCAGGTCGCGATTCGGCGAGACCCCGGCGAGAAGGTCGCGGTGTACGTGACGACGGCGCCGGGCATGGGGGCTCCATGACGGTGTGGCTGACGGTGGCGCTGGTGCTGACGGGCGGGCGCGGCGCAGACCCGTGCGACGTGCGCTGCGCCGACGTCGTGAAGCACTGTCAGCAGACGTGCGAAAAAATGTACGGCAAGGCCGAGGCCGACAAGTGCCGGGGGTCGTGCACGGCCACGGGCCCGGGCTGCAGAGAGCAGTGCAAGCTGAACGCCGAGGAGGACAGGAAAAAATGAGAGCCCTGATGCTGGCGGTGACGTTGTGGGCGGGTGCGGCGCTGGCCGACGAGCAGTGTGAAAAAGACTGCGTCGAGACGGCGAAGGTCTGTACCGACGCGTGCGCGAAGAAGTCGAAGGGCAACGCGGCGGGCTGCAAGATCCACTGCGACAAGATGATCGAAGAGTGCAAGAAGACCTGTAAGGACACGCAGTGAAGCTCTCGGTGACACGGCGCCTCGCGGCCCGGCTGAAGCGCGGCCAGGCGATGCTCGAGTACACGATGTTGTCACACGCCATTCTCATCGGCGGGTCGATGCTCGTGTGGCCGTTTTTCACCTACCTGCTGCGCGGGCTGAACCTCTACTTCAAGAGCATCTTCTTCATTCTCAACTCACCGACCCCATGAACCGTCTGCGCTGCGCCGTGCTCGTCGTGCTCTCTGCCTGCAGTGGCCCTGCTACGAACGAAGACGGCGGCACCGCAGGGGGTGGCGCCGCGGCCGCCGGCGGCGGCGCGACCGCCGGCGGAGCTGCGACTGCAGGCGGCGCTTC
>JAEUJP010000862.1 GCA_016793725.1 Myxococcaceae bacterium | reverse complement strand
AACCTCACGTCGGCCGTGTCGCCGAGCTTCAAGAACAGCCGCTGCGGCCGCGGCACGCCGTAGTCGGCGAACGGCACCTCGAACACGCCGCTCACCCAGATGCGCCTCTCGGCCGTCAGCTTGAGCTTCACCCCGAAGCGCAGCTGCCGCCGCACGCCGTGCACCTCGAAGCTGCCCACCGCCTCGGCGTCGACCGTCTGATCGACCGAGAGCGCGGCCGCCGAGGGGCGCTCGAGCCGGTCGACCTGCAGAATCGCGAAAGGGAAGCGGGCGACCGCGAGAAACTCGACGCGCATGTCGCGGTCGCGCTCGTCGATGCCGGTGCGAAGCTGCGACAGCTCGACGGCGACCACCCCGCGCGTCGCCGCGAGGTTTGTGGGGTCGAGCTCGAGGCTGCCCGACAGCTGCCGCGTCTCGCCGTTCACGTCGTCGATCGGGCCTTCGACCTTGAAGCGCACCGCGCCGTGTGGCCGCGGCGCCACCACCCAGGTCTCGGCCGACGCGACCCCGGCCGCGAGGAGCACTGCGGTGAAGAGCCGTCTCATGCCGTGGCGCCCCCGACGTCGACGAGCACGCGCGTGCCGCTCAGCCGGTCGGCGAGCGTGCGCCGCTCTTTCGAGAACAGCGCGAGCACGCTGCCCGCCACGCCGACCAGAAAGAGCAGGGCGCCCACGCCCGCGTACACGAACGGCAGCGTGCCCGAGCTCTGGTAGATCGACGCCACCGTCAACGACGCGAACGCGAGCCAGCCGTGCTGCAGCACGAAGCGCAGCAGCACGTTGGCGAACGGCGACGGCAGGTCGGGCGGCCTTCTGAGCTTGAGCCTCATCATCCACTGGCCGGGCGTCGAGCCGACCACCAGCACACCCATCAGCACCCACCCGAACAGCGCGAGAAAGCCGAGCACCGGTACGATCTGCAGCGACACGCGCGCCACCGCAGCGAAGACCGCCACGTCGACGAGCCACGACAGCATGCGCGGCACCGACGGCGCCGGCACGATCGGCCGCGGCGCCGCGGCGTCGATCGCCTCGATCAGCTCGTCGTAGGTCTGAAAGCGCTTCTTCAGATCGCGCTCCATACACTTGTCGATCAGCGCCGCGACCTTGCGCGGCAGCTCGAGCTGCAGTGACACCATCGTCGGCGGAGGCGGCCCCGCCATGAACCGCTCGAGCTCGAGCAGCGTGACGGCCGACGTCGCCGGCTTGCCCGCCAGGAGCTCGTAGAACGTCGCCCCCAGCGCGTAGATGTCGGTGCGCACGTCGAGCTGGTCGCCGCGCGCCTGCTCGGGGCTCATGTAGGGCGGGCTGCCCATCACGCTGCCGACCTGCGTCAGCACCGGCAGCGAGGCGCTCTTCGTCGGCGTCTTGCTCATCGGCTCGCCCGTGTCGCGCGAGAACACCGGCGCCGCGAGCCCGAAGTCGGCGATGTGCGCGAGCCCGAACCGGTCGAGCAAGATGTTCGCCGGCTTGATGTCGCGGTGAATGATGTTGAGTCGCGCCGCCTCGCGCAGGCCCTCGGCGAGCCCGCGCAGGTGTTTGAGCGCGTCTTTCCACCCGATGCGCTGGCCGGCGAGCGAGCCGCCGTCGACGAGCTCCATCGCGATGAAGACGACGTCTTTTTCCTGCCCGACGAAGTACACCTGCACCACGTTCGAGTGCGTCACCTGCGCCTGCGCGCGGGCCTCACGAATGAACCGGTCGAGAAAGCCCTGCTCGCGCGCGAGCTCGGGGCGAATCAGCTTGATGGCGACCGGCCGCTGCAGCGACTCGTCGAAGCCCAGGTACACCGCGCCCATGCCGCCCGACGCCAGCTCTTTGTCGAGACGAAAGTGGTTCAGGTACTGCGCGAGCGGCTCGATCTCGGGAACCGTCGGCTCGGTGGGCGTGACCGAGGTGCTCACGGTTCCTCCACGATGTCCCCACGCATCGGGCCCAGCACCGACAGCAGCTCGGCCTTTTCCTTCTCGGGCACCTCGAGCTTGTCGAGCGTGGCGACCAGGTGGCCGACGAGCGCGTCGAACTGGGCGCCCGTGATGCCCATGCCGGCGTGCACCGTCTTCATGTCGCGGCCCGAGTAGGTGCACGGCCCGCCGCTCGCCGCGCAGACCTGCTCGACGAGCCGCTGCCGCAGCCGCGGCAGGTGTGCGCCCGCGAACGACGCGTTGATGCGCTCGTCTCGAGAGACGCGGCCGAAAAAGTCGTCGATCACGGCTTCGATCGCCGGCCTGCCGCCGAGGCGATCGAAGAGCGTGCCGCGGGCGGCCGGCTTCGACTCGCCGACGTTCTGGGGCGCATTCGCCTTCGACGTCGCGCACGCGGCGCAGAGCAGGGTGGCGAAGACGAGGTGCCGCATCGCTGCGGACCGTACGTTGCGACACGCTCTGCTGCCAGCGCTACGTCACACCGGCGTCGGAGGCGGCACCTCGCTGCCCGTCGCCTCGGCCGCCGCCATCGTCTCGCCGCCCGAGCGCTTGAGGCCGAGCGACTTCATCTTCTTGTAGAAGTGCCCGCGCTCGAGGTCGAGCAGCCGCGCAGCCTCGGTCGCGTTGTCGCGCGTGTACTGCAGCGCCGCGAGAATGATCTCACGCTCGGCCTCTTCGACCTGGTCGCGAAAGGGCTTGTCGGCGCGGAACCGCGGCTGCGGCGGCGCGGGCGTCGGCACCACGACCGAATCGGCCGCCATCGCCGCCGTCAGCATGCTCGGCGCTGCACCCTTGCGCCGGGGCAACATCGCCTCGGCGTCGGCCGCCGACACCGTCGGGCCCTCGCACAGAATCGCCAGCCGCTCGACGAGGTTCTTCAGCTCGCGCACGTTGCCCGGGAAGTCGTACGCGCTCATCAGCGCCATCGCCTCGTACGAGACCTTCAGCGGCTTGCGGCCGTTCGTGCGGCACGCCTCGGCGAGGAAGGTGTCGATCAGCGCCGGCAGATCTTCTTTGCGCTCGCGCAGCGGCGGCGAGTGAATCTGAACGACGTTCAGGCGAAAGTAGAGGTCTTCGCGAAAGCGGCCGGCCTCGATCTCTTTTTCGAGATCTTTGTTCGTGGCCGCGATGACGCGCACGTCGACCTTCAGCGTGTCGGTGCCGCCCACGCGCTCGAGCTCACCCTCTTGCAGCACGCGCAGCAGCTTCGCCTGCATCTGCGCCGGCATGTCGCCGACCTCGTCGAGAAACAGGGTGCCTTCGTGCGCGAGCTCGAACTTGCCCTTGCGCGCCGCGAACGCGCCGGTGAACGCGCCCTTCTCGTGGCCGAACAGCTCGCTCTCGATGAGCTCGTGCGGCACCGCCGCGCAGTTCAGCTTCACGAACGGAGCGTCTTTGCGCTTGCTGTGCTGGTGAATCGCGCGGGCGATGAGCTCTTTGCCCGAGCCGTTCTCGCCGGTGATGAGCACGCGGCCCTCGCTCGGCGCGGCGCGGCGAATCAGGGCGTAGATCTTCTCCATCGCCTTCGCCGAGCCGACCATCTCGTAGCGGCCGACCTCTTGCCGCAGCGTGGTCAGCTCTTGAACGACGGCCTGGTGCTCGAGCGCGTTGCGCAGCGCCACGAGCAGGCGGTCGCGTGAGATGGGCTTCTCGAGAAAGTCGCGGGCGCCGAGCTGCGTCGCGCGAACCGCGGTGTCGATGGTGCCGTGGCCGCTCATCATGATGACCGGCAGGTCGGGGCGCAGCGCACGAATGCGCTCGAGCACCGTGATGCCGTCGAGGTCGGGCATCTTCACGTCCATCACCACGGCGTCGACCGGCCGCGAGCCCAGCACGTCGATGGCGAGCTGACCGCCCGCCGCCAGCTCGGTCTTGTACCCCTCGAGCTGAAGTGCCTGATTCAGCGTGAGAAGAATGTTCTTCTCGTCATCGACGATGAGAACGGTCTGCGAGGGCATGGTGCTCCTTCCGGTCGTCACTGTGTCCATTCTGCCGCGCCTCCTTGGCGATGGGTGAGGGGTGTGCAAACACCTTGCCCCCTTGAGGAATGGCTGCTACCCACACGTCGTTCCGCGCATCTGGAGGGGCCGATGAGCCGCAGCTTCCCTACACGTGTTTTTTCCCGCGTCACGGCGTGTGCCGTTCTGACCGCGGCGCTTGCCGGCTGTCCTCCGACGTACCCGAAGTGCGAGAGCGACGACCAGTGCAAGGAGCACGGCGAGGTCTGCGTTCAGGGCGAGTGTAAAGAGTGCGCCACCGACACGAACTGCAAGGCCGGCTTCGTGTGCGACGCGAACAAGTGTGTGCCGAAGCCCGAGTGCAAAGACGATGGCTCGTGTGGCCCCAACAAGAAGTGCAACGGCGGCAAGTGTGTCGAGGCGAGCGGCAGAGAGCCGGGCACGTGCAAAGACGTGAGCGACTGCGGCAGCGGTGAAGACTGCAAGGGCGGCCGCTGCGTGTCGAAGAGCGGCGGCGCGTCATGCAGCGCGCCGGCGACCGAGCCGGGCAGCCCCTGGGCGCCGGTGCGGTTCGACTTCAACGAGCACAAGCTGAGCGCGTCGGGTCAGCAGACGCTCAACACGCTCGCCGACTGCATCAAGGCGGCGCCGAACACGAAGGTGACGCTCGAGGGCCACGCCGACGAGCGCGGCACCGAAGAGTTCAACCTCCAGCTGTCGAACCGCCGCGCGGCGTCGGTGAAGCGCTACCTGATGGACCTCGGCGTGAAAGACAGCGACATCGAGACCGTCGGCTACGGCGAAAACCGGCCTGCGTCGTCGGGTGGCGATGAGGCCGCCTGGGCCGCGAACCGCCGCGTCGAGATTCGCAAGCGGTGAGCTCGTGCCTCCGGCGCGAGAACACGAACGCAGCGACCAGAAGCTACGCGCTGGCGTCGCTGATGTTGGCGGCCTGGCCCGTCACCGAAGCAGAGAAGAAGGGCGAGGCGTACGTCTACGATGCGCGCGTGGTCGGCTCGTCGGCGTGCACGACGAAGCAGCCCATCGAGCTGCGCCTGTACGTGAAGGGCAGTGAGCTGCGGCTCGGCCTCAAGAACTGCGGCGGCAAGCCGGTGAAGGTGCTGCACGACGCGAACCTGGGCCCGTCGTCGCTCGAGCTGACGCCGGCGGCGAAGTCGACGTTCGACGACCGCTCGATGGCGAAGTTCGACCCCACGGTGAAGCCCGAGTACTTCACGACGGTCGGGGCCGGCGAAGAGCGCATCGTCGGCGACGCGAAGGCGCAGCCGGGTGGCGAGCTGAAGTGGGGCCCGTTTCAGTACTCGGGCGTGGCCCCGAAGGCGAAGGTGAAGGTGGTGCTCGCGGCGAAGGGGCTGGCGGGCGTCGATGCCGTCACCGGTCGGTTCGTCTCGAACGAAGTGACGCTGCCGTAGGCGCCCGATGGTTTTCGGCCGGTTCGGGTCCTGCGGGGGGGGGCTCGTCGGGCAGCGCCGGAGGTGCCGGCACGTGTCAGCCTCAGCAGGTGAACGGCACGACGTCGAACTGCGGCTGTTCCTGCCCGCTGCAGACGGCGTGCGGAGCCGCGGGCGGGTACGTTCACGCTCACGAGCCCGGCCGGCACCGTGAACGGCACGCTCGACTTCACCGGCAGCGGCGCGACCGGCGCCGTGCACCGCAGCGCGACACTCACCCTCACGGGCAACCTCACCGTCTCGGCGCAGCGCGCACCGACCGGGTGCGCGGCGGTGCAGACGGCCCTCGGCAACGCGGGGGCTCAGGCGACGTGCCACGGCACGAACAGCTGCCTCTGCTCGCATTCGGACACGGCGCCGATCGGCTCGGCGACGACGTTCACCACCGCCGGCGGAGTCGTCACCGTCGGCTCCGGCCGGCAGCGAGAGCACGTATCAGTACTGCGTGCAGGGCTCGGGGCTGCGCTACCGCGAGACCACGATGGGCCCCGCCGAGCCTGGCTACGCGACGCTCGGGCGCTGAGGTCGTTGCCACCGGCGGCCTGCTCCGCGCAGCGGCTTCGCCGCGCCTGACGGCGCCCTTTCGGGCTGCGCAGGGCCGCGCACGACCGACGGCACACAGGCGACGGCCGGCCGTGCGTGTGCGCGTGTCAGATGCGCACCGTGGCAGCAGCCCGGGCGTCTGGTGGTCGCTGCAGCGACGTGGCAGGGTTTTTGGTCGAACGTAGGTAGGTAAACCCTGCCACGTCGCGTGAGCGGCGCAGTCGCAGCGGTTCGCCACGGCGTTCGCACGCGACGAGCCACACGGGGAGAGCATCGAAGCGCAAGCGACGGTGAGCCATGGCCGTGCGCCCGATCGCGCCAGCTCGGTGGAAGCCAACGCGCCACGCGCAGCAAAACCAGGCCGGTTCCTGTCGGCCGTCGGTCGGGCGGTCGGTCGGTCGGTCGGTCGGTCGGTCGGTCGGTCGGTCGGTCGGTCGGTCGGTCCTCCGTGCCCTACAGCAGCGCCGAGAACTGAGCCTCGTCGAGCACCTTGACGCCGAGCTCTTTCGCCTTCGTCAGCTTCGAGCCCGCATCTTCGCCCGCCACCAGAAAGTCGGTCTTCTTCGAGATCGACCCCGAGACCTTCCCCCCGCGGCGCTCGATCTGCTCCTTCGCCTCGTCGCGCGACATCTTCGACAGCGTCCCAGTGATCACGATCGTCTTCCCCGTGAACGGCCCTCCCGCCGTCTTCTCGGGCGGCGCCGCCACGACCCCAGCCGCCACCAGCGCCAGCACGGCGTCGCGGTTCTTCGCATCGGCGAAGAACTCGTGAATCTCTCTCGCCACCTCGGGCCCCACGTCTTTCACCGCCTGCAGCTGCTCCCGCGATGCCCCGAGCAGCGGCTCGACCGCCATGAAGTGCTCGGCCAGCGCCTTCGCCGTCGCCTCACCCACCTGCGGTATGCCCAGCGCGTAGATGAACCGCCGCAGCGTCGTCTGCTTCGACCGCGCGATCGCCTCGACGAGGTTCTGCGCGCTCTTCTCGCCCAGCCGCTCGAGCTCCATCAGCTTTTCGGCCGTCAGCGCGTACAGGTCGGCCACCCGCTTCACCAGCCCGTGCAGAATCAGCTGCTCCACCAGCTTGTCGCCCAGCCCATCGATGTCGAGCGCCGTGCGCGTCGCCGCGTGCCGAATGCCGCCCGCCAGCTGGGCCGGGCATGCGTCGCCCGTGCACCGCGCGATCGCTCCGCCTTCGGCCCGCTCGACCTTCGCCCCGCACACCGGGCACTGCTTCGGCATCTCGAACTTCTTCTCGGCCCCGCTGCGCCGCGCCTCGATCACCTTCACCACCTCGGGGATCACGTCGCCCGCCCGCCGCAAGAACACCCAGTCGCCCTCGCGCACGTCTTTGCGCGCCACCTCGTCTTCGTTGTGCAGCGTCGCCCGCGACACCGTCACCCCGCCCACGAACACCGGCTTCAAGAACGCCACCGGCGTCAGCGCCCCCGTGCGCCCCACCTGCACGTCGATCTTCTCGACCAGCGTCTCGACCTCTTCCGGAGGGAACTTGTACGCCACCGCCCACCGCGGGCTCTTCGACACCTGACCCAGCCGCAGCCGCCCGTCTTCAGACGCCACCTTCACCACCAGCCCGTCGATCTCGTACGGCAGCGCGTGCCGGTCGGCGAGCAGCTTCTGGTACGCCTCCCGCACCCCCTCGAGCCCCTTCGCCTCGTAGCGCCTCGGGTTCACCGGCAGCCCCGCCGCCTCGAGCCACTTCAGCTTCTCGACGTGGCCCTCGAACTCGACGCCGTCGAGCACGCCCACCTCGTACAGGTACACCGACAGCGGCCGCTGCGCCGTCAGCTTCGGGTCGAGCTGCCGCAGCGACCCCGCCGCGCAGTTGCGCGGGTTCACGAACGTCGGCTCACCCGCCGCCTCGCGCTGCTGGTTCATCTTCACGAAGTCGGCCTTGCGAATGAACACCTCGCCCCGCACTTCGAGCAGCTTCGGCAGCGTCTTGCCCTTCAGCTCGAGCGGCAGGTTGCGCAGCGTGCGCAGGTTCGCCGTCACGTCTTCGCCGATCGTGCCGTCGCCGCGCGTGCTGCCCTGCACGAACCGGCCGTTCTCGTAGATGAGCTCGATGGCCAGCCCGTCCATCTTCGGTTCGCAGACGTACTCGACGTCGGCCCCCAGCTTCTCGGCGACCCGCTCGTGAAACTCGGTCAGCTCGGCGTCGTCGAACACGTTGCCGAGCGACAACATGGCTTGCCGGTGCGTCACCTTCGTGAACTTCTCGAGCGGCGCGCCGCCCACCCGCTGCGTCGGCGAGTCGGGCGTCACCAGCGCCGGGTTCGCCTGCTCGAGCGAGATCAGCTCGTTCATCAGCTTGTCGTACGTCGCATCGCTGATCTCGGGCGCGTCGAGCGTGTAGTAGCGGTGATTGTGGTACGCGATCTCTTCGCGAAGCTTCTGGATCCGATCAGCGGCCGCCATGCGCGCGGGTCATATCGCCAGTTGACGCCACCGCGTCGACTCAATAGGGTGCGCCCAGCTCTGCAGGCGCTGGTTCCTCACGCCGCTCGAGCGTTTTTCCAATGCCCAAATCGCGATCTGAAGACGAGCCCAAGAAGCGTCGCCCGACCCGCCGCCGCACCGAGAGCGAAGGCGAGCCCGCCGCAGACGCCGGCGAGGCCGCCGCCCAAGACACCACCAAGGCCTCGGCCCCGCGCCCCGTGCTCACCGCCGTGCCGCGCCCGGTTCGCGACGACGACATTCAAGAGGCCGCCGCTTCGGGCGACGAGAGCCCCGCCGCCGAGCTGCCCCCCGCGCCGCCCGCTCCCGAGGCCCCCGAGCTCAAAGAGGTGCCCGAGGGCGAGCCGCTCCAGAAGCTGAAGCTCACCGATCTGAAGCGAATGAAGATCACCGAGCTCTCGAAGATGGCCCACAACCTCGGCGTCGAAGACAGCCAGGGCCTCAAGAAGCAGGAACTCCTCTTCGCCATCTTGAGCAACGTCGCCGAGAAGCGCTACGAGGTCACCGCCGAAGGTGTGATGGAGCTCTTGAGCGACGGCTACGGCTTCCTGCGCAGCCCCGACTCCGACTACCAGCCCAGCGCCGACGACATCTACGTCTCGCCTTCGCAGGTGCGCCGCTTCAACCTGCGCCCCGGCGACACCGTCACCGGCCCCATTCGCCAGCCCCGCGAGGGCGAGAAGTTCTTCGCCCTGCAGAAGGTCGAGCAGATCAACCTCGTCGACCCGCAGTCGGCCGACGTGCGCGAGCGCATTCTCTTCGACAACCTCACCGCGCTCTACCCGACGAAGAAGCTCAAGCTCGAGCACGACTCGTCAGAGATGACGACGCGCATCATCGACATGTTCTGCCCCATCGGCCTCGGCCAGCGCTGCCTCATCGTCGCGCCCCCGAAGGCCGGCAAGACGGTGCTGCTGCAGAACATCGCGCACGCCATCAGCCACAACCACCCCGAGATCTACCTCATCGTTCTGCTCGTCGACGAGCGGCCCGAAGAGGTGACCGACATGCAGCGCAGCGTGCGCGGCGAGGTCGTGTCGTCGACGTTCGACGAGCCCGCCACCCGCCACGTTCAGGTCGCCGAGATGGTGATCGACAAGGCCAAGCGCCTCGCCGAGCAGAAGCACCACGTCTGCATCCTGCTCGACTCCATCACCCGCCTCGCGCGCGCCTACAACACCGTCGTACCCGCCTCGGGCAAAATTCTCTCGGGCGGCGTCGACGCCAACGCGCTGCACCGGCCGAAGCGCTTCTTCGGCGCGGCCCGCAACATCGAAGAGGGCGGCTCGCTCACCATCATCGGCACGGCGCTGATCGACACCGGCAGCCGAATGGACGAGGTGATTTTCGAAGAGTTCAAGGGCACCGGTAACAGCGAGATCGTGCTCGACCGCAAGCTCTTCGAGAAGCGCATCTTCCCCTGCCTCGACATCAACAAGTCGGGCACGCGCAAAGAAGAGCTGCTGCTCACCCCCGCCGATCTCGTGCGCATCACCGCCCTGCGGCAGGTGCTGCACCCGTTCACCCCCATCGACGCGATGGAGTTCGTCCTGAAGCACATCAGGTCGAGCAAGTCGAACGCCGAGTTCCTCGGCGGCATGAACCGGTAAAAGCAGCCGTCCCCAATTGCTCGGCGGGGAGGCTTTCGGTAAGAGCCTCCGGCCTTGTTTCGCTCCCCATGCGCCATCGGTGTCGGGCTCGTGCTCGCAGGTCTCTCTGCGTGCTCCGGCCGCCGTCCCACTCCGCCGCTCCCTGACGCCGGCCCCATCGAGTTCGTCGGCCGCGCGTGCAACGTCGACGCCGAGTGCGGCACGCTGCGCTGCGACAAAATTCGTCGCCAGTGCATCTGCCTCACCGACGACAGCTGCAAGCCCACTGACCCGATGGCCGCCCCGCGCTACTGCAACAACTACACGGGCCTCTGCGTCGACGAGATCGCGGGCTGCAAGGCAGACTCCGAGTGCGGCAACGCCCAGTACTGCGACCCCTCGATTCGCGCCTGCCGGCCCCTGAAGTCGTTCTGCGAGGTCTGCGCCGCGAACAACGAGTGTGGCGGCGCCGGCGACAACTGCATCACCGATACGAACCTGATGCTGAAGTTCTGCGGCAAGGCGTGCGAGTCGAGCTCCGACTGCCCCCGCGGCGCGACCTGCGAAGACAAAGAGGGCGCCAAGCAGTGCTGGCCCTCAGAGACCTCTTTCCCGGGGCAGATCGCCACCTGCCGCAACTTCAAGGGCTGTACGCCCGACCTCGGCACCACCTGTAACAACGACGCCGAGTGCGCCGACTCGACCCAGCGCTGCGACCCCGGCCAGGGCCGCTGCGTCGCCATCGAGCAGGTCTGCCCGTTCGGCACCACCTGCGACCCCCGCGTCAAGATCTGCGTCACCGACTGCGCGATCGACGCCGACTGCGGCAGCTCCGACCTGCGGTGCATCAACCGCGTCTGCCAGCCGCTCGACGACTGCGTGCGCGACAACGACTGCACCGCGAACAGCTTCTGCGCGCCCCCCACCTCGTGCGGCACCTCGAGCTGCTACGCCTGCACCGAGGGCGCCAAGATCTGCGACGGCAATGGCGTGCGCACCTGCGAGCGTGAGGCCGGCTCGGGCTGCACCACCTGGAGCGACAGCGTGCCCTGCCTCAACAACCTCGTCTGCGACGAGGGCGCCTGCAAGCCCAAGAACAGCGCCGACGGCGGCCTCTCGTGCGCTGCCGTGCGCGGCGGCAACCCCGTCGCCAAGTGCGCCGCGTCGACCGAGCCCGCGCCCATCTGCCTGCCCGGCGGCCTCGGCGAGGTCGAGTGCGCCCGGCTCGCCTCCGACTGCACCGACTGGGTGCCCGCACGCGGCCGCTGCAAGCCCCAGTGCGCGACCGACAACGAGTGCGCCCTCGGCGAGACCTGCCAGATGGTCGGCGGCCGCTACAAGTGCCGCGCCGGCTGCTCGGCGCACAACGGCTGCGCCTCAGACCAGCGCTGCAACGCCACGACGAAGCAGTGTGAGGGCCCCATGGTCGGCACCGCCCGCATCTGCCAGAGCAGCGCGAGCTGCCGCACCTGCGAGACCTGCGACACCATGCGCCTCGAGTGCGTCTCGGCGAAGACCGCCTTCCCGCACTGCGTCGCGTGCGGCAGCCCCAGCGAGTGTGGCGGCGGCACCTGCGTGCAGGTCGACGACGGCCGCTTCTGCCTGCGCTTCTGCCAGACCGGCTCCGAGTGCCCGCAGGGCTTCGTGTGCCTCGGCCTCACCGGCATGAGCGGCCAGTCGGTCTGCGTGCCCTCGAGCCGCAGCTGCGGTGGCAAATGCCCGTGACCCGCGGGCTCGTGGTGCTGGCGTTCTTCGCCGCGTGCAGCGGCACTCCGGTGCTGCCGCGCGAGGTGTGCGGCAACGGCCTCGACGACGACGGCAACGGCAAGACCGACTGCGAAGACGTCGACTGCGCCGGCCAGGCCACCTGCCCGGTGCCCGATGCCGGCACGTGGGGCGACTGCGCGAAGTGCGGCATGGCCTGCGTGAAGCAGCAAGACTGCTTCGGGCCGCAGAACTTTCTCGACGAGCGCCCGCTGCCGCAGTGTGGGCCCGAAAACAAGTGTATGCGCTTCAACAAGCCGGTCGCGCTGCGCATCGAGTACGACTCGAGCCCGTGGGCCGGCGCGAGCGGCCTCGGCGTCATCACCACCCGGTGGGTGAGCAAGACCGGTCGCGACGGTGGCAGCGTGACGTGCGCCGACGTGAAGGCGGCGTCGACCGCGCTCGATGACCCGCTGCAGCTCGAGAAGGGCGGCCGCTTCACGATGTACGGCGTCGACGTCACGCGGCTCGGTGGGGCCATACCCCAGCCCGTCATCGTGCCGTTCGCCTACACGGGCGTCGCCTCCGACTACATGCTCTTCACCGAGACCTGGGCCGGCAACGTCGACTCGGTGACCCGCCTGCCGACCGGCATGCGCCGGCCGCCGACGGCCTGCGTCGACATGGGCGCCACCGTCGCGCCCGTCGAGGTGAGCCAAGACTGCAGCCTCGACGCCGGCGCCGGCACCACCTGCCGTACCCTGCGCACGCTGCTTCCACCGCCCACCTGACGCTAAGCTCGCGCGTCGATGTGGCTCACGCTGGTTCTCGCGCTCTCGGCCTCGCCCGGGTGGCCCGACACGCTCGGCACGGGCCGAACGAACGTCATCGAAGTGGTTCGCCCTCGCGCCTCGCAGCTGCGCGAAGCGTTCGATGATCTCGATCGCGCGATGAAGCTCTGGCAGCGCGAGCGCCGCGAGCTGCTCGACGAGCAGACGCTCGAGCAGCAGCGGGTCTCGCAGAAGCAGCGCGACGAGGCGCCGCTGCCCGAGGCCGCCCTCAAGGGCTACAAGGTGATCGACGTCGGCAAGACCCCGCGCAAGGGCAAGGGCCGCTCGAAGGTGATCGAGCTCGAGGCGCGCGACAAGGTCGACACGCAGCTCGAAGAGCTCTCTGCCGAGATCGCCGAGCGCCGCGCGGTGTGCAAGTCAGACCCGGTGCGCTGCGAGCGCGAGAAGAAGCAGCGCGAGGCCCTGCAGCGCGGCAACGCCGCGTGGGACGAGGCCGTCACCGCGAGCTACGAGAAGCGCCGCGAGGCCATCGAGGCCGAGGCCCGACGGTTTCAGAACGAGCTCGACGCCGCGAAGAAGAGAGAAGAGCAGCGCCAGGCCGAGAAGCTCGGCGGCGGCCTCGACCGCGAGGGCAACTTCGTCGACTCAGATTTGAAAGAAGTGCCCGAGCGCTCGCAGTAGAAAACGGGCATGGCTCGAAAGCTCCTGCTCGCCGGCACGTTTCGCGATGGCGAGCGCGCCCAAGAGGTGAAGTCACCGTGGGACGGGCGCGTCGTCGACACCGCGGCCCAGGCCTCGAGGGGGCAGGCCGAAGAAGCGCTCGCGTTCGCCCACGCCGCGCGGGCCCGGTTGCAGGCCTCGCCGACCCACGCGCGCCGCACCGTGCTCGAGCGCATGGTCGCGGGCCTTCGCGCGCGCGCCGAAGCGCTCGCGCAGATCATCTGCCACGAGTCGGCCAAGCCCATCACCGCCGCGCGCTTCGAGGTCTCGCGCTGCATCGAGACGTTCACGCTCGCCGCCGCAGAGCTCTCGTCGTTCGGCGGTCGCACCTTGCCGGTCGACACCGTGCCCACGAACGCCGGCCTCGAGTGCGAGACCCGCCGCTTTCCCGCGGGCGTCGTCGTCGGCGTCGTGCCGTTCAACTTCCCGCTGAACCTCGGCGCCCACAAGGTGGCGCCCGCGCTCGCCGTCGGCGCGCCCATCATCGTGAAGCCCCCGCCGCAGTCACCGAGCCCGATGTTGATGTTGGGCGAGCTCGCGCTCGAGGCGGGCGCCGACCCCGCGGCGCTGCAGGTGCTGCCGTGCGACAACGCCGTCGCCGAACTGCTCGCCACCGACCCCCGCGTGCGCGTGCTGTCGTTCACCGGCAGCGCGAAGGTCGGCTGGCACCTCAAGTCGAAGGCCGCGGGCAAGGCCGTGCTCGAGCTGGGCGGCAACGCCGCCGCCATCGTGTGCGCCGACGCCGACGTGCGCCATGCGGCGAAGCGCCTCGCCCTGTCGGCGTTCGGGTCGGCCGGGCAGGTGTGCATCAAGGTGCAGCGCGTCGTCGTCGAGGCGCCCGTGTTCGACGCGTTTCTGAGCGCCTTTCGAGAAGAGACCCGCGCGCTGAAGGTCGGCGACCCGGCGCTCGACGCCACGCAGGTCGGCCCCGTCATCGACGACACCGCGGCGACCCGCATCGAGGCCTGGGTGAAAGAGGCGGGCGGGGTGGTGCAGCGCAACGGCCGGCTGCTCGAGCCCGTGATTCTGCTCGAGCCGCCGCGCACCTCGAAGGTCTGGTGCGAAGAGGTGTTCGGGCCGGTCGTCGCCGTGTCGCGGGTGGCCGACTTCGACGAGGCGCTGAGGCTCGCGAACGACTCGGCGTACGGTCTGCAGGCCGGCCTGTTCACGAACGACCTGAAGAAGGTGCGCCGCGCGTTTCACGAGCTCGAGGTCGGCGGCGTCATCGTCGGCGACGCGCCCAGCCTG